>NZ_JANIBK010000135.1 GCF_024505165.1 Methylomonas rivi
GGTCACGTTGCCGCGATAGCGGTTACGTGACATTTCGAAGTCATGGGCCCAAAATTTGTCAGGGAACGCTATCTCGCACCCTGACCTACGCGACTTTCCAAAATATTAATCGATTTCAAACTCCGTGATGGGTTTTCTCCCGTTATGCCGAGCCGAGCACCGGAAGGTTTGAGCGGGTCAGCCCGCTCAAACCCGAGGAACGCAGGAAAAAAGCGGCATCCGGGTGTTGTTTCTTTAAATAACCCGTCGCGATAGCGACACCTATTAAACAGAAGTCCACGCTCCACCAAAGACACTTGGATATAAAACCAAGAGTAACGGGTGGGCACATGCTTTTCGTGCCCACGCGGATAAACCATAACTTTTGAATTAACCCTCACAACATAACCACCAAAACCGATGTCCCGTTACCGCCGCTCGCAAACACCCGGTGCAACGTATTTCTTTACGGTGGAGACCTATCGGCGGCAAGCGATTTTGTGCGATGCGCCGATACGCGAGGCCTTGCGCAATGGGGGTTGCGGCGGTGCCCGCCAAGCGGCCGTTCACCATCGATGCATGGGTGTTGCTGCCCTACTATTTGCATGCTATCTGGGCCGTGGCGCTTTGGGGCGTCACGGCCTTCGCTATAAGCGCGTTTTTCAGGCGTAGCGAAAATCGACGCATAAATGGTGTCCGGCAGGATGCCGGTATTTCGAGCACGGTTTTGCGTGTTTTAAAAAATATGCCCGCGAATCTCCGCTTCGCTTTCTTCAACCAGATTTTTGTCCAGCGAATGGCTGACCAGTTCTTGAATATGTTCATTCAGCGTATGGCGCAACGTGCCTAAAAAGGCCGGAGGAGCGACAAGAACCAGCTTGTTGTAAGCATGATCGACGCGGCCGTGCTCCAGTTTATCGGCGATTTGTTTGGCGAAGACCTCGGCCTCGTGTTGTTTCGGCTCCGTTGGCGCTTCAAAGGCGTGGCCTCCCTCGCCATGGCCGCCCGCCAGTCCGCCCTGGCGATCGCTCGTTTCATCCTGATCGCGCATTCTGCCTTCGCTGTGAACCATGCCTTCCATTTCCTGCATCGGTTCGGTTCGGTTCGCCAGTGAAAAAAAGCGCGCTTTGCTGCTGTCTGCTACTAAAACCCATGTTAATGACATAAAGCCCCCTCAATAAAAGCTGTTTGTGAGATGGCACCGGTTTGATCGGTGGCTAAGACGATAACACTATGAATTCTGTGTTTTCTCAACCTTTGTATGCCAATAATCGCCAGCCGTCAATTCTTTCGCTCGGCTTGATTTTTGGGCCGTCGACGGAGTGATCTCCGTAACTGATGAGTATATGACTGCAGTCCCTCGGTCAGCGGACATCCAAATAGATGCTGTAAATGGCGGCTTAGTGGCGCTTCGTCAATTCTCTAACGGAGCCGGTGCCGACAAGTCATTGCTCGGCTCTCTATTCTGGCAGACAAAGCTGCCATGTAGGCATCAGGCGAGTAAACACTTCTATTCCTTCAAGTTCGCGTCGCAAGATATTCCAATGTACCAAATCAAACGAGCCCCGATACAAACACGCCACCCAATCCGCCAGCAGCACGGCGGCATAGGTCTCGGCATGTTTAGTATCGCAGACAGAAAGACCTGCGCTGTGCTGGTACCCCGTGACAACGGTAGTCTTATCATAGCCCCAGCGATGTAGTGCAAGCGCAGCCATGCCGGCGCGAAATGTCGTATCCTCGGGCAGACTCAATTCCGCGGCCGACGCAACAGGATTGAGTGCCGCCGGCAGCTCTGAGAAATGCATGTCGGCAAACATGGCTTGAAGGTGCTCGGCAAGTTCCGGTGTATTCGCCGCATGCCAGAAATTGAAGACAACTGTTTGTCGCGGCTGGTTAACCTCGGTGACGCCATGGTATGAATCGACGTGAAGCAGAAAGCCGAAAGCTTTGTTGTACTCAGGATTAACACTGAAAACCGCTTCCCTCTCCGGCGAAGAGAATAGTTCCAGAACCCCGCCATGCTCCGCCTGCCATTGCTTATTGAGTTGCACGACCAGTCGAGCAATCTCATAGCCCACTAGCGGCCGGTCACTGTGTACACCAATCGCCTGTCCGGGCAGCATTCGTTGAGCCGTGACCACCACGCGATTTATGAGAGGCAATTTTGTAATCTCGCGCATTCTGCCTAGCACTTCCGTCCGAAACGTAGCTGAAATATTCTCGGTAACGTCCCTAAGAGAACACCGATAAAATGCCCCATCCCGATGCTGCCATTCAGCGTCTTGCAAAAATAAATTCTCAAGCGCAGCCGACTCCTCATCGGAGAATGCGGAATTGACATAAAAAAAGGGAAACGGGCTGTCGTGGTGGATGGGCTGCGAGAGCAACGGCTAAACTCCTACTGGAACGATATGGGAACGTTGTATGGGTGGAATCGATGGCGGGCAGACTGGATGGAAGCCCGCTCCGGTTAGCGATAGCGTAATAGGAGGAATGTTGACTTCGTAATGCGCGATTACGCAAGCTTTTATGCCCTTTAGGGTAAATCGCCCCTACATCGTGAATGACGGCTTATTTGCCTTTTCCCGGCACAGCAAATTAAATTGTATCCGCCAGCCCTGAGTCGCTGTAGGCCAGTTAACAACCGCAAAGTCAATATTTTTCAGGCAATATCCTGCTGTTTTTGCGGTCGTCAGTCGACTTCCGATTAACTCTATCTTGCCGCCTACGTAACACGTAGGCGGCGATTTAACCGGTGGGTTTTTTAATGGATCAAGCCGCGATTTTTCAGCGCCGCGTAGATTTCGTCAACCGTGTATTCGTCGCTATTAAACGACACGTCGGCCTGGGCCGGTTTGCTGTCCAGGTACAGGCACAATAAACCGGCCTGCTTGATGGCGGTTACCAGTTCGTCGCCGCCGGTTTCCAAAATGGTTGCCGCATGGCCGGTGTCGAACAATTTGCGTTCCAGTTGGTAGGCCGCCTGTTGCGCATTGCCGCCGCTCAATCCGATCACCGAGGCGATCTGGCCGAAACGGGTGGCGCGTTCCTCGGCGGAAACCGGCGTCCAGTCTTCTTCGCTGGCGTCGCCGGTGATCATGCCGGCACCCACCGTGATATTGGTCAGACGGTCGATGACGATGAAGGAGCCTGTGGTTTTATTGCGTTTGTAAGGATCGAACACTACAGGCGCGTTGACGGCAAGGGTGCAATGGCCGATTTCGTTCAGTTTTAACTCATTGGCGTCGTGATGTTCCAGCGTGTTGACGTCGATGCGGTGATGAATCAGCGATACCGAACCGGACACGCTACGGGTGGCCAGTTTGATCAGATATTGCCGACCCGGCGTCATGGCTTTTTCCGCCATCCAGACGATGGTGGCTTTAAATTTATCGGCGATGGTCGGCGCGTTTCGATGCTGGCCGACGATGATATCGCCGCGGCTGACATCGATCTCGTCGGTCAAGGTCAAGGTGACCGCCATGGCGGCGAAGGCTTCATCCAGCTCGCCGTCGAAGGTGACAATGGACTTGATGTGGCTGGTCTTGCCGGACGGCAGCGCGGTAATCGCATCGCCCTTGTGGAATACGCCGGAGGCCACCGTACCGCAGAAGCCGCGAAAATCCAGATTCGGCCGGTTGACGTATTGCACCGGGAAGCGGGCGTCGTCGAAATTGTGGTCGCTGGCGATTTCGATGCTGTTCAACAACTCCATCATCGGCATGCCGGTAAACCAGGGCATGTTTTCGCTGGGGTTGACCACATTGTCGCCGTCCAAAGCCGACATCGGGATGAAATGCACGTCCTGCAAATCCAGGGTCTGGATAAAGGCCAGATAATCGGCCTTGATTTTGTTGAAGGTGTCTTCGCTGTAGCCGACCAAATCCATCTTGTTGACCGCGACGATGATGTGCTTGATGCCCAGCAAGGAGGCGATGAAACTATGGCGTTTGGTTTGGGTTTGCACGCCGTAACGGGCGTCGATCAGGATCACCGCCAAGTCGCAGGTCGAGGCGCCGGTGGCCATGTTGCGGGTGTATTGCTCGTGGCCGGGCGTGTCGGCGATGATGAATTTGCGGGTCGAGGTTGAGAAATAGCGGTAGGCCACGTCGATGGTGATGCCTTGCTCGCGCTCGGCCTGTAAGCCGTCGACCAGCAGGGCCAAGTCGATCTTGCCGGCGCCGGTGGTGCCGGACTTGACGCTGTCGGCCTGTACCGCCGCCAGCTGGTCTTCGTAAATCATTTTCGAGTCGTGCAACAGGCGGCCGATCAAGGTGCTCTTGCCGTCGTCGACGTTGCCGCAGGTTAAAAATCGCAGCAGTTCCTTGCGTTCGTGCTGGGCCAGATAGGCGTTGATGTCGGTGCTGATGAGGTCGGATTGGTGGGACATGGGATTCCTAAGTGCCTAATTTGTAATAAAGGGTACCGCGCTTTTTTGTGAAGCGCTTACTTGCAATACTGTTTTAATAAGTCGGCTAATTCATCGCGACTCAATTGCCGGGTAGCTATATTAATCACCCAGTCGTAAAGCTGGGTATTGTCCATCGCCGGCTGTTTATGATTGGCGGCCAGAAAAACCAGCATACTGGCCGCGGCGGCTCGCTTGTTGCCATCCAGAAAAGGGTGGTTATTGGCGAGCGAATAGCAATATTGAGCGGCGGTTTGAAAAATGTCGCCGCTGTAATGCCAAGTTTGTTGGGCCGCGCCGAGCGCCGATTCCAGAAATGTTTCATCTCTAATGCCTTGCGTACCGCCGAAGCGTTCAATTTGTTGACTATGTATCTGCAAGGCCAGCGTTTTTGAGATGAAAAACAATTGCGGCATGCCGTTACTGCGCTAATTTTGTAAAGGCATCGCTATATTGATCCATCAATTGTTGATGAATCTTCAAGGCCTCTTCATCGTTAACTACAGTGCCGGCTAACGCTTGCTGCTGTTTTTGTTCCAAAAACAATACAAAATCCAATACTTCGGCTTGCAGGCTGGGCTCCAGCTTAGCAAGGTGTTGTTGTATTTCTTCATGTAATAGCATGGTTAGACCCAGCCAAAATTTTGCCTGATGTTATCAGTCGGCGAGCCGACAGTTTTGCCGAACGTCATTCATCATGCAAAAGTGCTCTTGCCGTCGTCAACGTTGCTGCGGGTTAATAACCGCAGTAACTCCTTGCGCTCGTGTTGCGCCAGATAGGCGTTGATGTCGGTGCTGATGAGGTTTGATTGGTGGGACATAGGATTCCTAAAACCTTTATAAAAACAAAATGAGCGAAATACAAACTAAATTCTAAGTAATTAAACCATGATTTTTAGCGCCTTTTTCATTTAAAACAATGATGTTTTGTGGTGATAGATTCCAGATTTTAACTATAGGATTTAGTAATTTTTTAACCTTTTCATTTAAGGGCGGCAACCACTCTTCTTCACTGTCTTTAACAACTAAAACTAATTGAAAATTTACATTAAAAATTTCTATTTTCCTAAAAACATCCGGTAGATCGAGGCTATTATCAGGGTGTCTTTGTGAATAAAGAGCTAAAAACAGAAGCAAGCTATTCATAAATTTTTCACGAATATCATTAAAGTACGCATCTCTTTCAAGTTTTGCCAAGCAAGCTTTGATAGCCTTAAGGTTTTCAAAACCACCAGTCATTTCTTTTTCAATTGCTTCAAATTTTATGTCGTGCAAAGTTCGGCAACTTGTTGGGTTGGGTGTGTTTTCTTTTGCTTCCACTATCAAAATATCGCACTTGCTATGTTCTTTTTCTTTAAGCAATAGAAACTCAGCAATTTTTACACCTTCATGCTTTATATTTTTATATGTTTTACTTGATTCAATTTTAAATAAATGACTTTCTTGATATGGGCCAAAGGTCATTTTAGATTCGGTAATTGTTATCATCTATCTGAACGCTAACTCTACTTCTTCTTCGTAAAGCCGAATCGATTCGTCGATAATTGGGTTGTCTGGCATATCATGCAATAAATCGGATTGCTGCCAGCTATCGCCTTCTTTTGATAGCACCGGAATGGAGAGTTGCTGTTGCTGGGCGATTAAGAATAGTTTTTTGATGACAAAATAAGAGTGGCTGGCGATAAAAAACTGAATGCCGCACTGTGCTAGCAAAGAGATAATGTCTAATAGCTTGGAAATTGCCTCGGGATGCAGTGCAGCCTCTGGTTCGTCAATAAATACAATGGAGTTGCTATCTAAATAACCATTGCCGAGCAAAATATCGAGAATCGAAATTTTTTTGATCCCTTCCGCTGTGACTCCAATATCAAAGCGCTGCTTACCCTTTTTGAAAAACCAACGGTTCTGGTTTTTATCATATTCTATTTTGCCATCCAATATATTCTCTAGTATTTCTCGAGCATTGTTGCTGGTTTTTCTGAAATAAACTCTGGTTTCTATTTTTTTATCTTCCGTGGGGTCGCCAGTTGGTACATCGGTAATTGACTGGCCAAATTTACCACGCAGCGGTTTTTGCAAGGCCTTTGCTAGATCATAATAGGTATCATCAAAACCAAAGATAAGGTCGCGATCTCTGGATTCTAAAATAATATGATGCAGCGATAATACTTCTTTGGCAGGTAAATAAATAGAATCACTTGAACGAGGAGATGCTTCATTTTTAAGTGAGCCAATTACTTTTAGAGTATCTTTTCCAAAACTATAATCAAAAGATTTTTGATCAATAGTTAAATTAAATGATAAGGGATCGTCGCAAGATTTGGTTGCCAGATCACCTAATTTTTCAGATTGAAAAGTCCAGTACAGCTTTTCAAATAAAATATCGGCTGCATTTTTTGGGTTATCTCCACGCTTATAGCTTTCCAAAGTTCGCACAGCACTATACATAGCCTTCAATAAAAACGACTTTCCACAGCCATTGTTACCTATCACCAAATTGATTGGGCCTAGGCTTTTCCAATCTATTTCAGTAAGTGGGCCAAAGTTTTTGAGTTGGACGCTGTTAATCATTTCGTCTGCAATTCAAGAGTTAGAAGTAACCTTCCCGCTTCTTCTGCTCCATAGACCCGGCCTGATCGTGATCGATCAAACGGCCCTGGCGTTCGGAGGTGGTGGTCAGCAGCATTTCCTGGATGATTTCCGGCAAGGTAGTGGCGGTGGATTCGACCGCGCCGGTCAAAGGGTAGCAGCCCAACGTACGGAAGCGCACCATTTTCATTTCGATTTTATCTTCGGGGCCGATAGGCATGCGCTCGTCGTCGACCATGATCAGCATGCCGTCTTTTTCGACCACCGGCCGCTCCTTGGCAAAATACAGCGGCACGATGGGGATGTTTTCCAGGTGGATGTATTGCCAAATGTCCAGCTCGGTCCAGTTGGACAGCGGGAATACCCGGATACTTTCGCCTTTTTCGACCTTGCCGTTATAGATGTTCCACAATTCCGGACGCTGGTTTTTCGGGTCCCAGCGGTGGTTTTTGTCGCGGAAGGAGTACACCCGTTCCTTGGCGCGGGATTTTTCCTCGTCGCGGCGGGCGCCGCCGAAGGCGGCATCGAACTGGTGTTTGTTTAAAGCCTGTTTCAAGGCGTCGGTTTTCATCACGTCGGTGTGCTTTTTACTGCCGTGCGTGAACGGGCCTATGCCTTGTTCGACGCCATCCTGATTGATGTGCACCATCAAATCCCAGCCCAGGTCCTGGGCCATGCGGTTGCGGAATTCTATCATTTCCTTGAATTTCCAGGTGGTGTCGACGTGCAGCAACGGAAACGGCGGCTTGCCGGGGAAGAAGGCCTTGCGGGTCAAGTGCAACATGACCGCCGAGTCTTTACCTATGGAATACAACATGACCGGTTTATCGAATTCCGCCGCCACTTCGCGGATGATATGAATGCTTTCAGCTTCAAGCTGTTTAAGGTGAGTCAGTTTATAGTCGGTCATGAACGTTCCGGGGCGGGGCCCATATTTGCAAAAGGGTGTTATGCGGCCATTTTAAAGGAAAACCGCCTTGCGATGCTATCGGCATGTCCGATTAACGCCCGAAACAAATAGCCGGCCGGCTTAGTGCCCCGAACCGGGCACTAAGCAAGCAACTTCAAAACCCTGAACTTCAACGGCGATATTTTTATCCGGCGCCGCCGCTAAAAAATCCGCGATGGTTTCCAGAATATCCTGGTCGATAAACAGGGCTTTGGTGCCGTCGATGATCAGATCGCTATCGGCGGGAATGGCCGTGAGATGTTTGCGCAATAAGGCTTTATTCAGGAAAGACACGTCTTTATGCAGGCGCAGCAAGTAATGCGAGCCGTGCTCGGTCAGCGTCATGGCTTCGTGGAAATTGGCGCGCAGCACGAAGAAAATACCCACCGCCATCCCGATAGTAATACCTAGCAGCAAATCGGTCGCCAGAATGGCAATCACGGTGATGGTAAAGGGGAGGAACTGATTCCAGCCTCTGTGGAAAAACGCGACGAACAACCCGGGTTTGGCGAGTTTGTAACCGGTTTGCAACAGAATGGCGGCCAGACAGGCCAGGGGGATTTGATTTAACGTGCCGGCAAAAAACATCACGCTGATCAGCAATAGCACGCCATGAAAAAAACTGGACAGGCGGGTCTGGCCGCCGGCATTGATATTGGCCGCGCTACGCACGATAACCGCGGTAATGGGGATGCCGCCCACCATGCCGCTGACGATATTGCCCAAGCCTTGCGCCTTGAGTTCCCGGTTGGTGGGGGCAATGCGTTTGTGCGGATCCAGTTTATCGACCGCTTCGATACTTAGCAGCGTTTCCAGACTGGCGATGATGGCCAGCGTCACGGCAATACTATAGATCTTGAGATTGCCGAGCTGGCTGAAATCCGGCAGGCGGAATTGGCTGACAAAATTTTCCACGCTGCCCAGTTCGGGTAAAGCCACCAGATGTTTGTAGCTGATCACCCACTCGGGTGCGAATTGCGTTGCCAAGCTGTTATAGGCCACCCCCCAAATCACCACCACCAAAGGGCCGGGGATCAGTTGCAACAAACCGGAGCGCTTAAACAGCTTGGTTTCCCACAGTATCAATATTAGCAGGGATACGGCTGTCACCAGTGTGGCGCCCGGCGAAATGCCTTCCAGGGCGTCGACCACTTCGAAGAAGCTGGATTCGGCGGTTTCCTGCATGTAGCTTTCGTCGCCGTCGAAACTGGTGTCGTAGCCGGTGGCATGCGGAATTTGTTTGATGATCAAGATCAAGCCTATGGCCGCCAACATGCCTTTGATCACCGATACCGGGAAAAAGGCGCCGATCAAACCGGCTTTCAGAAAGCCCAATAGCAACTGTAATACGCCGGCCACTACCACGCTCAGCAAGAATGCGTTGAAACTGCCCAGCGTTTCGATGGCGTTGAAAACGATCACCGTCAAACCGGCGGCCGGACCGGACACGCTCAAATGCGAGCCGCTGGCCCAGGCCACCACGATGCCGCCGACGATGCCGGCAATCACGCCTGAAAACAACGGCGCCCCGGAGGCCAGGGCAATACCCAGACACAAGGGCAATGCCACCAAAAACACCACGATACTGGCGGGCAAATCATTGCGTAAATTATTTACGTAATACTGTAAATCGGATTTCATGGCTGCTGCCTCGGTTAAAGCATCTGATTGAAGGTTAATCCGCGTAACGGTAAATGGGGTTGATCTGCGTGTTGTGATCCAATTTGATCAACTCGCTGATCAAGCCGTCGTGCAAACCGTATACCCAGCCGTGCAAGGTCGGCTTGTGGCCGTGCTTCCAGGCGGATTGAATAATCGAGGTATGCGCCAGCCGGTAAACCTGTTCGATGATGTTCAATTCGATCAGGCGCTCGACCTTTTTTTCGGGGTTGATGGATTCCAATTCTTCTTCGTGCAAGCGGTACACATCCTTGATATGCATCAGCCATTTGTTGGCGATGACCAGATCGGATTTTTGCGGCTGCAGAGCCGCCTTGACGCCGCCGCAGCCGTAATGGCCGCAAACGATGACGTGCTTAACCTTTAGCACCGAAATGGCATATTGCAACACGCTCAAGCAATTGAAATCGGTCATGATGACCTGGTTGGCGATATTGCGGTGCACGAATATCTCGCCGGGTTGGGCATTGACGATGGTGTCGGCGGGCACCCGGCTGTCCGCGCAGCCTATCCAGAGAAACTCCGGTTTTTGCTCCTTGGCCAGATTGGTAAAAAAATCGGGGTCTTTGGCGGAAACTTCTTGCGACCAGGCTTTGTTTTCCAGTAATAATTTGGCGGGTGTATGCATCATAGACTTCCTTAAGCAGTTAAATTGTTTTTAATGGATGTTAAGAACTAACGTTTGTTCAATAGTTAACTTGCAATTTAGTATCGAATCGAAATTATAAGGCGGATTTTCCGGTTAAACGAGTTTAATTGCCGGGGAGCCGCGCAACAGTACGTTCGGCGGAAGTGCCGTCCGCCACCCACGCCGCCGGCTGATACACGCGCTGCAACCACAAGGTCAAGGTATTTTCCTGTCGATTGAGCAACCATTGCGGATAAAAACCCAGCCACAAGACCAGCAAAGCCGGTAGCGCCAAAATGCAGAGTTCACGCGGGCGCAGGTCCTGCAAGCGGGCAACCGTTTGCCGCGCGACCGGGCCGAACAGGCCGCGGCGGGCGAAGCCCA
>NZ_JANIBK010000136.1 GCF_024505165.1 Methylomonas rivi
GGCCTCTTATTTGAAATAACTCAACCCATGGCCCGATATTTACCTCAAACGTTTTAGGTTTGACTCGTTGTGCGCAAGGCTGCAAACTCCCGGGCGAACAAATAAAACAATCAGCGGGAGATCACAGTCATGAACAATCAAGCTAAATTGCGCTGGGGTATATTAGGCGCGGCTCGCGTCAATGAGCGGCTACTGCCGGCCATCCTGGAAGCACCGAATTCCGAATTAATCGCCATTGCCAGCCGCCGGCCCGGTGCCGCGGCGGAAACGTTGGCCAAATATGCGCCTTGTTATCCCCATATTCAGGCTTACGAGGATCCGGATACCTTATTGACCAATCCGGATGTGCAGGCCGTCTATTTGCCCATGGCCAATCACGAACATGCCGAATGGGCCTTGCGTGCCATCGCCCATAAAAAACATGTGTTGTGCGAAAAACCCATGGCCTTGACGGTAGCCGATATCGACGCCATCGAAACCGCCGCCCGCCGCTATAAAGTTAAGGTTATGGAAGGTTTTATGTACCGTTTCCATCCGCAACACGCCCGGGTCGGGGAGATTTTAAATTCGGGTCTGATCGGCGAAATTCGTTCCGTGCGTTCCAGCTTTTCCTTCATGATGCGTCCGGCGCGTATGTATCGCCTGGCTAACGATGTTGAACAGGGCGGCGGCGCCATGTGGGACATCGGCTGTTACGCGATTCATGCCTTGCGCATGTTTTTCGACCGGCCGCCGCTGGCGGTTACCGCCATGGCCCGCTATGCCGATAGTGGCGCGGATATTTCCACCAGCGGCATCCTGGACTACGGCGACGGCAGGTTCGCCCAGTTCGATTTTAGTTTCGAGCGGGCGCGGCGTTGTGAATACGAAATCGTCGGCACCCAGGGCGGCCTGAAATGTCATGTGGTGTGGCAATTGCCGGGCGATGTGCCGGTGATTTCCTGGTGGACGGAAGACGGTCGTCAAGGCGAAGAACGCCTGCCGGCCTCCAACCATTTCAATCTGGAAATCGAACATTTCAGCGATTGCGTACTGAATAATAAAGAACCGCGCTTGTCGTTTGAAGATGCCAGGGAAAACTGCCAAATCATCGTGGCGGCACTGGAGTCGGCCGCGACCGGACAGGTCGTCAAAATTTAAACGATGCAAAGGACAATAGCGGTTTGACTTTACAGCCCCCTGCTCCGCAAGCAAACGCAGTACAAGCCAAACCGCGTTGGCGACGCTATCTGCGCGCTGGTGTTTTGCTGTTGTTAATTGGGGGTGCTGTAGGCCTTTGGAGGCAACGCGGCGCGGTTTTACAATGGGCTTTAACGCAAGGCTTGCGGCAAACGCCGTTGTTAAATCCCATACTGTCCGGCGCCCGCTTCGATTCTCGGCAAGCGGAAATTGCCAGCCTGCAATTTAGCCTGCAAACCCCCAGCGGTGCGATAACGGCCGAACTTGAAAGCATCAAAGCGGCCTACGATCTGCCCGCCGCTCGGCTTGACAGCCTCAACATAAACAAAGCCCGCGTGCGGTTAGCATATCACGCAGCCGATAAAGTGACAGGCGAACAGCAAGCGGATGAGGCGGTATTGGCATTACCGGGTCAGCAACTGAGTATCGAGCAACTGGATTTTGAACTGGAAACGCCGTGGGGCGCGAGCCGTTTTGCCGGTCGTTTCGAGGTGCACGCTCGGCCGGGAAAGCCGCTGTTTATCCTGTTGGCCGATGCGGAGCAAGTAATTAAGGCCGAAGTAAATCCGCAATTCACTAATGCCAAGTTGGCAATTCAGCAAAGTGCCGGTCCCGAAATGATGCAACTGGATTTGGATCGGCCCGCGCCAACTAAGCTGCAAAGCAATCTCAAGGCCGACCTGCAGGAATCCATGCAATGGCTGAAATCGAACAGTCTGATCCCCGATCAGCTACGAAAAACGATTTCCACCGCAGACTTTGCCGCTATCCAACCCAATCTGGCGGGCGTTCAAATGAATCTGTCGGCCCAATCCGATGATGACTTGGCAACTATAAAAGGCCGGGCAGAGCTGACCCACAAGCAAACGTATCTGGCCAGCGCCGAGCTGGCGCTAAACACCGGCAAGCCGCAATTGGCCGTTGACGGTCATCTGGATTTGCAGCTCGGCGAGTTCGTCGGTTTAATCAAACCCTGGTTACCGGAAACCCTCAATGCCTGGCAGTTTCCTGCCGGGCAGGTGATGGGTAGCGTACGCTTGAACTGGCAGCCTAAACGCCCTTTAAATGGCGAGATTTATCTGAATGGTTATCAGCTGGGTATACTGGCCGGGCCGGTCAAGGCCGACAACGGGTTCATTCGTTTTGCCGTTAAAGACCTCGTCAAATTGGTTATGCAACTTGAGATCGATGCGCCCAATCTGCAAATAGGCCGGGAAACCACGCTACACAATCTGCAATTAAAAGCCCGGCTAAACAATCGCGACCTGAGTTTGGACAGGTTTAGCATGCCGGTATTCGGCGGGCTATTGTCGATTGATCCCGGCACGCTAAACATCGGCCAACGGCCGGTTAAGTTCACTCTGGACGTGAAAAATCTGGATTTGGCGCAGCTGCTGGACAGCCTGAATTATCCGCAGCTTTCCGGCACCGGCAGGCTGGCCGGTAAGTTGCCGTTAAGGCTGGCTATGGATAGTATCGAGCTGAAAGACGGCAAACTGAACGGTACCCGCCCCGGCGTGCTGCGTTATCAGGGGCCGGCGGCCGATAATGAAAATCCGGCTTTTAACGCCTTGCGTAATTTGCAGTACCATAGCCTGCAAGCCAAGCTGAATTATCAGCCGGACGGGCACTATCGGGTGGGTTTACGTTTGGAAGGTAAAAACCCGCAAGTATTATCCGGACATGCGGTAGCCTTTAACTTGAATTTAAACGGGCATTTACCGGATTTATTACAACGGGGTATTTTGGCGGGCGATTTTGAGAAGCCCATTCTGGAACAGGTCAAAGCCGCCGGCGGACACTGAAAATCGGCCTCCCATGGAGGATTAGCAACGTATGCCGCCGTTGGGCGGAGTGGAGAACTCAATGAAGTGGAGCGCAATAAACAGTATAGGCATTATCTGTGGTGCCTTTTATCTGGCGGGGTGCTCGCCGTCCGTCAAGTTGGAAGCGCCGGAAAAACCCATCGAAATCACCATGAACATCAAAATCGAACACGAAATTCGCTTGAAGGTGGAAAAAGATGTCGACGCGCTGATTAGCAGCAACAAAGACCTGTTTTAAAGGAGCGATAGATGAAAAACAATTATGCGATGAAATTGCTGGCGGTCTTAACCGTTTGTCTGTGGTTTGCCGCCGCGCCGGTCAATGCGGCGGATTTGGGGCAGGCGAAGGCGGCGGGCTTGGTCGGCGAACTGATGAACGGCTATTTGGGTTTGGTGGACGGCAATGCGCCGGCGGATGTTAAAGCCATGGTCGACAGCATCAATGCCCAGCGGCGCGCCGAATATCAACGTATCGCCGCCAAAAACGGCGTGCCGGCGGAAGAAGTGGCCAAGCTGACCGCGCAGAAAGTCATCGGCCAAGCCGCGCCCGGGCATTACGTGCAAACCCCATCGGGGTGGCAAAAACGTTAGGTCGGTTTAAGACGTCGGCTGTTATCAAACAGTCGGTAAAATTAAGCCGATTCTAGTGATGGCAGGCATAAGATGATAAAAACCACGGGTTGGCACCGTATCAAACTTTCGCGCCAGGAATACGAATCCGGCGAAATGGCCATGCTGTTCAGTGCGTTTCGGGCCGCCTACGTGGCCAGAAACGGGCCGGAGGGCATGGCGATGTTCGCTTGCTGGAGCGACGATGGCGCTTGCTATTACGTCTATACCACGCCCGCCTCGGTACGGCACATCACGCCGCTACTGGACGCCTATTCGGCAAACCGAATCGATATGCCCGACCCGGCCACTCTGGCTTTGCTTTATGGGGACGAATCCGGCAAATCCTTCTCCGAAGTAGGGTTCGAAGCCTGACGGGGCGGCTGGAAATAAGCAATACCCGCCTGGGCTACAAATCCTGCCGAGACAACCCGTGTAGGATGGGCAACGCTTTTTGCCCACCGCTTAAAGGTAATATTTTCAATCGCGAGCATGCGCCATGATAGACAGGCACCACCCTTTGCAAACAATCGACCCGTTTGATCTAATGACAGCAATTTAATCGTTACCGGTCCACTTGAGTAGCCTGGATGAAGCGAAGCGCAATCCGGGATTTATAGCCTTCGTTCCCCGGATTCCATTTCATTTCATCCGGGCTACGCTGGTTAACTGAAAGGCGGGTAAGCAGTTTATGGTTGTCAGCCAAAGTTGAAACGGCGGTGGCAGTTTAGACCGATTGCCGTCTATGACCAGTCCTGGTTGATTGAAAAGCAAAACCAAGACTAAATTAAGCCCCCTCGCAATATCCTTCGGATAGATTGCGTGCAAATGCGCGATTACTTTTAGGACTTCATCGCCTGACGCAACAATTGTAAACAGGCGCGGGTAGATGCTAAATCCAGCGCACTGAAATCGTCCTGGGTGGTTAATAACGGATTGGCGCCGGCATGCAGCAATTGCGCCACCGCCGTGTGCTTGCCGCTGGACGAGGCATAGGTCAAGGCCGTGGCGCCGCTGGGGTTTTGGTAATCGATATTAATGCCGGCGCTTATCAGCAGGGCGATACAATCGTTCGACTCGGCAAAGCAGGCCGCCCACAGGGCATTATTGCCGTAAGCGTCCAATACGCTTAAATCCGCGCCGTTTTCCAAAAGATACGCCAACACGTCAGGCCGGGCTTGTTGCGCCGCTAAAATCAACGCAGGCTGGCCTTTGTCGTTAGCAATAAGCGGTGTTTGCTTATTGAACCCATTGGCTGCAAACCAGCCGGCAATGTCCTCGGATACGTTCATCGCCTATCCGCCTGTTCAAACCACCGAAGGCCGGTGTAGCAAGGACAAATGGCCGACGCCGGCCGCGTACAACTTGTCCGCCAATTCCAGCCGGCCGGCCAGCCCCTTGCCGCGCAGAAATTTCAGTTCGTCCGCCGTCAACAAGGTGGCGGCAATCAAGCTGACCGTGCCGCCGGGCATGCTCAAGCCAATGCTGTCTTGGCGCGGTTTGCTCAACAAGGCCCCTACCCGGCCTCGGCCGTCTTTTATATGGTCGATATTGAATTCCAGCGACAATAATTCGCCGGCCAGGAGTTTTTCGCACAATCTGGCGTAGCCGGCCAGAGTGTGGCTGACTTCCGCTATTAACGGAAACAGCCAGGTATCGGCCAATTTGGGCAATGGGGCGGTTGAGGCGATGCCGGCGTCAGGCGTTTCGATAAACACTTCCACGCCCAAGCCGGTTTCCGGTTTGTCGCGTTCTACCCAGGGGTCGGACAAGCCGTCGGAAATAATGCAGGCGTTCCCGCCGTGCCGGGCCGCCAACCAAGCCGCGCCGGCCGGCCATTCCGGGCCGTCGCTCATCGGCCCCATCAAGGAGGTGAGCGCGGCGAGTTCGGAGTCAAAACGGGTTTTTAAGGCGTCGTGGCGGGCTTGAGAGGCCAGGTTCAAACGGTCGGCGTAAGTCAGGCCGACGATAAATTCAGTCGTCATGGCTGCAGGATTGAGTCAGTGTTTCCAGGCGTTGTTGAGCAGTCTGGCCGACGTCCGGCTCAGGATCGTGCAACATTTGCCGTAGCAAATCGGCATCCGCCCGCAAGGCCACTTCGTAGCGGACGGTCCAGTCGGGGTCTTGGCTCAACATGGCCAAGTCGTCGACGTCCATGCGCTGCGCCACGATACGGCGTATTTCCACTTCGGCGTCCTGGGCCATCAAACCCAAGCTGACGCGGGGAATGCGGGTGGCGACGATGCGCCGCACTTCGCTATCGGAATCGGCGACCAGACGAAACAAGCGGCCTTGCGGCAGGCGTCTGGCGACATAAACGCGTACCAGATAATCGGGGTCTTCGGCCATCAATTCCAGCTCGTGTTCCGGCAGACGGTCGGCGACGGTGATTCTGACCTCGCGGTCGCTATCGTTACGCAGCAGGGTCAGCCATTCCAGCGGCACCCGGTAGGCCAGTACGCGGCGCACCGCCTCGTCCGGGTCGGTCAGCAACGGTTCCAGCTTATTGGTCGGTAAATAGCGGGCCGCGATGGCGCGGCGTTCCCAAAACGGGTCTTGGCTGTATTGCGGAGCGATGCCGGGATGGGCCTTAAAAAAGCGGTCTATCTGCCTGCCGCTGTTGGCGGCCACGCAACGGTCGCCGGGTTTGCAAGCGCCGGCGGCCAGTAAGCTGTCGCGGAATTGGCAGCCGCCGCAATCCGCCAGCGGCGTGAGATCCGGTTCGACGGTGGCGGACAACATGATCAAGCCGCCCGGGCCAAGGCTGGCAACAGCTGAGGTTTGACTTGATCCAGCCAGGTTTTGATGCGCTCCTCGGTCAAATGCGGTTGGCCGCGTTGGTCCAAAACCAAGCCGACGAATTGATTGTCGATAATCGATGCGGAATGTTCGAATTGGTAGCCCTCGGTACTCCAGCGACCCACCATTTTGGCGCCGTTGCCGTAAAACACCTGATACAGTTTGATCAAAGAGCTGGCGAAACGGGAGGCGTAACGTTCCTGATGGCCCAGCCCGAACAAGGCCACCCGTTTGCCGCTCAGATCGGTATCGTCCAGATAGGGTACGAACTCCGCCCAGTTGGCTTCCTGGCACCCCGCGGCCAGACCCGGCAAGTCGCCGACGCCGTAACTCGGGGTGCCCAGTATCATCGCGTCGTACTTTAGCAGTTCGGCGGGGCTGGTGCGGTTGATGTTTTTGGGTTTGTCGGCCAACTCTTCGCCGAGCAGGCCATAAATCTTTTTGGCTACCAGGCGGGTGCTACCGGTATCGGTACCGAAAAAAATGCCGATTTTGCTCATAAATCACCTGTAATCGAAAGTGCTGGGTTAGGCCGAGTAGCCTTTGAAGTGAAAGTCAGCAATATTCGATCCAGGTTGTCGGCTGAAATTGAAAATATTTTTTATTTTAAAATCAGTCGGATATGGATGGTTGCGAACAACGGCCGTTCAGTCTTGTGACGGTATGGTTACAATTGCAGCGAAATACAACAATTTGTATACTTTGCGCATAACGGTTGATGCTAGATAGTGATGACCTAAGCACCCAGTATCTGATTATCCGTAACCTAACGCCCCGTTCTTTTCTTCGAGCCAGCGTTTTAATTTTATGTGGAGGTAAGACGGGCGAATTTGACGCCATGCCTGCACGCTGTTCCTGAACTCATTCTGCAAGGTATACGCATGGCCATCCTTCGCTGCAACAGTTGCGCTTATTTAAGAGAAATCGCCAATGAGCATATAGGCAAATCCGTGAAATGCCCTGTTTGCGAGCAAACCGCGGTTATTCACGATAGCGTGGCTTTTATTAAGAAGCTGATCGAAAAATACGGCGTATTGCTCGCCAAGTATCGTAACCTCGAACAATCCGCCAGCCAAGAATCCGAGGCCGCGCCGGCGATGAATTTTCCAGGCAAAATAGAAGACCTGGATTTGCACAATACGGCCGTCATGGGCAACAGCAAACAATATCAACCGATTGTTAATTGGTTCGAGCGAAAAAATGTGCAAATTGAAGTAAACCATGAGGCGCTGGATACGCAGGGCTTTTACGATGAAATCGCCGTGGAACTGGGTGACAATATCGATGTTTTGCAGGAGGTTCTGGATAAAATCCGAAAAACCCAAAGAAATAACTACACCTCCGTGACCTTGAATCTGAGTAACTACAGTCAGAATCAAATAAAAACGATGACCGCTTTTTGTAAAAACCTGTACGACTTTTCGTTTGTGGCCAAGTATTTTTACGATAAAAATGAAAAAAGAGCCCGGCTGACCTTGCAAACCGCTCCGGCCATTGTGAGTTTTTTCAATGGCGAATGGCTGGAGTGGTACGTTTTTATGAAATTATTAAAGCAATGTTATGAAAATAACGGGCTTTTCTCCTGCCTGAGAAATTTCAACATCCAATTCGCCAATGAAGATAAATATGAAGTGGATGTGTTTTTTCTGCTGAATAGCCGCATCCCGGTTTTTATCGAATGTAAATCCGGCGAATTTAGGTCTTATATAGAAAAATACAACAAGATGCGGCGTCGCTTGGATATCGACAAAGATAATTTTTTATTACTGGTATTCGGGATTAGCGACGAGCAGGTGCTTGGATTAACAAAAATGTACGACATCACCTTTGTCAACGAAAAGACCTTTATTCCTCATGTGGCAAGCCTGGTGTCAAAATAATTAACCCGCCATTTTCCGCCCCGCCAGCAGGCTTTTCTGCAAGGCATTGTCGTCTACCCATAGATCGCCGGACAGCAGTCTGGCAATCTGTCCTTTCAGGTCCGGGTCGCGGTCGGCTTCGAAAAACAGGTTATGCACAATGCCGGATTGATAAAAGCGTTCTACGAACAGACGCATGGTGTTGAAACCCAGCAGATAGGCTTCGTCGTCCTCGGCATGCAGCAGCGGGTCGGCTTCGCGGCCTTCGCTCAAACCCTGGTGGATGCGGTCGGCGATGCGGGCGGCGCTGGTGAAGGCCAGGAACACGCCGGAGGAAAACACCGGATCCAGAAAGCCGGCCGCGTCGCCGCAGCAGGCGTAACGCAGGCCGTAACGCTGCCGGTTGCTGTAACTGAAATCGGCTTCCACCCGGATAGGCGCCGATTGCCGGGCGCCGGCTAATAGGCGATTCAGGATCGGCGAGGCGGCCAGATAGCGTTGCAGCAGTTCTTCCACGCTGCAATCCTTGGGGCGGTCTTTTTGTACCACCAAGCCCACGCTCAAGCGCCGGCCGGACAGCGGAATGATCCAGATCCAGCCGATATCCACCACCGGCACGTAGATGCTGCCGGAATTGAACAGTTCGTCGGCTTCCTCGCCGGGCTGAATCTGTTCGTAATGGGTGAACACGGCAAACTTGCCCAGATTTTCGATTTTATCGATGCCTTTGTGCTGTTTGCCCAGCAAGGCGGCGCGGCCGCTGGCATCCACCAGGTAGCGGGAACGGTAACGGCCTTTGTCGGAGACTATGTTGACGCCATCGGCCTGGCAGTCCACTTCCAGCACCTTTTCTTCCTGATGGGTTTCCGCGCCGTGCTTGGCGGCGTTTTCGAACAGTAGTTGATCGAAAGGCGCCCGTTCCAGCTGGTAGGTTTTGCGGTAAACGCTCAAGGGAAAATACATGCGCTGATCGGTGCGCTCGTCTATGAACACCGCGCCGCTTTTAAATTGATTGCCCGCGCTCCAGTCGATGCCCAGACGCTGCACCACCGGTTCGCTGAACGGCAGCATGGACTCGCCGATATGGAAGCGAGGATGTTTGTCTCGCTCCAGCAGCAAAGTCTTGCGGCCGTGTTGCGCCAACAAAGTGGCCGCGGTGCAGCCGGCCGGGCCGCCGCCAATTACCACTACATCGTAGTCAAAACCGTTTTGCATGTTGTCGGGTACCTTATAAGACCTATGGACTATCGATTATTTAGCGAAGCCGTCTTCGGCAGGATTGTAAACCGCGCGGAATACCTTCCAATGCACCCCGCCGATGCCGGCGCCGGTATAGGTGACAGAGCCGACGCCCTTATAAAATTCGTCGGTGCGCATGGTGTCCGGACCGAAATAAAACGGGATCCAGGCCTTGCCGGTTTGATAAGCCTTGGTGTCTGTCGGCTGGCCGAGGATCTCGTGCACCTGGCCTTGGGTCATGCCGATCTGGATTTTGGCGAACGGGCTGCCGGCGGGAATATTGCCCTCGATAGTCGATTCCGCTGATTGGCTGGATTTGCTTACTTGCGTCGAGGTCGGGGCCGCCGTTTGCGTCGCGGGTTTTGGGGATGACGCGCAGCCCGCCGCCAAGACCAGTGTTGTAGAAATACCCAACAATTTTAGCTGTTTCATCGGTTTCCGCCTTATATGTGAATTGAGATGGATCAAAGGTAGTGCATTTTATAAGTTTTTTCAGCGCTTATGCACCTCGACCCACCAATCCGGGCCGATAGGCAGGCGTGTTTGGGGCGATCGGCCCTCGGCAGCCGCCAACGCCAATAACGGCATGGCCGCTAGGATCGGATCGGCGTTTGCCGCCGCCGATTCGCGGGGAGCCGAGGCGTCGGAAAAGGGCCGGTCGAGGCGTAAAAGTGCGTCCGGCTTGCTTTCCGCCGCCAGCACTAGCGCACAGGCAAACTCGGTTTGCCCTCGCCCCGCCGCCAGATATTCCGGCCAGCGTTCATCGTAGCAGACCAGCAGCAGTTCGCCGTCGCGGCAGGCCAGTTGGCACCAGGCTTCCAATATGGCCATGGCAAACGTGTCCGAACCGGCGGCCAATGCCGTGGCCGGCTGGGTGCAATGTTGGGCGATGCTCCAATAGCCGGCCACGGTGTTTTGCACCGAATTATGAAAAGCGGCCGGCGAAACCATGGGTTCCGGTTTGGTCAGCTCGATACAAAGCTGATCTGTGATCTGTATTTCGCCGGCCGCGCTGGCGAATACGGCAGGCAACGACGCCGGCGAACGTCCGGCCCGCCCGCAGGCCAG
>NZ_JANIBK010000137.1 GCF_024505165.1 Methylomonas rivi
CCGCGCCGGGTTGCCCCGGCGCGGCTTGAGCCTGACTGGAAAAGCAGACTTAATTAGAACGCTAACTGACCGCGCAGCATGAAAGTGTCTACGTTTGGTTCGCCACCGCCCACGGTCGCAACCGCCGGTCTATTCAAATCCAAGGTTTTATTGTAGTCAGCCATGAAACGGATAGTGTCGTTCAAATACCAGTTTAAAGCCACAGTCAAGAGCGACATTTGACCGCCATTATCCGCAGTACCCACACCGCTATTCAGATCGGCTTCCGAGTAGCGACCCGCTAACTCCCAAGCACCCCATGTACCGTTTTTCAAACTGAAGTTTTGTTTTGGCGACAATTTATAGAATTTGCCTTTTTTGTATTTACGGGATTCACCGGTAATAGTCCAGGATGCTTCGGTGTACCAAGCGCTATAGTCCAAATTGCTTTGAGACGCCACGGCATTTTTGCGCTCAACCCACATTTTGGTGTATTCGCCGCCAATGGTAAACGGCCCATACAACCCATTGGCTTCCAAGCCCACCATATCGATGGCGTCTACCCCGGCAATAGTGCCGGTATCAATTAGGAACAAATTGGACATATGAGAGGTTTCCGAACGCAATCTCAAAACCCCACCTGCAACATCATTATTGGCGTTCAGATTTCGGTGATTGCCGGCTATACCCAGGTGAATCAATTTGGTTTTTTCATTGATTGGCGCGTAGGTCCAACGGGAGTTGATTGCCCAGCCTTCATCCGCAACACCTGTTGCGGGAGGAGCGATTGTGTCGCCATATATACCAACCTGGCCGGTCCAATCTTTTTGGAAGCTACCCACGTTCAAACCAATGGCCCGATCAACGGTCGGTTCGTTCAAGGCATTCATCAACGAGCGTTCCATGAACAGCATGTCGTTCGAACTTTCCTGCAACTCGCGGCTGAACGCTTGTTTTTGTTGGCCGGCGGTAAATTCAAAGTCTTTCAAACCGGTATATTGGATAAATAAGTCTTTTGTCGAGACACTGTTGTCGGCGAAATCCCACTGGCTTTTGAAATCCCAGTCTTTATAGAAAGTGCCCAACATTTCTATACGTGCCCGGCGAATCTCGGTACCGTCATTAGCTTCCGCGTGTGTTGTTGTTCCACGATTAACCAGATTGTCATCACCACTGGAATAGGATGCATCGGCATGAATCCGTCCGCCCATTCTGAATTTAAAATCCTTATCGGCGGATTCGAATTCGACGCCTTTATTGCCCATTTTGACCTTAACTTCCTCGGCCACTTTCATGTGCTCGTCCAACGCTTTCAGTTCGTTGTTTTTCAGCGCCAAATCTTCCTTGATTTGTTCGATTTCAGCTTTTTGCGCCGCCGCTTCGGCTTTTTGCGCGGCGGAATCTTCAACCTTTTCGAACGAACCCAGTTTTACGCGCCCCTTACCCGGCTCGGCGTAAATTTGCTGCGTTTTGGTATCGACATATAAATCCAAGGCCAATGCTTCCGTAGCGAGGCCCGCACCCATCAGCGACGCCATGGCCAGACCCAGTTTGGTTAACTTCATGTTTAAATCTCCAAAGGTTTTTTAATTGAATCGAAAAACAAACAGCTAAAGACACTGGATGGAAGACCCGGTGCAATTGATTAGTCTTGGGGGGAAACCAACGCCGTTCAGTTGGCGCGAATTGTAGGCAGGGAATATGACAGCTTTATGACAACGGGCTATTTACACGCCATTTCGTTGTTTTTTTGCTACAGATCACACGACCGGTTAGGCAACCGGCCGTATTTGCGGCGAGACGCGGGCAAGCAAAAATGTTGCGTATTTACAAAGACGCCGCAGCTAAGCGCTCGGCAACGATTTCCGCAGAACAAGCCTCGAATTCAAGACTTTTGCAGGGAGGGAAAAAACAGCTTAAAGATCTCTTCAAATTCGTCGTGGGTTTTATCCATAACCTGGCTGATCTGCTCTGGCGATAAATCGAAACCATTGGCCGTCAGCACATCGTAAGGATTGTCGACGCGGCTGAAATGATCGGCAAGCCGTATCAGGGTGGCGATTTTGGCGTTATTGCCGACATAGTCGGGGTATCTATGCAAACGAATGGAATCGACCACCACCGGCGGCAGTTTCCACAGCCGGCAAAGTTCGGCGCCCACTTCATAATGGTCGAAACCGATGACTTGTTGTTCGATACCGGCTTGGTCGATTTCTCCGGGCAATTGGGATTGCACCAATAAATCCACTTCGCGCGCCAATATCGGAATGCGCCGATACAACACCAACTGGCCGACGTCATGCACCAAACCGCATAAAAAAGCCGTGTCGGTATAGTTTTTACCCATCCGCGCATCCAGTTCGCGGGCAATCAAGGCGCAGCGCAGATTTTTGGCCCAAAAATCGTGCACGGAAAACAGCTGGCCGGGCAAATCGGAAAAGCGCTCGATGACCACGGTGGCCAGCACCAAATTTTGCAGCTCCCGCATCCCTATCAGCGTAATGGCCGTGGCCACCGCGCTGATCTGCGCCGGAAAACCGTAGAAGGCGCTGTTGACGATTTTGAGTACCCGTAAAGCCAGGGCCGCATCGCTTTCGATAACGGCCGCGGCATCCTTGGCGGTTTTGGCGGGGTCCTCGACGACTTTTTGCAGAGCCAGATACACAATCGGCGGCGAGGCGAGTTTGATATCGCCCTTCAGCAAATCGGCAACTGTCAATGTGGGATTGGAAATTATCATCGAAGATTACAAATTTTAAATTGTCGCCTATACTGGTTTTAACGTGAGCAGACGGGGGGTTGCACGCAAATTAAGCCTAACGGGTTTTATCAGAATTACAAGTCCCATGTAAGTAATTGATTACATAAAGCTTTTAAATCTTGTCCAACCTCTTTGTTATTTATAACTCAAAAATACCGGGCCGGTATATGACTGTTTGCGACCCCATTAAAGAAAAGATCATTATTGTTGCCGAACACGACAGTGTATCCGCCAACCAAATTAATTTAATTCTTCAGGAAAACGGTTTTTCGGATATTCGCCATGCCAGCCGCGGCGAGCAAATTTACGAAATCCTCCGGCCGTTCCACGATCAACCGGAAAAAATCGGCCTGATCATACTGAACGAAAACCTGCCCAATTGCCAATCGTTCGAAATGAGCCAAAGCCTTTCCTGCGCCACCGACGGCTCGGTGATTCCTTTCGTGATTTTAAAGCCGGCCGTTAACGCCGCCGCCAAACCCGAAGCCAAGCCATCCCAGGCGGATACCGGACAATGCCTGGTTTATCAAATTGCCTCGCCCGCCAATCCGCAGCTGCTGATGCTGGCGATCCAATTTTTAATGCAGCTCAAGCAGGAACGCTTTTTACGCCAACAACAGGAAGAACAGCTGATCAACGAGCTGGCCTCGAAAAGCGTCATCGAAGCCAAACTGAAGTTTCTGGCCGCCCACGACGAGTTGACCGGCCTGGTCAATCGCAATACTTTCGAGCGCCAGCTGCGCTTGGTCATGAATTTAAGCAACAAACTGAAAAAAGAAGGGGCGTTATTGTTCATCGATGTCGACCGTTTCAGCTTAATCAACGAACTGGAAGGCTTCGACGTCGGCGACCGCCTGCTGGTCGAACTGACGATTCTGGTGCGCAAACTGGTGCCGGCCAGCAGCCTGTTCGCCCGTATCGGCGCCGACGAGTTTTGCCTGTTTCTGGAAAACAAAACCAAAAAACAAGCGCATATCATCGCCGAAACCATCCGCACCACGGTCGAGAATTTCCGGTTTTTTACCGGCGAAATCTGTTACAGCGCCAGCGTTTCCATCGGCATTACCTCGCTGGATAACGCCTCGCCGGCCCAGCACCCCGGAGAAATGATTCTGCACGGCCGCCAGGCCTGCAATTTCGCCAAAATCAACGGCCGCGACAAGGTCAAAATATACAACCAGGACGATGTGGCCATCAAGGAGCGCCGCCGCGATATTTATTGGGTGCCCATCATCCGTAAAGCCTTACGGGAAAGCGATTTCTTTTTAATGTTTCAGCCGGTGGTGCAATTAAACAACGGCGATATTTCCCATTACGAAGTATTGATTCGCATGCGGGGGGAAGACGGAAAAACCATTACCCCGGACCAATTCATACCCGTCGCCGAGCGCATGGGCTTGATTCATGCCATCGATTTATGGGTGGTGGAAAACGCCATCGACTTTCTAGCCACCCTGCCCTCGTATATGTCGCGCATTTCCCTGGCCATTAATTTATCCGGCAGCGCCTTTCAATATCCGGATTTATTGCAAACCATTCGCGAGAAACTGGAACTGACCTGGGTGGATGCCGGCCGCCTGACTTTTGAAATTACCGAAACGGCCGCCGTGGACAATTTCGAACGCACCCGGGACATGATTAACAAAATCCGGGATTTGGGCTGTAAATTTGCCCTGGACGATTTTGGTGCCGGTTTTTGTTCGTTTAATTATTTAAAAACCTTCCCGGTCGATTATGTCAAAATCGACGGCCAGTTTATCCGCCACCTGGAACATAATGAAACCGATCGTATTCTGGTGAAATCCATGGTCGAAATTGCCGGTAAATTGGGCAAAATAACCATTGCCGAATTTGTCGAAACCCCCAATATAGCCCTGAGGCTGAAAGATATAGGCGTCAATCTCGGCCAGGGTTATGCATTCGGCAGGCCGGAACGGAATTTACTCGACGGGCATCAAGTATCCTTGGCCATTCTTTTAAATTCCAATAGTCCGCAACAGTCGAACGGCGAATCCCTGGAAAACAATATTTTTTAATCATCCGAGGATATTGTCCGCCGCGGCAATACCCCGCAATCATGCCATTATGGATTGGAGTTTACCGCTCTGACCGGCTCTGGTATATTCGGGCCAGGTGTCATGCGTTGCAGTAACATCGATTTATCAACTAAAAATTAAAAAAGCGAGGGGAAGAGTTATGGGAGAGTTACTTTTTATAGCAACAACCGTTTTTGTTGCCTATGTGGTGTATACGGCTATCGGCGGCCATAAGGACAATCCGGAGGAAACCGCCAGCCAGCCGGCCCCTCCCGCTCCGGAGAGCAATAGCAGTACGGAACCCGAGCCCGCCGAAAACGCCCCGCCTCCTCCACCCGCCCCCGTAGCCGCCAAACCGGCCGCTAAAACGCCCGCCAAGGCAGCGGCCGCAAAAGCCAACAAAGCCGCCCCGTCCCCGAAAACCAAAGCCGCCGCCGCAACCGACAGCCTAAAGAACCCTAAAACCGGCGAAGTGGCCAAACTGCCCGGCAACTACGCCTTCGCCAAACGCTGGATTAAGGAAGCCCTGGTTGAAGAGGGCTTGTTGGACAAAATCTACAAAAATAACGAACTGGATGACGACACAACCGCAAAAATCCAGGCCGCGTTGCAAGAATTGAAGGGATTGAAAAAATATCAATAACACCGGCCGGCCAACGCCGCGGGGGCGGCCAAGCCCGCCCCGCGCACAGCCGGATTGAAAGCCGCGGGCTTATTCCAAACCCAGCTTTTTCAGCCGATAGCGAAAAGACCTGAATGTCATGCCCAATTGTTTGGCGGCGGCGGTTTTATTCCAGCGGTTTTCTTCCAAGGCGGCCGTCAGGGCTTTTTTCTCGACATCCTCCAAATAGCTTTCCAGCGACATTTGCTCCGCATTGAAATTGCTTTGCGGTTTGGCGGCCCCGTCCTGCGCAACCTGCAGGTTTAAGTCCTCGACATCGATTTTATCGCCCTCATGCAAGGCCAGCGCGCGCTCCAGAATATTCTCCAACTCCCGGACATTGCCCGGAAAATTGTAGCGCTGCAAGGCCGTTAAGGCCTGCCGGCTAAATTGCGGCGCCGGCACTTGGTTGGCTTTCGCCAGACGTTCCAGCAAATGTTCGGCTATTTGCACGATATCGGCCGCCCTGGCGCGCAGCGGCGGCAAATTCAACTCGATCACATTAATCCGATAATACAAATCCTGCCTGAAACTGCCCTCCTGTACCATTTTCGCCAAGTCCTTATGCGTGGCGCTCAATAGCCGCACATCCACCGGAATCTCATGCTGATCGCCCACCGGACGAATTTTCTTTTCCTGAATGGCCCGCAGCAATTTGACCTGCAAAGTCAACGGCAAGTCCGCCACCTCATCCAGAAACAAGGTTCCCCCTTCCGCGGCCTGGAACAAGCCTTGTTTATCGGCAATGGCGCCGCTGAAGCTGCCCTTTTTATGGCCGAAAAACTCGCTTTCCATCAGCTCGTGCGGGATGGCCCCGCAATTGATGGCCACAAAGGGCTTATCGGCGCGAGGGCCTTGTTGATGAATCAATTTGGCGACCAATTCCTTACCGGAACCGGATTCGCCGCTGATATAAATCGGCGCCTGATTGCGCGCCACTTTTTGGATCTTGGAGCGGATCTCGCACATTAATTCGGATTCGCCCAACAAGGTATCGCGGGTACGGCGATCTTTTTCAAGCGTATTACCGGGCGATACCTGCAAGGCATTGCCGACCAATTGCCGTAGCGCGGCCAAATCAACGGGTTTGCTCAAAAAATCGAAGGCGCCTTTTTTCATGGCGCTGACGGCGATATCCATGCTGCCGTGCGCGGTAATCACGGCCACGGGTAACTGGGATCCCGACTCCTGTATAAATTCCACCAAATCCAAACCGTCGCCGTCGGGCAAGCGCATGTCGGTCAGACACAGATCGAAGTGTTGATTGGCCAAAAGCTGCCGGGCTTCCTTGATGGTTTCCACGCAACAAGCGCGGATATTCATTCGGCTTAAGGTAATATCCAAAAGCTCCCTGATATCGGGCTCATCATCAACAACTAAAGTAACGGGCGTATTCATTATATTTCGATGACAACGTGATCGGCATTGGCCATTAACAAGCTAAAACAAGGTTTATCCTGGCATTTAGCATAGCTTAATTCCGCTTGATTGAGTTCGGCCAGCTCTTTTGAAATATAAAGGCCCAGTCCCGTACCCTGTCTGGAGGTGGTGAAAAACGGCTCGAACAAATGCAGCAACCCTTCATGATCGATACCGGGCCCATTATCGATGACCCGAATGCAGGGCTGATTATTCTCCATGTCCGCTTGGATACTGATCGAACCCAATTCCGGCTTGCCGTACTTCAGCGCATTGGCGCAGAGATTATCCAAAATCTGTTTTAAATGCCCCGGATCGATATAGGCATTGAGTTCCGTCTGTTTGAACGACAATTTAAACGCCGCAGAATACTCGCCATGGCAAAGATTTTGTTCCTGCACATAAGCAACCAACCACTGATCCAGCATCACTTTCTGCTTTTGCGAAGGATTGCGCCGGGACAGTTTCAGAATATCCTCGATAATATTATTGACGCGTTGGCAATGGGTTTGGATGATACGGGTCAGACGGAGATCCTCCGGTTTCAACTCGGGCGCTTCGGACAACAACTGGCCCGCATGACTGATGGCGCTGAGCGGGTTGCGGATTTCATGGGCGATACTGGCTGTCAGCCTGCCCAACGAGGCCAGTTTACTTTGCTGCAGGCGTTGGTTATGCAAACCGATGTCTTCGAACAACAGCAAATGCAAACGCTCGTTTTCAAACCTGAGCAAGGAAAAACGCACCTGAATCTCCTCGCCGTTGTCCAATTGTATGATGGCGAAATCCTGTTCCGGATATTGGTTCCATAGTAAAAAGGCCTGTTGCAGCAGAGCGGATACATCGGCCAGATGCGTGGGCGATTCGCCGATACCCAACAGCCGCAAGGCGGAATAATTGCTCAGCACGATGAATTGCTGGGCATCCACGATCATGATGCCCGATTGCAAATGTTGAATGATGTAGCGGTTCAACTCTTCCAGCCGCACGATGGTTTGCGCGTGCCGTTGCGCCAGACTGGCCGATTGTTCGACCCGCTGCGCCAGAATCAACGAAATCAAGGCAATGGCAAAAAAAGTGATGCCTAACAGCCCTGAATAATTTAAGGAACTTAAATTAAAGGCGTGGGTTTGCATATCGTAGACTTGTTCGGCCAATACCGCCAAACTGGCCAAGGCGGCAAACACCAGCGCACAACGGCCGCCGATCAACAAGCCGGCCGCCGCGATGGAAATGGCCAACAGGCCGCCCACGCCGCTGGTCACGCCGCCGCTGGCATGCATCAACACGGTGATAAAGACGATGTCGGTAAAAATAAACAGTTGCGCCAGCCGGTTGTAGCCGGCCAGCCGCCTGAAAATAAACGGCGCGTTCAACAACGAAATCCCTAGATAAGCCAAGCTGGTGAACTGATACAATTGCGCATCGTGCGCCCCCAAACCCATCGGGCCGAAGCGGAAGAAAAACAACATCACAAACAAACTGGCGCTGATGAAGCGATAGATGAAAAATATCTTCAGCAACAACCAGGCTTGGCGGATGGGGATCCCGTATCCTTTCGAAAACGGGCAAGGATAAATAGTGTCGACTTGATTGGGCGGCATCGGGCGAATTTGTGAGTCGGCTAAAAGCCCGGATGATAGCAAACTCTGTTTTAAACGTTTATAAAGCCATTACAGTGGAGCCAATAGATGAACATTCATGAATATCAGGCCAAACAACTGTTTCGCGACTTCGCGATTCCGGTACCGGCGGGCGGCGTGGCCGATTCGGCCGCACAGGCCGGGCAGGTCATGCAAACATTGACCGGCTCGGCCTGGGTGGTCAAGGCCCAAATTCATGCCGGCGCCCGCGGTAAAGCCGGCGGCATCAAACTGGCCCGCAACGCGCGGGAAGTCGCCGACTTCGCCGGCGCCATGCTCGGCAGCCAATTAGTTACCCATCAAACCGACGCTAACGGCCTGCCGGTTCATTGCGTTTGGGTGGAAGAAGCGTCCGCGATTAAAAACGAGTTTTACCTCAGCCTGTTGGTCGATCGCGACAGCGAACGCCTGATATTCATCGCTTCGGCGGCCGGCGGCATGGACATCGAAGCCGTGGCGGCGGAAACCCCGGAAAAAATCGTCCACGTTAAAATCCACCCGGCATCCGGCTTGCAGCCCTATCACTGCCGCCAAGTGGCCGCCGCCCTGGGCTTGGCTAAAGAGCAACAAAGTCAATTGCAAAACATCATGACCGGCGTCTACGAGTTGTTTCTGGCCAAGGATTGCAGCCAAATCGAAATCAATCCGCTGATCGAAACCGACGACGGCAAACTAGTAGCCCTGGACGCCAAAATCAATTTCGACGACAACGCCGTGGCCCTGCATCCCGAGATTGCCGCGCTACGCGACGCTAGCCAGGAAGACGCCAAGGAAGCCGAAGCCAAACAGTTCGACCTCAATTACATTACCCTGGACGGCAATATCGGTTGCATGGTCAACGGGGCCGGACTAGCCATGGCCACCATGGATATGGTGAAACTGAAGGGCGGCGCGCCGGCCAATTTTCTGGACGTCGGCGGCGGCACCAATAAAGACAAAGTCAAGGCCGCGTTCAAATTGATTTTATCCGACGGCACCACCAAGGCGGTGCTGGTGAACATTTTCGGCGGCATCGTCAAATGCGACGTGATTGCCGCCGGCATCCTGGCGGCGGTCGAGGAAATGCACCTGACCATACCGGTGGTGGTCAGGCTGGAAGGCACCAATGTCGAACTCGGCTTGTCCATGCTGGCGGAATCCGGCTTGGGCTTGCATACCGCGGAAGATTTAAACAGTGCGGCCGAGCTGGTTGTGAAATTGGCGGAGGGCGTCTAATGTCTATCTTGATCGATCAAAGTACCAAAGTATTGTGCCAAGGCTTTACCGGCAAACAAGGCACTTTCCACTCCGAACAGGCGCTGGCTTACGGCACGAAACTGGTCGGCGGCGTCACCCCCGGCCGCGGCGGCTCCACCCATCTGGAGTTGCCGGTGTTCGATACCGTGCAACAAGCCGTGCAAGCCACCGGCGCCACCGCCAGCATGATCTACGTGCCGCCGTTTTTCGCCGCCGACGCCATATTGGAAGCGGTCGACGCCGGCATTCAGCTGATCGTCTGCATCACCGAAGGCATTCCGGTCCTGCAAATGCTGCGGGTCAAAGCCGCCATGCAGGGCAGCAACGCATTATTGGTCGGCCCCAACTGCCCCGGCGTGATCACACCGGGCCAATGCAAAATCGGCATCATGCCCGGCCATATTCATACCCCGGGCAAAATCGGCATCGTCTCGCGTTCCGGCACCTTGACTTACGAAGCGGTACACCAAACCACCCGCCAGGGCCTGGGGCAAAGTACCTGCGTCGGCATAGGCGGCGACCCGATTCACGGCATGAATTTCATCGACGTGCTCAGCCGCTTCCAGGACGACCCGCAAACAGAGGGCATCGTCATGGTCGGCGAAATCGGCGGCAGCGATGAAGAACAGGCCGCCGAATTCATCAAAGCCCACGTCACCAAACCGGTGGTCGGCTATATCGCCGGCCAAACCGCCCCGCCCGGCAAGCGCATGGGCCATGCCGGCGCCATCGTCACCGGCGGTACGGGTACCGCG
>NZ_JANIBK010000138.1 GCF_024505165.1 Methylomonas rivi
ATGGTAACCCCCCGGCTGTGCCGGGGGACTCTCCGAGGTTTGACCTATAAGTCGGTCAATTGGATTCTAAGAAACTTGATCAATAGTTTAGAGAGTCCAAAATGAGAGAGCATCTAAGTCTGAGTCACACGAGGTAGAATTGCAAATATCACGTGGCGTTTATTCCGAAGCGGAGGCGTAAAGTGATGTTCGGCCAACTGAGAAAGCATTTGGGAACGATATTCCACGAATTGGCAAAGCAAAAGGGCTGCGAGATTGCGGAGGGCCATTTGATGTTGGATCACGTTCACATGTGCCTGAGCATTCCGCCGAAAGATGCAGTATCCAATGTGGTTGGTTTTATTAAGGGTAAGAGTGCGATTTCGATTGCGCGGATTTTCAGAGGAAAGACGAAAAACTTCACTGGGGAAAATTTTGGGGCAAGAGGCTTCTTTGTATCAACGCTCGGTCTTGATGAAGAGATTGTTCGCAATTACATCCGGGAGCAGGAATGTGAAGATGAGCCTTACGAGCAGTTAAGTCTTTGGAAAAGTTGATTGCCTTCAGGCGATTCCCGTATCCGCCCCTTTGAGGGGCTAACAATAATAAGCCCCCGGCTTTGCCGGGGGGTGATTTAACCTTCTACAGCATCTCGCGACAGATTAGACATTCAGGTATATATAGCAGGGCAATCGCGCTTACATTTACCGGTCTTGCTTTTCTGGGACGATTAAGATAGAAGTTGACAAACTCAAGCATTCAGCTTGTCGGAACAACATAGGGATTCACGTTTGCTGCTTTGAGCAAATAACCGCGTTTATTGTAACCAGTTTCATCAGCCGTAGACTAGGTTTTCCAGAACGCTAATGCTCAGTGATAGTCATGTCTAATTTTGAGTTATCTAAAAGCTCGTAGCCTCAAAATAAGCCATTGCTATGAAAAAAACCGCCCATTGGGCGGTTTTCGAAATGATCACTTATTCGAGTATTAAGCTGTTTTACGTTTATTTGCTGCCAAGCCCAATATGCCAATACCAAGCAATGCCAGCGAGGCAGGCTCAGGAATTGGCGAGACTGTGCCGTCTAGGTTTGTTGACCGGTAAGCATAATTATTACCGTCTTGGCCTATAACATCAATCAACGTAGTTGGGTTTGGAATTGGGGGGTCGATGTTGGTGTCAAGTCTGAATAGTCTGCCAATTTGGTCTGCAGCATCGACTCCACCAATGTTTAGAAAACCTGTATGTGCAAAGACGAGCTCATAAGTCAATATGACATCTGCTGGTAAAATTGATGCGCTGTCCAGGATTAAACCGAGAACTTGCACGTCTCGATTGGTGCCGTCGTTTAATCCAGTATTGTTTGCATAATCATCGAACCAGATGTTGAAAATTCCTGTAGTGTAGCTAGGCAAGCCCAGGAAATTGCTGCCATCGGTGGGGATGGTTCCATTTAACTGGTAATCAACACTCAAGCCCCAGGTGGTACCAAAGCCTTCGGTAGCAGAAAAAGGTACTTGGGGTGGTGTAAGTGGCGACAAATTACCTAACGTTACTTGCCCAAAGGACGGTGCGGGAATTACTGGGTTAGAGCCTGACAGAAATGCGGCATTATTTGTATCAAGAATATTGCCCGTAAAAGCACCTCCAGCGTCTTTTTCATATAAAGATGTGGCTCTAAACTGGTTGAAGCCGAATTCGGTGAAAAGGCCAGTGATAGTGTCGGCGTCTGGACTAAAAATGCCCGAGTTTCCAGGATTCCCAAAAGGGGTGCCACTGCTGGCGCCGCTGCCTATGTTGCCTGCGCCGGCACCGGTATTGATAACTCCTACATCAAGGTACATTTGGATTTCGGCGGCGCTAGCGATGCCGGACGAAATAGTTGCAGCCAATGCGACTGCAAGTTTGGTCTTAGTGTTCATGGATTTCTCCTCTAATGTGTTTTAGTTTGCATTTTTCTTTAAGCACAAAAGGTGCCATGTTTGTAATGTATTGAATTATATTGATATTCATCTTTAATGATCGAAAATTATTTTGTTTGGTGTAAAGAAAACTGACAAATGCATATTAAAAGGGGGTGTAAAAAGGGGCCGGAGCCATTTAAAAGTTGACTTTGACTTCATGGTATCCTTTCCGCATTACTTATATGGAACTGGAGTCCTGAAATGGCTTTGGCAAAAGACGATCTTGAGCAGAAGAAACTCTAATCAGGGATAGCATTTCCGAGCGTTTGCCGGCCCAGAATGTTAATGTACGTTACGAACTGGATTTACGGGAACGCACCATTCGCGTGCCGAAGAGGAACTGAAACATCAGCGGGAGTTGATGCAGGAAGGTTTAAAGCAAATGGAGAAGCGCTTCGAGCAAGTGCATGGCGAAATTATGGCTATTCACAATGAAATGAAACAGTTGATGAGATGGGGTTTTGGAACCTTGATTGCCGTGGGTAGTTTGATTGTAGCCGTTTTGCGGCTGGTGCCTTGATAGACTGTGCCCAGAAAGCCGCGTTTCTTTTTACCGTGGGTGCCGGTTCACGCCATTCAGAGAGGCAATAATCGGCAAGCGATCTTTTTTGCCGATGAGGATTATGCTCAATATCTAAGGTGCCTGAAACTGGCGGCGAAAAAACACGATTGCCGCATTCATGCTTATGTTCTGATGACTAATCATGTGCATTTGTTGTTAACGCCGACACAAGCACAAGGCGTCGGAGAGTTTTTTCAAACAATTGGCCGGCATTATGTGGCTTATATCAATCAAACTTACCAGCGAACCGGCACCTTGTGGGTGGGGCGATACAAGGCCAGTTTGATTGATAAAGAGCATTATTTGTTCAGTTGTTACCGCTATATAGAGTTCAATCCGGTTCGAGCGGGCATGGTGAGGCTGCCGGAGCATTATCCCTGGTCAAGTTTATCGCGCCAATGCTTGGAGGGAACCCAATGCGTTTTTATGCCCGCATCCGCTTTATTTGCAACTAGGGCAGGCCGATGAGCAGCGGCAAGAAGTTTATCGCGCGCTATTTGCCAACGAGATTGAAACAAACGATTTGGAAGGCTTAAGAAGTTGCTTGCAAAGTGGTACACCTTTGGGGGATGAACGGTTTCGTTCGCGGATTGAACAGGTTTTACAGATGAAGGTGGGCTATGAGCGCAGAGGTCGGCCAGCCAAAAATCAGGTGTAAGATTTTATGACACCTGTTTCTCGGGAGTGGGTTGAGCGTCGGTTACTGGTTTTTGATAAGTTATCGATGCCGGGATAATAGGTTGCTGTTGATACGCTACATGTTACTTGTGCTTCCCCTTAACATTGGTACCGGTGCCGCTGGTTGCAGTAAGATACAAACTATTAAGAATTTAATGGGCTCCGTTTATGAATGCTATTCCTTTTGACACTTTGCAATTCGCCAATCGCCTAAAAGCTGCGGGTTTTTCCGACGAGCAGGCGGCAGTTTTAACAGAGTTGCAGAAAACGGCTACCGGTAATACCTTGGAACAGGCAAGGCACGATTATCATTTGGATGATGTGCTTGCCAAACGGGATTTGAAGGAATTGGAGTCCGCATTGAAGCATGAAATTCGCGAATTGGATCATAAGATAGAACTGCTGCGGGCGGACACGCAGAGACAAATTGCTGAAAGTAAAGCGGATTTAACGCGTTGGATCATCGGCGCTGGTTTTTTGCAAACAACGCTAATTATTGGCGTATTGCTGAAAATAGCGCATCTGATTTAGACTCATAAGAGGGGATATCCTTTAAATTGGCCCAGTTGTAAAATATTCCGACAGTGTTGCCGGAAAGACCTGATTGGCTCTCGTTAAAGTTTCCGATACCCGTTTTAGTACCCCATTTGGAGTAATTGTTCTTATTGCCCTTTTAGGCAGTGTTTTATCTTTTTTTTCCGGGTTTTAATGAATCAAACCTTATTTACTCTAGTGTCATCGCTTGTTTAAACGCTGGAAGCAAAGTCGAGAAGTTATGATCCGAATAAAACGGTTGTTAGTAACATGTTTGTTGAGTATTTTGATGCGGAGTGCGTGGGCTTTTGATATTGCTGATGCGCCTGAATCGATGCGTTATTTGGCGGCCAATTACGAACACGGACGCGAAGGTTTAAAGCAGGATTACCAGCAGGCGTTTCAACTTTATTGTCAAGCGGCTTTAAAAGGTGATGCGGATTCCGCCTACAGTTTGGGTTTTATGTACTTCAATGGTCGAGGTAAACCGCGCGATTTGGGCTTGGCGGTGCGGTGGTTTAAACAGGCCGCCGATGCGGGCGATGTTCATGCCCAAAAAATGTTGGCACGTTATAGCGATTTATCTCCGGCTGAAGATTCAGCATGTAAGCAAGCGGAGCCGGAATTGAAGTTGGTGGCGGATGCCAATCCGAATAAACAGGCGGTGGCAAATTGGGTGAACCAAATAGCGCCGCGCTACGGTATCGATCCGGAATTGGTCATGGCGGTCATCAGAGCGGAGTCCGGCTTTAATAGCACCGCGGTATCCAATAAAAATGCGCAGGGGCTGATGCAATTGATTCCGGCTACCGCGGCGCGCTTTGGCGTTGCCGACAGTTGGGATCCCATTCAAAACATCAAAGGCGGTACGGCCTATTTACACTGGTTGATCCGGCATTTCGACGGCAAGGTGGATTTAGTGCTGGCGGCGTATAATGCGGGCGAGGGTGCGGTTGAGCGTTACCACGGTATTCCGCCTTATCGGGAAACGCAAAACTATGTCAAGCAGATTTTAGCCTGGTACGGTAAATCCCTTCATCCGATACCTGCGGATTTGTCGATTCCGCCGGTATCTCGGCAAAAAACCTGATCCAAGCGAAAAGAGTTGTGTCGGCAATGTTTGTCAAACCGTAACTATTCAGCGTAGGTTGGGTTACGCTCTATCGAGCTTTTATGCCCTTGAGGGCAAACCCAACCTACGCAATTGATCCGCATCCGCTGGCATTCACTAAATGGTTACCTCAAACCTGGTCCAGCTGGTGGCGAATCAGGTCTTGCAAGCCATGTTTTTCAACCAAACTGTATAGCGTCGGTCTTGCTATACCCAGTAATCTTGACGTTTCCGAAATATTGTAGTCGCTGTAGAGCAGGGCGCGTTTGATGGCCGACATTTCCGCCGCTTCTCTTACCGCCTTTAAATTCAACGGCATGGCATTATCCACTTGTTCTGACATTTCCATGTCTTCGAGTGTTATTAGATTGCTGTCGGAGAGAATCACCGCGCGCTTGAGTTTGTTTTCCAGTTCTCTAATGTTGCCCGGCCAGGCGTAGCTCTCCAGGGCCTGGGCCGTTTCGGGCGCAAAGCGTTTTTCTTTACAGTTGTTTTGCTGGCAGTAACGCTTTAACAAGGTATTGCCGATTGCCAGAATGTCGCCTTCCCGTTCGCGTAAAGGGGGGATTTCTATGCTGATTTCGCTGAGGCGGTAGTATAAATCGGCTCTGAATTGGTTTTGATCAATCAGCTGCTGTATGTTGCGGTGGGTGGCGCAAATAATGCGCACATCGACAGCAATTTCCTTTCGGCCTCCCAATCGCTCGATGACGCGCTCTTGAATGAAACGCAGTAATTTGGCTTGTAGCGCGAAGGGTAAGTCGCCGATTTCATCCAAAAAAAATGTGCCGCCTTCGGCATATTCAATCTTGCCTTTGGTTTGGGTAACGGCACCGGTAAAAGCGCCTTTTTCATAGCCGAATAGCTCGCTTTCCAATAAGGTTTCCGGAATGGCCGCGCAGTTGACCGCAATGAACGGTTTTTGGGCGCGGGCGCTTTGCGTGTGTATGGCTTTGGCAAGCAGTTCCTTGCCTGTGCCGCTTTCGCCCAGTAATAATACGGTTGCTTGGGTTGGGGCGATGCGGTCTATCATGCGCATCACCGATAGCATTTGCGGGCTAGTAGCTATGATGCCGCTGCTGAATGCTTGTTGTTGCTGTAGATTTCTAAATTCATTTTCCAATGCATGCAGGTGGAAAGCCCTGGCAATGATCATGTTGAGTACGTCCGCATCAACCGGTTTTTGGTAAAAGTCGTAGGCGCCCTGCGCGACGGCTTCAATGGCATTGCCGCGGTCGTCGTTTCCCGTGACAACGATGACTTTGGTATGCGGGGCTAATTCCAGCAATTCTTTGAGTGTGGCCAAGCCTTCGCTGGCATTGGTAGGGTCGGGCGGTAGCCCGAGATCGAGGGTAACGACGCGAGGCATATGGCGGCGCAAGGCGGTTATGGCTTCCGATCGGTTGTTTGCCAGGATGATGTCGTATTGGTCCAAGCTCCATTTAAGTTGTTTTTGCAGGCCGGGGTCGTCTTCAACAATTAACAGTAGGTTGGATGCGGTCATAAGATTTGGTTAAACCAAGGGTAATTTGATGGTGAATGTACTGCCCTGGCCGGGTTGGCTTTCGACTTCTAATTGCCCGGCATTTTTTGAAATAAAGTCTCTGGCCTCGTATGCGCCAATTCCCATGCCTGCATTGCCTTTGGTAGTGTCGAAAGGTTTGAACAGCCGTTCGGCGATAAATGACGGCTCCATGCCTACTCCGTTATCCATGATTTTCAGTACAGCATAATCAGCTTGTCGGGTTAATACAAGCTTCACCCAGCCATCCGGTTTTTGGGCGGCGTCTTGAGCGTTTTGTATCAGATTGGTGATGACACTGATGAGTTTATTTTGATCCGCTTTTATCATGCATTCGATAAGGTCGGTTTCAACCTCAATGGCGGGTGTGCCGTTGTGTTGACGCGCTATATTTTTGATGATAGCGGCCAAATTAGTTAGTATTGCAGCCGAAGGAGAAGGTTTTCCCTGCTTTAATTGTTCCACAATATGCTGCATTTTGTTAACCGCGTGATTGAGTGTATCGATAGCGTCATCGAAAAAATCCGAGTTATGTTTGTGTTTGTCAGCGTTTTTTACGACCAAGGAAAGTTGGGCGGCAATGTTCTTCAGGTCGTGCACTAAATAAGCCGACAGGCGGTGATAGGTTTCGAATTGCTTGTTATTGGCCAGGGCTTCGCTGGCTTTATTCAGAGCTAGAGCGTTAGCGAGTTGCATGCCGACGGTCTTAAGCAGGTCATGATCCTCCCAGTTTAATTTTCTGGGCGCTCTTGGCTGCGTTAAAACGACAAATGCTTCAAGGTGTTGTAAATGAAATAGAGGCACGATCAACCATACCTCGCTATCTTCATAACACCATGGGCTAAGATCGATGTCGTCGTATACTTCCGGGGCGTGGGCTAATTCGTAAAAATCTATAACCCATTGTTTCTGTGTCAAGTAAATTGGTAAATGCGGCTCTGCTTTTAGGCTGTCGAGTTCTTGCTGGGTTAGATGTAAGTTGTGTGCCGCGGCCAGAAAGAAATGTCCTTGATCGTTTTTAAGCCATAGCCCGCCGCCGCTGCTTTCTACAAGGTTTGTGAGCGTGCTGATGATAAAGTCCTTAAGTTCATCGAGCGACTCAAGTTTTGCGAGAGCTTGGCTGATTTTTAGCCATTCCTCGCGATAGTCGTAACTGTAGTGAAAAAAATGCTTGCCAAAATATACTTTTGCCAAGGCTCGGATTTTACCGGAAGTGAATGATATGACGAGTAATACAATAGCTAGAAAAATAAAAATGGTTTGAATGGATTCTCCCCATTCGGCATTCGCTTGTTTTAAATAGAATCCCGTGGCTGACATAAGAATGAGGTAAACGCCGCAGCCGAATAAAATAGTGGTGTAAAAAATCGTTTTTCGTGGAGCGGAAGAGGCCGCTTGCGAGGTGAGGGCGTCGAGCCTGGGTAGTGCGAGCGCAAGACACGGCGCTATCAATACGTTAATGATCCCGCGCGATTGCCATAATGGCATGTCTAAATGTTTGTATAGTAAGGATTTGCTATACACAATCAGATCAATGGCAAATAAGGCTCCGATACCTAGGCACAAGAATTTCAAATGCCAGCGCAGACTTAACGGCGTGTTGCGATACAGTTGCTCAGTGAGGATTAGCCCAAAAATAGCGAACACTACGTGGGCAAAAAAACGAGGATCGACACGGGTTGTTTGCTGGATGAATTCCAATAAATCAGGAAAAGTCTCTATACTGACAGTAAGAAAAATGATTACGGTGGCGGGCAAGGTCGATTTGGCGCGGAGAACATATTGATAGCCAGCTGCGTTTTGTTGTTTGTATAACATGGTGCCAAGTAACAAAAACAATGCCGTGTTCCGTAAGGTTTCAAATACAAGTGTGTCGGCCAGAAAAAATTCATTGTCCTGAAGTGATCTTAAAGCGCTTGCGCTCCAGATCGCCGAAAGCAATGCGGCGAGTATGAATGGCCAATTTCGATTTTTTCTGAGCGAGGCAAAAAGAAAAAGTATGAAATAGGCTGCTAGACTAGCTAAGTAGCTAAAATAAATAAAATTTTCCATGGTTGAGGTGGATTATTAGACCTTTGGGTGGGGATGTCCGGTTGGCAACGAGGTATTATAGCTATTTGTTTTGGCATGTATTTCATATCGGTTAAGTGTATAGGTAAGTATGAAACAAATACTCGATGAAATATTAAGAAGTCCTCAATTTGCGGAAGGCGGCGCATGGAAGCATGCGTGGTATGGCGCGGGCGATAAAATCATCGAAAAAGGCGACGTGGGAAATACTTTGATCCTGGTTGAGGAGGGCGCGGTTCGGGTTTTAGGCGGTGCCGAACTGGAGGGCAAGGTTAGAATAACGCCGGGTTTATGCGATTTGCAGGCGGGTGCCGTTTTTGGCGATATTTGTCTGTATGGTTCTCATCGAAGAACGGCTTCTGTCGTGGCCTTAACCGATACGCGCGTATTGGAGATCCGTAGCGATATGTTGAGCGTGTATCTTGATGATCACCCAATTGAAGGCTATTTGTTTTTAAAGGCTCTTTTTGAAATCATGGCAGTCAGGTTGGAAACTGCTAATGACCGTATAGAAAAGCTGCTAGCCTGGGGCATAAAAGCGCATGATATTGATAAATATCTTTGATCTTGATGAATGGGCCTAGCTAATGAATGATAAGTCCGATTTAACATTGACGGAGAGTTTCGAGCGCTATTTCAAGGTAGAGCTGGCTGTATCCGATATTCAAAAGCAGCAAGTCTATGGAGTTAGGTACCGAGTCTACTGCGAGGAATTTAAATACGAAGCCGTTGATTTATTTCCGGATGGTTTGGAGACGGATGAGTATGACCAAGTGTCCCGGCATTGTTTGGTTATCCACAGAAGAACAGGAATGCCGGCAGGGTGTGTAAGGTTGGTGCCTGCTTTAGGAGGGCGGGATGAAATGCCTTTACCGTTGGAAAAATTTTGCGGTTCGAGTCTTAACAGTCAGCAAATTGATGATTTAGGCTTGGATAGATCGACCGTTTGCGAGATTTCCAGATTGGCGGTCGATGGGGCGTTCCGGCGTCGTAGCGGCGAATCGTTGACCCGGTTTGGCGAAATATCAGGTCTGCATTTTTCGGACCAAGAACAGAGAAGCTTCTCATTAATTGCCGTGGCGTGTTTTCTTGCCGCGACAGCCATGACTGAAATGGATAACAGAACCAATGTGTTTGCAATGATGGAGCCCTTTTTACCCCGGTTGATGCATCGGTCAGGGATAGATTTTCACCGGATCGGTAAGGATATGTATTATCATGGAATTAGGGCGCCTTATTTTATTACTACTCAGTCCGCGCTCGAGAATATGCACTCGGATTTATTTGATTTGTATGTTTGGATTAAGAACAATATTATTGAGTAATATTTAATTGTACGTGATTTTTTCGCTAAAAATAAATTTATCTGGGAGTCTATTGTGTCGTTCGTTCAATCAAATTTAACTAAGTTGTATTTTCCTGTTTTGTTGGTTAGTGCGATGATGTTATCAGCATGTGATTCCCCGGAAGAGTCGGCAGAAAATCACTTACAAAAAGGCAAGGAATTGCTGGATAAAGGTGAATATGACAAAGCTATACTCGAGTTAAAAACGTCCGCTCAAGGTAGCGATCAGCGTTCAGAGACTTATTATTACATGGCGTTATTGGATGAAAAATCTAATAATTTTAAGTCAATGAAAGACAATCTTCAGAAATCATTGGAACTTGATCCGAATAATATCGATGCAAGACAAAAATTAGGCAAGGTAAGCTTGCTCTTTGGGGATTTTGATAAAGCGATTGAGAATGCGGATTTTATTCTTAAAGTTAAGCCTGAAAATGAGGAGGCTAAATTACTAAAAGCCTCGGCTTTTATTAGACAGAAAAAAATAGAGCAGGCAAATGAAATAATTGAAAGTGTACTTTCTGCCAATTCTGAAAATATGGATGCGCTTTCATTGAAAGCAGCGCAGGCTTTTGAAAATAATAAGTTAGACGATTCGATTCAATTAATAGACGCTGCTTTGAGGCAGGATGAAAAAAATATTCCGCTTAGATTGTTTAAAATAAAAATACATGCAAAACAAAATAAATC
>NZ_JANIBK010000139.1 GCF_024505165.1 Methylomonas rivi
CCGCCGCTTAGCGGCGGGTCTTTTATGCGTTTTGGGCATGCTGTTATATCAGCTTGCCCCATAAATCGTATTCGTCGGCTTCTTCGACTTCCACTTCGACGAAATCGCCGGCTTTAAGATGGGTAGCCCCATCGATGAAAACCTGCCCGTCGATTTCCGGCGCATCGCTTTTGCTGCGGGCAACCGCGCCTTCCTCGACTACTTCGTCGACCAATACTGTTTCGACTCGCCCCACTCGGCGCTGCAAGCGTTCCGCGCTAATAACGGCCTGATGCTCCATAAAGCGGGCCAGGCGCTCTTGCTTGACGTCTTCCGGCACCGAATCCGGCAACTGGTTGGCGGCCGCGCCTTTCACCGGCGAATAGGCAAAACAACCGACCCGGTCCATTTGCGCTTCGCTTAAAAATTGCAACAGCGCCTCGAATTCCTGCTCGGTTTCGCCGGGGAAGCCGACGATGAAGGTACTGCGAATCGTCAGGTCGGGACAAATCCTGCGCCAGGCCTTGATGCGCTCCAGATTATTCTCCGCCGCCGCCGGCCGTTTCATCAGCTTCAAAATACGGCTGCTGGCGTGTTGAAACGGAATATCCAGGTAAGGCAAAATCTTACCCTCCGCCATCAACGGCACCACCTCATCCACATGCGGATACGGATAGACGTAATGCATGCGCACCCATATTCCCAACTCGCCCAAGGCGGCGGCCAAATCGTAAAAGCGGGTTTGCAGGTCTCGGCCGCGCCAGCGCCTATGCTGATATTTCAAATCCAGGCCGTAAGCGCTGGTATCTTGCGAAACGATCAATAGCTCCTTGACGCCTGCATCGGCCAGGCGCTCGGCCTCCTGCATCACATCGTCGATGGGCCGGCTGACCAAGTCGCCGCGCATGGACGGAATGATGCAAAAGGTGCAACGGTGGTTGCAACCTTCAGAAATTTTAAGATAGGCATAATGCCGCGGCGTCAGTTTGATGCCTTGCGGCGGCAGCAAATCCATAAACGGATTATGCACCGGCGGCAGGTGCTCGTGCACCGCGCTCACCACTTCGTCGGTGGCATGCGCGCCGGTAATTTTCAACACCTGCGGATGGCGGGCCAGAATTTCATCCTGCCGCGCGCCCAGGCAACCGGTAACAATCACCCGGCCGTTTTCCGCCAGGGCCTCGCCTATGCTATCCAACGACTCTTCCACTGCGGCGTCGATGAAACCGCAGGTGTTCACTATCACCAAATCCGAATCTTTATAATTGGGCGAGACGTGGTAGCCTTCGCTACGCAGACGCGTCAAAATCTGCTCGCTGTCGACCAGGGCTTTCGGGCAGCCCAAACTGATAAAACCAACGCGGGGGTTACTCATGTATTACTCTCAAAACGTTTAAAATCGGGTTACAAACAGGTTGGCGGTTTGGGCAAACCCGCCAATTTACAGGCGTATTTCAACGGCCCGTCGGGAAATAATTGTTGCAGATAGCGGCTATTGGCTTTGTCGTCGCCCAAGGTCTTTTTTATGGCCGCGGCGAACATGCGCGCATTGGGCAAATGCTGATATTGCCGGTAATAATCGCGGATGAAGAACAGGATCTCCCAATGCGCGGGGCTGATTTCAATACCGTTTTGGCTCGCCAGCGCTTCGGCAACCCGTTCGTTCCAAACGCCGGCGTTCCGCAAAAAACCGTCGGACGTCGTTTCCAGCTCAACGCCGTCCACCATCAGCACCATGTATGAATCACCGGGTTTTTCACCGTCAAACCGACAAATTGCGCGTAATCGATAGGCACAACCCCCGGCAATAACTGCTGATGACCGATGCCGTTCATGGCCAGCACATCGCTTAATGCATAAACATGGCAGCCTTTCGCTAACAAGCCGCTCAGTTTGGCGTTGTCCCGGTGCCCCGCAAAAGCAGCCCAAACCGTGCCTGCTTGCAATACCACGTCATCTCCGCCGGCTATGCGCTCCACCAATGCCTGCGTCAGCGTGGATTCGGCGATCAGATGCAACATTATTCGACGTGAGTCAATTTCAAGCCGGCGATACCGATCACTATCATCATGATGGAAGTCAAACGTATCCAGTCCGACGATTCCTTAAACAGAAATATGCCGATAATCGCCACGCCGACGGCGCCCATGCCGGTCCAAACGGCATAGGCGGTACCCAATGGCAGGGTTTTTAAAGACAGCATCAGCAGATAAAAACTGCCGGCGCCGGAAAAACAAGTCACCACGCTAGGCCATAACTTGCTGAATCCTTCATTGTATTTTAGGCTTAACGCAAATACGATTTCCGAGCAACCTGCTGTAAATAATAACAACCATCCCATCGACTTAGCCTTTTGTGTGCATAATAATTCCAGCTATTTTACAATAGCCGCTTTGTTACACAGCAACATTTAACATATTAATTAAATGGCAACGGAATCCGAATACATCGTTAAAAACGCCAAAATGGTATTTAACCACTTCAATGAATTGGTGACTAAGAAATGCCTGATCTCCGCGCATTTCGGCGACAGGAACACCTCCTTTTTGACGACGATCGTCGAGCTGGATCCTAAAAAAAAGCTGCTGCACCTGGACTGCGGCCCCTCCGAATCGGTCGACTCGCAATTACTGGCCTCCGGAAAGGTGCTGTTTCGCACCGAATATAACGGCATCAAGGTTTCGTTTAGCGCCAAAAACATCCAGAAAATCCAATCGGGCGGCGAGTCCGTTTTGTCCATGCCCATCCCCGACAGCATTTTTTGGATGCAGCGCCGTCAATATTATCGCGTCAAAATTCCTTACTCGCATAACGGCAGCTACTGCCAAATAACGTTTAAATCCGAACAGGACGACACTTTGGAAACGTTGAAATTCCAGTTATACGATCTCAGCATGACTGGAGTTGCGTTTCTCAACCCCGACCCTAAATGGGCTGAACGGCTACAACCCGACTGCCAATTTATCGATTGCAACTTGTACCTCAATAACGGCAATCATGCCATCGTAGGATTTGTGATCAAAAATAACGTCAAGGTCCGCAGCGGCACGCTGACTTTACAGGACAAGATAGGCTGTTTGTTCCAAAGCATGCCCACCAATTTTGAAACCAGCATCCAGCGTTATATGCAGGAAATCGAGCTGCAACAAAAGAACGCCGGCTAACCCAACCCGAGACGGCTAAAAACCGACAATCGACCAGCTTACTGCCGCATCGTGGCATATCGCGTTTATAATTAGGCTGATTTCCGCTTAATTTGATCGTAATGTCGTCTTCAACCTTTACCCAAGCCGCTCTTCCCCAATCCGCCGATACGCCTATTTACTGGACCGGCCTTAAAGGCTGCGGCGACGCCCTGGCATTGGCCAACACCATCGCCCAAGAAAATCGCTTACTGGTTGTCGTTACCCCGGACACGCAGACTGCATTACGCCTGGAACACGAGCTGGCTTTTTTTCTGAATAACGCGCTACCCATTCTGCACTTTCCGGATTGGGAAACCTTGCCTTACGACGTTTTCTCGCCGCTGCCGGAAATCATTTCCGAACGCTTGAGAACGCTGGCAGTGTTGCCGGAGACCAAACGCGGCGCGCTGATCCTGTCGGTGTCCACCTTGATGCACCGTCTGGCGCCGCGCGAACATATATTGGCGCATAGCTTTGCGATAGAAGTCGGCGGCAGCTTGAGCCTTGAACTCACCCGCGCCAAACTGGAAGCGGTCGGCTATCAATGTGTGTCGCAAGTCTATCAGCATGGCGAATTCGCCGTGCGCGGCTCGATTCTGGATTTATTCCCGATGGGCAGCAAACAGCCCTACCGCATTGAGTTATTCGACGACGATGTGGAATCGATCCGCAGCTTCGACCCGGACACGCAAATGTCGCAGGAAAAAATGCGCCAGATCGAGTTGTTTCCGGCCCGCGAGTTTCCGTTTACCGACGAGGCGGTCAAACATTTTCGGCAGGCTTTTCGCGAGCAGTTCCCCGAGTCGTCGCCCAAAAATCCGCTGTACGTCGATATTTCCAAGCAAATCGCCCCGGCCGGCATCGAATACTACCTGCCGCTGTTCGTCGAGCACACCGAATCCTTGTTCGCCTATCTGCCGAAAACCGCCTTGTTCGTCCTGCCGGCCGGCTTTGCCGAGCACGCCCAACGCTTTTATAGCGAAGCCGAAGAACGCTACCAGCAACGTAAATACGATATCGACCGGCCGCTGTTGCCACCGGCAAAACTGTTTCTGTCCACCGATGAAATCCAACGGCACACTGTCGGCTTCAGCCGCATCGTGCTCGACAATCACGCCGAACAAGGGCATTCGTATCATTGCAAAACCCTGCCCGACCTTGCCATCGATAGCCGCCTGAAAGAGCCGGCGCAACACTTGCGCCAATTCATTGAGGGCCTTGACGGAAAAATCCTGTTCGTGGCCGAAACCGCCGGCCACCGCGAAGGACTGATCGACAAACTGAAAAGCCTCAAACTGCAGGTCAAACCATTGCAAAGCTGGCGGGAATTTCTACAAAGCGGCGAGTCCGCCTGCATCGTGGTGGCGCCGATGGATCAAGGGCTTTGGCTGGATACGCCGCCGATCGCCATCATCACCGAAAGCCAACTCAGCGGCGCCAAGGCCCAACAACGTCGCCGGCGCCGGCAATCGGCCGCCCGCGAGCTGGAAAACATCTTCAACAACCTCAACGAACTGACCATCGGTTCGCCCGTCGTGCATCAAGAACACGGCGTGGGCCGCTATCTGGGCCTGCAGACCTTGACGGTCGCCGATATCGAAGCCGAATTTCTGATGTTGGAGTATGCCAACAACGACAAGCTGTATGTGCCGGTCTCCTCGCTGCATTTGATCGGCCGTTACAGCGGCATCTCCGCCGAAAACGCCCCGCTGCACAAACTCGGCACCGAACAATGGAGCAAGGCCAAGAAAAAGGCCATGGAACGGGCTCGCGACGTGGCCGCCGAGTTGCTGGATATTCACGCCAAACGCGCCGCCCGCCAGGGTTTCGCGTTCGACGTCGACAACACCGACTACAACGCCTTCGCCGCCGCCTTCCCTTTCGAGGAAACCCCGGACCAACTCAGCGCCATCGACGCCATACTGCAGGACATGGCCGCCACCCAACCGATGGACCGGGTGGTCTGCGGCGACGTGGGCTTCGGCAAAACCGAAGTCGCCATGCGCGCCGCCTTCGTCGCGGTGCAAAGCGGCAAACAAGTGGCGGTGCTGGTGCCCACCACGCTATTGGCGCAACAGCATTATCAGAACTTCCGCGACCGTTTCGCCGACTGGCCGGTACGCATCGAAGTGATGTCCCGCTTCGTCACCGCCAAACAGCAAAAATCCGTGACCGACGAACTGGCGGCAGGCAAAGTCGACATCATCATCGGCACCCATAAATTGCTGTCCAAGGATATGAAATACCAAGCCTTGGGGCTGGTAATCATCGACGAGGAACACCGTTTCGGCGTGACCCAAAAAGAGCATTTCAAGAAGTTGCGCTACGAACTGGATATGCTGACGCTGACCGCAACGCCGATTCCGCGCACACTGAACATGGCCATGGCCGGCCTGCGCGACATCTCCATCATCGCCACCCCGCCGCCCAACCGCCACGCCATCAAAACCTTCGTCACCGAATGGATAGACTCGCAGGTGCAGGAGGCCTGCCAACGGGAAATCAAGCGCGGCGGCCAAGTGTTCTTCCTGCACAACGATGTCAAGACCATGGACAAAATGGCTCGCGAACTGGCGGAATTGGTGCCGGAAGCCCGTATCCAGATCGCCCACGGCCAGATGGCGGAACGGGAATTGGAGCAAATCATGCTGGATTTTTACCACCAGCGCTTCAACCTGCTGATCGCCAGCACCATCATCGAAAGCGGCATCGACATTCCCAGCGCCAACACCATCGTCATCAACCGCGCCGACAAGCTGGGCCTGGCGCAATTGCACCAGCTGCGCGGCCGGGTCGGCCGTTCGCACCATCGCGCCTACGCCTATTGCATCGTACCGCCCAAATCGCTGATGACCAAGGACGCCATCAAGCGCCTGGAGGCTTTCGAAACCTCCGGCGAACTGGGCGCCGGTTTCATGCTGTCTTCGCACGACATGGAAATACGCGGCGCCGGCGAGCTGCTGGGCGACGAACAAAGCGGCCAAATTCAGGAAATCGGTTTCACACTGTACACCGAATTGCTGGAGCGCGCTGTCGACGCCCTAAAATCCGGCAAACAACCGGAACTCGATGCGCCGTTCGATTCAGGCCCCGAGGTCGACTTGCAAACCGCCGCGCTGATCCCGGAAGACTATCTGCCGGATATCCATGCACGGCTGGTGCTATATAAACGCATCGCCAGCGCCGACGGCGAGGACGATTTGCGCAAGCTGAAGATCGAAATGATAGACCGCTTCGGCTTGCTGCCGGATCAGGTCAAGGCCCTGTTCGCCATCACCGAATTGAAGCAGCAATCCGCTCATTTGGGCGTCAAGAAAATCGAAGCCCATGCCACCGGCGGCAGAATTGTATTCGGGGCTGCACCGAAAATCGATACCGCCGAATTGATTAATATGATTCAAAGCCAATCGCAAGTGTATAAATTCGATGGCGCGGATAAGTTACGCTTTACCCACACCTTTAAAGACATGGAAGACAAGGTGGCGTTTTTGGAGAAACTATTGCAACGCTTGCAGAGTAAAGCATGTTAACGCTAGCGGATTTGTTCCAATATTACGGTTTAAAGCCCGAGAAAATTAAGCTGGTCAGACATGGAACAGAAAAAACCAGACAAAAGAAGAATGTCCAGTTAAGTATCTTGGAAATTTTTCAGACCGATCTCGAAAAATTTTGTTACTACCAAAGTTTCCAACAACCGAAAAAATTTTCTAAGGCCGAACATATAGCTTCCTTTGCAAGAACGCGCGGTACGACAGCATTATTTTTAGGCGTTTGGGATATTAAGGGGAAACTGCCACCCACTGAATTCAACGAACAGTTATTAAGCCGTTTTCGGGAATTCCAAACTGAATTTGATTGGACGGAAGAGATGGTTTGGTACGACTTGCAAAGAAACCCGACCATGAACGAGCTTTCCCAGCGCTTGGTCATAGATTGGGGCAAAGGAACTTTAGCTTGGGTACAAAATGGCTCTACAATCAAAAACATCCTTGAAATTAAACCGCAAAATCCAATTGGCCAGTTCAAATCCTACGACGAAATCCTTTTGAGCTATCAAGATTTGAAACTTCTGATCAAAGAAGACGCCGCAAACTCCGACTGGCTAGCCAGATTGTCCGCAGTCAAAGGAGTTTATTTGATTAGAGACCGTTTATCAGGAAAGCTTTATGTCGGTTCGGCCTATGGCGACAAAGGCATTTACGGACGTTGGGCCGAATACGCGAAATATGGACACGGAAACAATCAACAGCTTATCAAGCTCGACTGTAACCACTTTGAATTCTCGATTCTGGAAACTCTCCCCTTCGGTTTCGATGATGAAGATGTTATCGCTCGGGAAAAACGCTGGAAGGATAGACTTGGCACTCGCCAATTCGGCTTAAACGGTAATTAAAAGACGCTAAGTCCGTAAGGGCCGTAGGCTGGGTAACGCGATAAGGTGCGCCAAATTGGATGTGCCGACGTAGGAGGCGCATCGGTCGCGTCACTCAATACCATTAATCTCGTTGTTGTCATTATGCCCCCAATTTATTTGATAAATGCCTTGTTTTACATAACGGTGAAAGCTTGAATAAGGCCAATCGATTACATTTTGAACATGCCCGTGTTTTACCGGATTCCAATGAATATATTCGACATGACGATTGAAATCGTCTTGGTCTTCGATTAAATGCGCCCATAATCGCCGCTGCCATATTCCTCGTTCACGGCGTTTTTGACGGCTTTTTGAAATTCTTTCGCCGTGGTCGATTGCCCTGGAAAATCTTCCTTTCAACATATTCCATCTGACAGAGAAATCTCCGTCGTAGGGCGGTAATGTCCAAATGCAATGCAAATGTTCCGGCATAATGACGATGGCATCAATATGAAAAGGTTTGCGTTGTTTTACATATCGAAAGGCATTTCGTAATTCATCAATCTTATCAATCAGCAGGGCATTGTTTTTCCGTTCGGCAAGATTGACGGTGAAAAACCACATGGCTTTTGGCATGTAAAAACGTCGGTATTCTGTCATGCTGTGTTTGATACTCGAGCGATGCGCCTCCTAACGTCGGCACATCCTATTAAGCCACAATTAGCGGAGCTCCATCACATTTGGAAGGGCAGCTTATTAGCCTTTTCTTCTCGCCGCAAATTAAATTTTATCTGTCTGGAAGGGGTCGATCACGACCATTCGTAATTTCAATAAAGCCGCCATTCCCCCAACGCGACAGCGCTTCACATGAGGTAATGCGATCATGGCGGCCGGATTCGACAGATTGAAGCGCGAGGCAGCATGGACGGCGAGACCGGCTGCCGGAAACCACCGTGCCCTTGGGGTCGACTTTACCCGCAAAGGGGCAAGCCGGCGATGGCGGGGGAATTAGTTACGGTTGCCGTTATCGGCGTTTTCATTACTGGTCATCCGCCGTCCGATAAAGGGGCAACCAGGTCGAGTCGCTGAGTTGTTCGTCCATGGCCTTGCCGGGGGCGCATTGGTCGGAAAAGTATTGCGCGCTCATCCAGCCGTCGCCTCGGCGCCCCATGTAGCTGTTGAAATAGAAATCCAGCGCGTGTTTCCGCGCCAAGGCTTCCGGCACGCCCAACAGCATGGCCGCGCGAGCGTCGCGCTGAATGGCCTGGCATTCGGTGCGGGCTTCGTTGCTTTCGCCGCGCACGTGCATGCTTTCGTGGGTGAACATGTGCAGTGCAAAAAAGTCTTCCGGGTTGGCGGTTTTCGGGTTGTCGACGTAGTCCATCAGCGTGGCGCACCAGCCGTGTTGAAACACGATTTGCCCGGTTTCGATATTGGCATGACCGGCGGCGAACTGTTCGCCGTCGAACATCGTATCGGCCACGCTGTTACAGTGCACCCGCGCCGGCCGGCCATCGGCCAGTTGCGTGGCCTTGGCGGACAGCAGTCGCTCGAAGCGCCAATATTTGACGGGCTGCCAGGCGAATCCCGCCGACAATGCAATACAAGCGATCAGATAGGGTTTGAAGACAGGCTGGGGTTGCGAATAGCCGCGCCGCGGCACCCTGGCCGCCCGGACTTCCCGAAACGCCAGCCAGGCAAAAATCGCGGCGGCCATGATCCACAACATCGTTGGAATTATCCGACGGCCACGTGCTTGGGCACCAACAAAAAGTAACGGCCGCGCGATTTCATGACGCCCGCCAGCTCCCCGGCCTGTTTGTCCGCCCCCCAGTAAACGTCGCCCCGTATCACGCCCTTGATTGCGCCGCCGGTGTCCTGAGCCATGACCAAGCGCCGGAGCCGCTGCCGGCCTGCCGGATGTTCGGCATCCAGCCACAGCGGCACGCCGAGCGGCAGATAGTTTTTATCCACCGCGAGGCTGTAGCCGGCCGTCAACGGCACGTTCATCGAACCGATCGGGCCGTCGGCCGCGCGCGCATCGGCGAATTTGAAAAACACGTAGGATTGATTTTGCAGCATCAACTCGCGCCCTTCCTTTGGATGACGCATGATCCAGTCGCGGATGCTCTGCATCGAAATGGCGTCGCGGGCGATTTCGCCGCGATCGACCAAGGTTTTGCCGATGGCGTAATAGGCGCGGCCGTTCTTGCCGGCGTAGCTCAACGCGCGAACAGTGCCGTCTTCCATCAAAACATGACCCGAACCCTGAATTTCCAAGAAAAAAGCATCGATGTCGCTATCGACCCACAGTAATTCCAGACCCTTGCCGGATAAGGCGCCGGCGTTGATTTCCGCGCGTTCGTAATAAGGCACCAAACGACCGTCGAGCAGACGGCCGGTTTGACCGTTGCGTTTGACCAAATCCTTGGGCATGCCGTAAACCGGCACCCAATAGCGCGGGCCGGGCCGCGGGGACCCGCGCAGTTGCGGTACGAAATAGCCGGTGAACAGGCCGTCGAAATCGCCACTGTTGGCGACGGCGTAAGGCCTGAACCAACGTTCGAAAAACTGTTTTTCCTGTCCCCGCTGAACGTTGATGTTACAGAGTTTTTTCCAATCGCCTATCCGCCCCAATCCGAAAACGCCGCTCAATGGCCTGTCGTCGGGTTGGACGCGCCAAGCGGCGCAGGAGCGTTGAAACGATTGAAATGCCGCGCCGTGGTTATCCTGATGCCAGCCCGGCAGTTCGTTGAACTCGGTCGGAAAAATTTGCACCGCCGGCTCGTTTTTCAGCGCCAGCGGGGGGCCAAGGCGGGGTTGCAGTTCCGCGGACGGCGGTTGCCGCGACATAGGCGCGGGCGCATGGAGGC
>NZ_JANIBK010000140.1 GCF_024505165.1 Methylomonas rivi
AGAAAAGGCAATTCCTCGCGCCTTAAAACCCGCCTCGCACTTCAAAGCATTCTTGCAAGATCTGAAAACAGGCAAAGCAGCTAAATTAAGCCGCTCCGAGCTAAAATCGCAAGCCTCGGCGATACCCGATCCCCGGCAAATCAGCCTTGCATGCCTTAACAGACTTCAATAGCTCCCCGCGCAACCAATCAAACCTCCGCACCGTTTTGCCTGCCGTTGTCGATGACGTCCTAAGCCGATAGGACCGCGGCAATAAAGCGATGCTGAAAAAGTTGAAACCGCCCAACGGTTAATTCTCTTCCGCTAATTGCTTGCCGATGACCGCCGGCAATTGCTTGGGTGCCTTGATACGCAGTTGTTTATTGATATTAAAGCGGCCAAACACCACTTCAATATCGTTAACCGCCACCCGAAACTGTTTTGCCAGAAAACGCACCATGTGATCGGTGGCTTTACCGTCTTCCGGGGTAGCGGTGACACTGATTTTAAGTTGATTACCTTTAGGCTTGCCAATCGCATCCCGTTTGGCGGCGGGGGTGCCGAGCACATTCAGTACCAGGACGTCGCCGTCCCAAGCGCAAAACGTATCGATCGGCATGCCGTTACCTGTTTCCTTACCCCCGCCTTTCGCTTTGTTCTTATTCGGTTTGACCATGCGAATGAATGTTTAACAGTTGGATATATCGGTTCATTTTCGAAAGTTTGATTTTTTAGTGAGTATAAACAGCTTAAAACCCAGCCCCAGGCTTGGGAGCCAGGCGACAAACCGTCTGTCTCGTTTTACCCAGTTTTGTAGATCACGTTGCCACGACAATGGTTTCATGACATTTCCAGGCCTCGGCCTTCGAATTTGCAGGGAACGCGCTCCGTGCATCCTGCCGACTTGGTATTGCAATGAGCAAAGACGTTGACAGCGTAGGGTGGGTAACGCTTTTCCGCCCACCAAATTTAGAGCGAATACCTTGATTCCGCGTGGGCACAAAAACCGTGCCCACCCTACAAATGAAATCTGTTTTTCAAGTTCTCCCGTTATTCCACCCCGAGCATCGCAGCTTTTGGCGAAGCAAAAGAAAGTATCTCGGCCGCAGATGCGAGAACCAGCATTAAATCTAGCCGTCGCGATAGAGACACGATCACGGGACGCCGGAGCATGGGAAGAATAACCGCCATCACTCCTCAACCTTAATCACATCCCCCAAGCCGCGATACAGAATCTCGGTATCGTACATGCCTTCGGCAAATACCGGCGGTACTTGGTAAGTGCCGGAATTCAGCGGTTTCAGGCGAAACTCGAAATACTTTTCGCCGCCGTCCAGATCGCCGAACAGCACCAAGCGGTCCTCCTGCACGTCGATGTATTCCGGCTGCCACAAGGGCTTCTTGTCTATCGGCAGCGACTTGCGCTCGGCTAGGCCGTGTTCGCTGAGGTCGATTTCGAAGCCGCCGGGGATCAGCATCACCACCGCCACATCCTGCATGGCGTGATCCGGATGCAGGGCCATGCGGATATGCAGTTTGTCCTGCAGGCTAAGGCGGTTTATGGTTACGCCCTTGTCGCTCAGCAGTTGCCGGTTGACGGTGAGCTTTTTGGCGATGGCGGAGCTGGGCGGCGCACGGTCGTAGCCGGTTTCGCTGAGTTGGTAATACAAGCTCCATTTGCCTTCGCCGCGCAGTTCCAGCGGCCGTGTGGTTGGCGTCAGCAAGGCGGTTTTAATGGATTTGCCTTGCAGCTCCAGTTGCGCCAGCGGGGTGCCAGCCAACACAGTAAAACTTTGTTGCTGATCTTGTTCAAAGCGCGTCCATAAACTACCCAGACCCAGCAAGGCCATGGAGCCGCGGAAGGAGTTCATCCTCTGTCTGACCAAATCCTGCCCCAGTTCCAGCAGATAACCGCCAAATTTTGGATCTTGGGTATCCAACAGTTCAGGCAGATGTTTGCCAACCAGATACAGATACAAACTCAGGTCTTCCGGATTGTTCTGCATGTCCTTGGGCAATATGCCGCTGGCTTGCCATTGCCGCTGGATGTCGCCGAAATGGCGGTCGGCATCCTGATCCAGATGGTGCAGCTTGTAGGCTGCGCCAATAAAGAAGCGAGTGCGGCTGGCAATCGGCTGGCCGCTACTTTTGCTTTGCGCCTGCAAATCGGCTTCGAAAGCCCGCAACCGTTCGGCCACGTTTTGGCCGCTGCGGGCCAGCAGGTAGAAGGCATAGGCTTTGGCGTCGTGCTGCTCCGGCGAATATTGGCGGGATTGGGCAAACTCGTCGGCATAGCCCAGCGCCCGCTGCAGCATGGCTTCCGGCACGTTGTGGCCGCGTTCCCTGGCTTCCAGCAACATGTGAGCGGCGTACATGGAATAAAACGGCATGCCCTCATCCGCCGCCGTCCAATAACCGAAACCGCCGTCGTGTTTTTGCCGGGTTTGCAGGGTGTGGATGCTGCGTTCCAACAGTTTTTGCACGTCCTTGGCCGACAAGCCCAGCTCCGGGTTAACGCCCAACACCGCCGCCGGGAACGCTTGGCTGGCGATTTGTTCGGTACAGCCGTAGGGGTAATTTTTCAGAAACTCGACGATGCCGCGCAAATACGCCGCCGGCGTCAGCGATAAGGCCAGTTCGGTTTTCCGCTGCTCGGGGTACATGTCGCGTTGCAAATCCAATTGTCGCACTTCGCCTTTACGCTGCTGATCCACGGTCAGCACACCGCCTTGCAGCGTGGTTAGCAAAGGCTGGGAAGGACGGATGCTGATTTCCTCGCTGTAACCAGCCGTTTCGGTTCCACCCGCAACCTGATACTGCACGTTCACCGGCCCCAGTTTATCCTTGACCCTGGCATGGAAACGCACGGTACCGTCCCGGCCTTGCGCCAATGACACTGTTTGCGGATTGGGCGACAGCAATTCCAGCATGTCGCCGGCCGCGACGCTGACTTGCAAGTCCTGTTTGCCGGCCTGCTCGCTGTTGTTGGCCACCAGCACACCCATGTCGAATTCGTCGCCCGGCGCCGCCACGTAAGGTTGCTGCGGCTGAATCACATAGGCCTGGGCGGCGACGGTATGCGACACCGGCACCGCCAATTTACCGGCATTGACGGCCACGGCGATGACCCGAATCTTGCCGTTGAAATAATCCGGTACCGGTATGGATACTGTATGTTCGCCGGGTTGCGCATCAATGATGCCTGACCAGAACGCCATCGGCGCCTTATGCTTGCGGGCGAAGGGATTTTTATACTTACCCAGCTGCGCATCTTCGTCGCCGCCCGGCGCGGACAGATTATGTACCAGCGCGAAATCCGGCAGGATCAAATCCAGGATCTGATGACTTTTGACCTGTAAGGCCCGCTTGCGGAAAAAATAATCCAGCGGAGCCGGGTTGCTGTAATGGGCGAATTGCAGAATGCCCTCGTCGACCGCGTACAGCACCAGCTTGGTAGCTTCCTTGATTTGGTAAGTAACATCCAGGTTCGTACCCGGCCGCACTTTTTCCGGCACGTTCAAGCTGATGTTTTGCGTATAGCGCTGCTTGGAAATGCTGAACGGCACCACCCCGTAACTGAGCGGGCTCATGTAGATTTCCCGCGAATCCAGCGAACGCACAAAGGCCACCGACAGATAGGCATTGCCGCTGATGTTGTCCGGCAAGGTGATTTTCTGGCTGGAGGCCGTGGTGCCGGTCTTGAACCATTGACTGGTCCGCACGCCGTCCTGTTCGACGGTGAGCAGACCGGCGCCCTGGTAAGGCGCGACGATTTGCACTTCCAGGGTTTCGCCGGGCTGGTACTCGGTTTTGTTCAGGGTCAGATTCAATTCGGCGTTGCGTTCGACGTTGCGGCTTACGTTGCCGTCGCCGGCCACCGTGTAATCGACCCGATTCAAGGTTTCGCCGTCGGCGTTTTTGAACAGCAGGTAAAAACGGCCGGGATTAGCGCTGGGCAATGTGAAATCGGCCGCGCCTTTATTCAAGATTAAAGGCTGAGTATTGCGCGGTTCCTGGCGTTGCACCGACTGGTATTGATATAGGCCGTCTTCGCGCTTGACCAAGGTCGAAACATAGCGAATCTCGACAATCTCCGCCGTCAAAGTCTCGGTTTGGCGCGGTTGAAAGTCGGCGCCCAAGGCCAGCAGATTCAACTTGCGCGCACTGTCTTTACTGATGTAATCCAAACTACCGTCGGCTTTATAGCCCAGCAGATAAGCCTGTTTGGAAACCAGCGCCGTTGCCATCGCAATAACCGACCGGCCGGAACCTTTCTCGAAACCTTCGCCGGCCAGGGAAATTTCATAAACCGGCTCGGCAATGCTAGCCAGCGGCAGATCGAAAATCGCTTCGCCTTCGGCATTGGTTTTAACTTCGCCCAAGGCCTGCGGGGTGTCGGGAATGTTTTCCGGCACCGAGCGGCGGAAGCGGTAATCGCCGTAACCCGGGACCTGCCCTGCCCAAGGCCGGGCGGTCAGCTCCAGTTTGGCCACATTACCCTCGGCGGCGGTACCGAACAGGTTGCGCACCGTAATACGGGCCTTGGCGCCTTCCGGCGCTATCCAACCCTTGGCCGGGGCATTCAGCAGTTCGGTTTTAACCTGCAAGCGGTCGGGCTGGAATTCCTCCACCCGCACCCGGGTGCTGCCCAGGGATTTTTTGCTTTTATCGGCCACGATCAATTCCACCCGGTAGGTGCCGGTTTTACCGGCCGCCGGACTGGTCCAGCTGATTTCCTCGAAGCCTTCGGCGCCGAAGCCGATGGTACGGCTCCAGACTTCCTGCAATTCCGGATCGCGGATCACGGCTTTCAGCGGCAAACCGGCCGGCAATGCAGACCAATCCCGCTTGCGCAAGATCAGGCCGATGTTGACCGTATCGCCGGGCCGGTAGATGCCGCGATCGGAAAACAAATAAGCCTGCAGGCTGTCGGCGCTGTCGTGCAGGCCGTCGATATCGAAGCGCGACACGTCCAGTTGCCGGTTGTCGCGGTTGAACGGCAAGAACGATAAATCGCCGTCTTTTTCGGCCAAGTATACGGTGGGGGTTTTCTCGGCCTTTAAACCTTCGGTGGTCGGAAAGCTGACTTGACCTTGCGCGTCGGTTTTGCCGGAAAATACCGCCACCCCGTTCATGCCCAACAGCGACACCTGCGCACCCGCCACCGGTTGTCCGGTGCGGAACGACATCACGAAGATCGTCTGTTTGCCGTCGGCAGCGGTTTTCGCCAACAAGCCCATGTCGGTGAGCAATACCAAGCGTTTGTCCTGATCAACGTCTGAACCGGTATCCGCATCGCACTCATTCTGTTCCGGGTCGCCTTCCTCGCCTTCCGCGTAGTTCTGGTTTTCGCTGGCGTCGTCACCTGCCTCTTCCTGATTCTGGCAACTCTCGGCCGGCTCCGGTTTCTTTTCCGCAACCGACAACATAAACAAGCCGCGCGGCGGATAACCGTTGTTTTTGGTAAAGCGGCCGAAGTCCACCGCGAAATAGTGCCGCTGCATGTCCTGGCCGGCCGGCAAAATTTCGTCGTAACTGAAGGTTTCGGCGAAATGCTCTATCGGCAAGTTGAACTCCGGATTCTGGAAGCTGCCGGAGGTGAACTGCACCAGATGGTGCATGTTGTGCGGCAAAATGCGTTGCAGTTGCACCTTGACCTGGTTGACACCACGGCTGGTGACACCGAGTTTTTTGTCGCCACTCAGGCTCAATAAGGAGCCTTCATGCAGGATTTTCAATTCCCTTTGGTTGCCGCCCAATTCTTTCAGATAGCGTGCGTCTTTTGTCAACCGAAAACCATCCACACTTTCCAGGCCCTTGCCGACGATAACGAGCAATTGTTTGTTCTCCGGCGCGGAGAAATTCAAGTGTTGCACGCGTTTATCCTCGCTGCCGGCATCCCGCCATTTCACCGAAATCGGCATGGAGGCTTTCAGTACCTCGGCATCAACCTGATTGGCGCTTTGCCATTCGCTCAGATCTTTTTGGGCGCAAAATTTGGGCCGCTCGGGATTTTTTGGCTTGCAATCCGGCAGGATATAGACTTGGACCGCTTGTTCCAATGCGGCGGGGTCATTCAGGGGCGCGGTGGTTTGCAGGACGATCAGCCGCTCAATCGTATCGTCTTCCTTGACGACGCTGTTCAGCTCCAACTCGCTGATTTGCAGATACTCCAGCGCACTGGGAATGGCCAGCACCCGATAGGTTTCACGTTTGCTGGGTTCGCCGCCGCTGGCGGCAGCTATGCCTTTGTCCAACACCAGCTTGATTTCGCTGGGCGCATCGCCGATTTGCAGCGGCGCTGATTTCAGATAAGCCAGCTTGGGGTGTTTATCGTCGTAACTGATTTCAAAGGCCAAGGCATTATCGAAGCTTTTGGCTGGCAAAATTCGCGACCATAGCGCGGTCTTGGCGGCCAGACTATCGCGTTGCGGCGGGTAAGGAAATTCCAGGGTAGCGGTCAGGCGCTTGATTTTCGGTGCCTGCGGATCACTGTAAAGCTGTACTGAAAGGATATCGGCCTTCATTTCCGGCATATTGAGTTCGGCGCTGAATTGCGGTTTGTCGAAACTCAAATTCGGGAATGCCGCCTTATCCAGGGTTATTTGATAACGCATGCCGGGTTTCAGTAAATCCGCCGTTTTCGGGGTAAATACCAGATCGGCGCCGCCGGCCGCTTCGCCGTAAAGCCAGCTACCCTCGACGGCCGGGCTGATCGCGATTCCGCTAGCCACCGGTTTACCGGCATTCGCTTTGGTGGCCGATTCGCTTAGCGCCTGTCCTTTTAGCGAAATCAATAGTTTGTCCTCTGCCCGATCGACGGCGATGCCGTTGACGGTGGGTACTTGCTCGGCATCGCTTTTATCCCAATCGCTACGTGTTACCGGCAATTCGCACTCCGCGCCGCTAGCCAATTCGACGGCTTCGGTAAGCTTACGATCGGCGGTCAGCAGCTGCACGGTACCGGCCGCGAACACCGCTTTGATGCTGGAGTCTTCGGCCGGACGCACTAATGGATCGCTGACCGCCGCGATGCGCGCGCCCTCGCCGGCATGCATTGCAATGGCGGTGCCGTTGGCCAGTGCCGCGCTGAAAACCGGCTGGGCCACGGGGTAGTTCAATTCCAGTGAAAACTCCAGCGAGCGGCGTAACGGCGCTTCGTCCGTATCGGTCCAACGGCATTGCTGGCGTATTATCCGTAACACGGGCGTGTGGAATTTCAATAAGGTTTGTTCCAGGTTGTAGGCGGGGTGCAGTTTCAAATCGCTTAGGTTAATCCGGATGGTCGAGTCCGGCTTGAGCGTTTGCTGTTTAGGGTAAAACACCAGTCTGGACGGGTCTTGCCAACGCCATTCGCCTTCGATGGCCGGCTGCAGTTGCGGCAGGGCATCGGTCAATGGTTCGCCGTTGTCATCCGGCGGCGCGACGGCATCGGTAAAATTCAACACCAATACCGTGGTCCAGTGTTGATGGTTCAGCAGATAGACGGACGGCGCCGCCGCACCGTGGGTTTGCTCCCGGCAAGCGGGCAATATCGACATTAAACAGAGTAGAACGGCTAATCTTCCGATTAAACCGTGGCGCGATGGCGTGATCATAAGCGACGTTTCCCTTGCATCTTGCTGAAATGCGATGATTTTTTCGGCTTGGCAAGACAGGCTGGCCGATCCGGTCGGCTGCAAGCATAGACCAAGACGCCGCCGCCAACCACCGATTATTGATGGGGAATACAGAATCAAGCCCTTACCGGGTCCTGATTAGCAAGCGCCTTCAGCCAACTCAAAGGTAAGCCGCGCAAATCGTCATTTCGGCAGGGATTGCCGGACTCCGGACTGCATGGAGAGCTCGAAGATACCCTCCATGGCACTGGATGCCCGCATTTATGCCCCAGAGGGAATCCCTGCGAGCATGACAGCGTTTTTGGTTTTGCTGAAGCATCTTGCCAATCAGGTACCGGGTTGCATGGCAAAATCAGCAAGCGTGCGAAGCCAGCGGCGGACAGCCGCGAGCTAAAACGACGACAGCTTTAAGTAAAGCCGCAATCCCGCTAGATCTCGCCGCCGAGTTTGGTCCGGTTCGGCATAATTTAGCCAAGCAGTTGAATTTGCCTTGATTCGATCGGTAATCCATTGAACAATGCCTCGATCTACCGTCATACTGCTTGATACCACGGCCTTTTCCGAAACCTTTTGGGTGAAGAGAAATCGATGCCATCATCTCACCGCGCATATTGGAGGATCGTACCTATGAGTTTTGCCGCTTTGAGTCAATTATTTCTGTTCTTGTTATGGCCGGCGATGTTTCTGGCGATTTTTTACTTTACGGACAAGGAAAAGTTTAAACAACGGTTGAAGCAGTTTAAATTTAAGGATTGGTAACTCATGTGCCGTTGAAAACAGCTATTGGCGCCAACAACTTTCGCTTAAGCCGTCTGCGCTAGCCCGTCTAGCAGACGTTCACTATTCACCGCTCTCTCAAACTCTCGCCGACGTGCTCGATCAAGGGGCTGAGGAAGTATTCAATCACCCGCCGCTTGCCGGTTTTGATTTCCACCGTTACCGCCATGCCGGGGGATAGGTTGACGGATTTGTTTTCCACCTGCATGGTAGTGCGCGGCAGTTTGACTTTGGCGGCGTAGATCAGCCCGCGCTTTTCATCGTTAACGGCGTCGGTGGAGACCTGCAGCACTGCGCCGTGCAACGCCCCGTATTTGCTATAAGGGAAGGTTTCGATCTTGATTTCGGCGTCCTGGCCGGGGTTGACGAAGCCGATGTCCTTGTTTTCGATGAAGGCTTCGATTTCCAGGGCTTGGTCGGCCGGTACTATGATCATCAGCGGCTGGGCCGGCGTCACCACGCCGCCGACGGTATGCACGGCCAATTGCTGGACGCTGCCGTCCACCGGCGCGGTCAGTTTCAACAGCTGGCTGCGCTGACGGGCTTTGATCATCGCCTGTCGGTAGCCGGCGATTTTTTGTTCGCTGTCGTGTAAACGATCCAGCGCGGTGCGTTTAGTGGAGGCCAACAGTTCGTTTCTTTGCTTGTCGGCTTCCTGGATTGAAGCGTTGAGCGATTGTAGTTTTTGCTGTTGGGTCGCCAATTCGCCTTCCTGTTCGATACGGACTTGTTCGCGTTCCAGATAATCGTGGCTGGAGACGAACTTTTTGCCCTGCAGTTGTTGATAATCCTCGGCCAGCCGGCGGGCAATGGGTGCCGTATTTTGCAGTTTGGCCACGGTGGCCTGAGTGGCCCGCAATTCCGCCTCCCGGCTGGCTTTGTCCGCTTCCAGCCGTGCCAGCTTACTCAACAACTCCTGCCACTCGCCGTCCAGATGCCGCTGCTCGTTGCCGGCCTGCAGCTGCGAAACGCTTTCGGGGGTTTGCAGTTGCGGTGCTTGCCGTTTGCCCTGCTGCAACTGATTGAGGCTGGCCAGAAAGGCGGTGTCGCGCGCGGCCAGTAGTTCAGTGATTTGTAGATCGCCGGCAATGCTATCGGTATCCGCATCGGCGGCGGTGGCATCCAGTGCTATCAGCACCTCGCCGGTTTTGACGGTTTGGCCGTCGCCGACGTAAATCGCCCGCACGGTGGCGGTTTCCAGCGGCTGAATGGTCTTGACCCGGTCGTTGGGCACGATCTTACCTTGAGCCGTGGCGACGATGTCGATATGCCCCAAGGTGGCCCACAGCACCGCCAACACGGCAAAGGCTATCAGCAACCAGATGGCCACGCGCGGGGCCGGCGATACGGGCGTTTCCTGCAAAGCCAGCGCCGCCGGTAAAAATTGGGCTTCGTAGCGCTGCCGAGGGATTCCGTCCAGTTCGGCCCGCCGGGTCCAAATCTGGCGAAACACTGATCTATAGCGATGGAGTAAATCCATAGCGGCTTGAAATTTCATGCCTTAGCTACCTTGCATCGCCTCATCCCATCTGCAACCGATGCAAATAGGCATAATGCCCATCGGGCCGTTGCAGCAATTCCGCATGGCTGCCTTGCTCGATGATTTGCCCCTTGTCCAACACGATAATCCGGTTAGCGTCGCGTACCGCGCTCAGCCGATGGGCGATGACGATTACCGTGCGGCCCTGGCAAATGGCTTTCATGTTTTGTTGGATGATGCGTTCCGATTCGTAATCCAGCGCGCTGGTGGCTTCGTCGAAAATCAAAATGCGCGGATTGGCCAGCAAGGCCCGGGCGATGGCGATACGTTGGCGCTGGCCGCCGGACAAAGTCGAGCCGTGTTCGCCTACCATCGTGTCGTAGGCTTCCGGCAATTCCAGGATGAACTCGTGAGCGCCGGCCAATTGGGCGGCGGCGATCACTTGCGGCAGCGGCGCGCCGGGGTCGGTCAGGGCAATGTTGTCGCG
>NZ_JANIBK010000141.1 GCF_024505165.1 Methylomonas rivi
CCCGCCATTTGATGCCGAACGAACTGTCCGGCGGCATGGCCCGGCGGGTGGCGCTGGCGCGCGCGATTGCCCTCGATCCGATGATGATCATGTACGACGAACCGTTTACCGGTCAGGACCCGATTTCGATGGGCGCCTTGGTGCATCTGATAAAATCGCTGAATACCACATTGGGCCTGACCAGCATCATCGTCTCTCACGATGTCCACGAAACCGCCGCCATCGCCGACTATATCTACGTGATATCGGAAGGCAAAATCGTCGGCCAGGGCACGCCCCGGCAGCTGGCGGACTCGGATTCGGCCTGGGTAAAACAATTCATGAACGGCGACGCCGACGGCCCGGTGCATTTTCATTACCCGGCCAAAGACTACCTCGACGATTTGCTGACCGCCAAATAACCCGGACTCGTTATGCTTGAACTTTTAGAACAGCTGGGCAAAGCCGCCCGCGGCAGTTTCGCCAAACTGGGCCGGGGCACTTTTTTCCTGATGCATGCGCTCTCGGGCATTCGCGAGATACTGCCGCGCCCCAGCCTGCTGATCAAGCAGATGTACTCGGTCGGCGTATTGTCGTTTTTGATCATCGCCATTTCCGGCCTGTTCGTCGGCATGGTGCTGGGTTTGCAAGGCTATTACATTTTGTCCGATTTCGGCGCCGAAGAATCGTTGGGCCTGATGGTGGCGGCTTCGCTGGTGCGGGAACTGGGACCGGTGGTTTCGGCCCTGCTGTTCGCCGGCCGGGCCGGCTCGGCGCTGACGGCGGAAATCGGCCTGATGAAAGCCACCGAACAATTGTCCGGCATGGAAATGATGGCGGTCGACCCCATCAACCGCATCATCACCCCGCGCTTTCTGGCCGGTCTGATTTCCACGCCGCTGCTGGCGGCCATTTTCAGCTCGATCGGCGTGATGGGCGGCCACTTGGTCGGCGTCGGCATGCTCGGCGTCGACGACGGCGCCTTTTGGGCGCAAATGCAAAACGGCATAGACTTTAACGAAGACATCGTCAACGGCGTTATCAAAAGCGTGGTGTTCGGTTTCGTAGTGTCCTGGATCGCCCTGTTCGAAGGCTACGACACCCTGCCCACCTCGGAAGGCGTCAGCCGCGCCACCACCCGCACCGTGGTCAATTCCGCCTTCTCGATCTTGGGGCTCGATTTCATTTTAACCGCTCTCATGTTTGGAGACATTTGACATGCAGCACTCAAAAACGCAGGACACCCTGGTCGGACTGTTTGTCGCCGCCGGCATCGCTGCCCTGTTTTATATGGCCTTGCAAATCAGCAACCTCGGCTCCTACGGTAACGGCGAAGGCTACACCGTCAGCGCCCGCTTCCAGAATTCCGGCGGCCTGAAAGTCAAATCGCCGGTATCGGTGGCCGGGGTTAAAATCGGCCGCGTCTCGTCCATCACGCTGGACAAGGAATCGCACGAAGCCGTGGTGGCAATGCAAATCGACGCCCGATACGATAACCTGCCGGACGACTCCAGCGCCAGCATCTATACCGCCGGCCTGCTGGGCGAACAATACATCAGCATCGACCCCGGCTCGTCGGAAGATTATCTGAAAAACAACAGCAAACTGGACATCACCAGTTCGGCCATCGTGCTGGAAGAAATGATAGGCAAGTTCATGATGAACAAGGCAGAAGGCAAGTAATGGCTAAGCTGAGTTTAAACGAGCAATCGCCCGGTTATTTCACGGTGGAAGGCAATTTGACCTTCGCCAGCATAGACAAGGAGACCCTGCAATCGTTTAGGTTTTTAAAGGGCATAGAAACGATCTACATCGACCTGTCCAAGGTCGGCAAAACCGACAGCGCAGGCCTGGCCTTGATGATCGAATGGATCAAGCAAAGCCGCATGATCCGCGCCCAGCTCCGCTTTAAAAACATTCCCGAACAGCTCATGGCCCTGGCCAAATTGAGCGGCTTCGACGAAACCGAATATTATTCCGGCAGTTCATCCGGTTCTGCCCCCAACAATGTAACCAACATCAATGGATAAATTACTGATTTCCGGCGGCGAACCGCTCGACGGCGAACTGCGCATTTCCGGCGCCAAAAATGCCGCCCTGCCGATTTTGGCCGCCACTTTATTATCCGAACCGCCGGTCAGCGTCGGCAACATACCGCACTTGCACGACATCACCACCACGCTGGAGCTGCTCGGGCAAATGGGCGTCGGCCTGATGGTCGACGAAAAAATGAACATCGAGGTGGACTCTAGCAGCATAGACAAATACGAAGCGCCTTACGAATTGGTGAAAACCATGCGCGCCTCGATTCTGGTACTGGGCCCGCTGCTAGCCCGTTTCGGCGAAGCCCATGTGTCCTTGCCGGGCGGTTGCGCGATCGGCACCCGGCCGGTGGATATTCATATCGACGCCTTAATCAAATTGGGCGCCGATATCCAAGTGGAAGCCGGCTACATCCACGCAAAATGCAAGCGCCTGAAAGGTTGCCGTCTGGTGCTGGATAAAATCACCGTGACCGGTACCGAAAACATCCTGATGGCCGCCACCTTGGCGGAAGGCGTCACCATCATCGAAAACGCCGCCAAGGAACCGGAAGTGTCCGATCTGGCCCACTTTTTGAACAAAATGGGCGCCAAAATAACCGGCATCGGCACCGACATTCTGACCGTTGAAGGCGTGGAAAAACTCGGCGTACCCGGCCTGCACTACGACATTCTGCCGGACCGTATCGAAACCGGCACCTATTTGGTGGCCGGCGCCATCAGCCGCGGCCGGGTCAGATTGAAAAACACCGACCCCACTACGCTGGACGCGGTATTGGACAAACTCAAGGAGGCCGGCGCCGAAATCACCACCGGCGACACATGGATCGAATTGAACATGCACGGCAAACGCCCCAAGGCGGTCACCGTGCGCACAGCGCCCTACCCGGCGTTTCCCACCGACATGCAGGCGCAATTCACTGCCCTGAATGCGGTTGCCGAAGGCGTGGGCCTGATCACTGAAACCGTGTTCGAAAACCGCTTCATGCACGTGCAGGAAATGCAGCGTATGGGCGCGCAAATCAAGCTGGAATCCAACACCGCCATCATCACCGGCGTCGACAGACTGACCGCCGCGCCGGTGATGGCGACAGACCTGCGCGCCTCCGCCAGCCTGGTATTAGCCGGTTTGGTGGCCGACGGTAATACCCTGGTCGACCGGATTTATCATATCGACCGCGGTTACGACCACATCGAAGAAAAATTGACCCAACTCGGCGCCACCATCCGCCGGGTGCCTAATTAAAAATCGACTGAAATCATGTTAACCATAGCCGTATCCAAGGGCCGCATCTACGAAGAAGCCCTGCCGTTTTTGCAGCAGGCCGGCATCACGCCGATCGACGACCCGGACAAAAGCCGCAAACTGATCTTGCAAACCACCCGCCCCGACGTGCAATTGGTGATCATCCGCGCCACCGACGTACCGACCTTCGTTGAATACGGCGCGGCCGACATGGGCATTGCCGGCAAGGATGTGCTGCTGGAACACGGCGCCGAAAGCCTTTACGAGCCGCTGGACTTGGGCATCGCCGGCTGCCGGCTGATGACCGCCGGCCCGGTGAATGCGCCGGAAGTCAAAGGCCGTCTGCGTGTCGCCACAAAATACGTCAAAACCGCGCAGCGCTATTACGCCGACTTGGGAATTCAAGCCGAAATCATCAAACTCTACGGCTCGATGGAACTGGCGCCGCTGGTCGGCTTGGCCGACTGCATCGTCGACCTGGTGGACACCGGCAACACCTTGAAAGCCAACGGCCTGGAGCCGCGCGAGCTGATAGCCAACATCACCTCCCGCCTGGTGGTCAACAAGGCTGCGATGAAAATGAAGCACCAAGCCATTCAAGCTTTGATAGACCAGTTCGAAAACACTTTGGCGCAACGGTAAACACTATGACTGCGATCGACATGCTCCGCCTCGACAGCACCAGCCCCGACTTTGCCCGCGACCTGCGGCAGAGATTGGCCTGGGACGCCAGCGACGATCTGGACATTCACCAAAGGGTACTGGAGATCATCGCCAACGTACGCAAGCACGGCGATCAGGCTTTGATCGATTATACCAACCGCTTCGACCGCACCGATTTCAAAACCGCCGGCGAACTGGAACTGGACAAAGCCGCCTTGAAGCAAGCCTGGGACAGCCTGCCCGCGGATCAAGCCCAAGCCCTGCAAACCGCCGCCGAACGCGTCCGCGCTTACGCCGAGCAGCAGAAATTGCAATCCTGGCAATTCACCGAAGCCGACGGCACGGTGTTGGGCCAAAAAGTCACGCCGCTGGATAAAGCCGGCCTGTATGTACCGGGCGGCAAGGCCGCTTATCCGTCGTCGGTACTGATGAACGCGATTCCGGCCAAAGTGGCCGGGGTCGGCGAGCTGATCATGGTGGTGCCTACCCCCGGCGGCGAAACCAATGCCATGGTATTGGCGGCTGCTTATATCGCCGGCGTCGATCGGGTATTCACCATTGGCGGCGCCCAAGCCGTGGCGGCGTTGGCCTACGGCAGCGAAACCGTGCCGGCGGTGGACAAAATCGTCGGCCCCGGCAACATCTACGTCGCCACCGCCAAAAAACTGGTATTCGGCCAAGTCGGTATCGACATGATCGCCGGCCCGTCGGAAATCCTGATCATTTGCGACGGCCGGACCAACCCGGACTGGATCGCCATGGACCTGTTCTCGCAAGCCGAACACGACGAAAACGCCCAATCGATTTTAATCAGCGACAACGCCGAGTTTCTGGATCAGGTGGCAGCCAGCATCAACAAGCTGTTGCCGGAAATGGAACGGTCCGAGATCATTCGCGCCTCGCTGAGCGGACGCGGCGCCTTCATCAAGGTCGCCAATTTGTCGGAAGCCGCCGAAGTGGCCAATCGCATCGCCCCGGAGCATTTGGAATTGTCGGTCGCCGACCCGGAAGCCCTGGCCGCGCAAATCCGCAATGCCGGCGCCATCTTCATGGGCCGGTACACAGCAGAGGCTTTGGGCGATTACTGCGCCGGCCCCAACCACGTGCTGCCCACTTCCAGCACCGCGCGTTATTCTTCGCCGCTGGGTGTGTACGACTTTCAAAAACGCAGCAGTTTGATCAATTGTTCGGCTGCGGGTGCTTCGGAGTTAGGCAAGATTGCTTCTATTTTGGCGCGGGGGGAGAGTTTAACCGCTCACGCGCGGTCGGCGGAATATCGGATTTAAGAATTATTCCCTCTCCCGCCGGGAGAGGGTTAGGGTGAGGGGAATTGTTAATTTGTGTCGCTATCGCGACAGATTATTTAGAAATCGGTTCGCGGACCGACAGCCGCGATACTTTTCTTTGCTTGTCCAAAGAAAAGCATCCAAAAGAAACGACACCCGGATGCCGCTTGTTTCCTGCGCTCCGAAGGCTTTGAGCGGGGTTTTCCGAAGGGGCTTCCCAGCCCCCGCGGAAAACGCGATGCCTCCCTGCATCGCCCCTGCCGGGCAAATCCGCCCAAACCCTCCGGTGCTCGGCGCGGCATAACGGGAATAAAAACTATCCCGTCATTCAACATGAATACCAACATGAAAATACACTTATGAATATAGGATGTGCCGACGCAAGGAGCCTCATTAGCCGCGAACAATGTGCTTCACTTACGTTTAGCACATCCTACGGCCATATTGTATATACAAAAATCACCTATTACTTTGGTTAAGCGATTATATATGTCCTCACTCATTTATCTAACGCGCGACGATCTCGATGGACCTTGGCTGCTCGACCGAACCGCAATGTTACAGCTCAGCGAAATCCTCAATTCACTCTCGGACAAACTAACAATTACTGCCGAAACTCTAATTGAGTCAGAACTATCTGAGTACTTTGGAAACCTATCGCAAGAAGATCAACAATGGGATAGAGATAGACAGAGAAAATATCTGACAGAAAGGTATAACTTGAAGACGAAATGCAAAGTTTCATTTTCATCGTCTAAATACATTGAGGACAAATCTCTAGGGCGTTTACTAGGCCAACCTGAATTACAGGAGGAAGCAACTGAGTCTATTGATATTGAACTTCGTGCAGCCAATATCTCGGTCAATGTTGAATTTCGAAAAAACAGCTTCAGTGGCGCAAAAGTAAGCGTGCGAACATCTCCCGAAACAGATGAGTTAGCTCGCTATTCATTCGTGGAGCTCCAACACTGGGCTATCGAACATCAAGCCCCACGCTGGCAGCGCTTCTTGGAAAAGCAGGCACCTATGCATTGGTTTGTTTATATCATTTTTGTTTGGATATCGGCCAACGGTGTTCCTTCTGAATCAGACCGAGTTTATAAAGAACTTTCTCCAATAGCTGTTGAAATTGTCAAAGACGGTATTACCGCAGCCGAAACACCAAAAGCCCTAGAGTTGATATTACGCAAGGAATTCAGCTTACCAATTCAAGACGTTTCACCGCAAACTTCTTCGTGGTTCAACTTGTTGTTTTTTGGCGGTTTTGCAGTCAGCATCATCTTATCGATTCGTCCAACGCTAGTCATAGGTATCGGAAAGCACGCCGAAACCCTAAAGCTTTGGAAATGGTGGCTTAAACTAATCGGAGTTTCAATACCTTCATTTATCTGCGGAAGCATTCTATGGCCAGAAATTATTGAAATAGCGAAAAGTTTGCTCTAAGGCTGTAAGGTGCAATCGTAGTAAGTTAGCCTTCAAGCATTCGGCACATTACGCTAGCGCTAATGCGCCCTACAAACTTCCAAAATATTAAACAATTCCAAATTTCGCAGTGGTTTTCTCCCGTTATGCCGCGCTGAGCACCGGAGGGTTTGGGCGGATTTGCCCGTTAGGGGCGATGCAGGGATGCATCGCGTTTTTCGTAGGGGCTGGGGAAGCCCCTTCGGAAAACCCCGCTCAAACCCGAGGAGCGCAAAGATTAACGCGGCATCCGGGTGTCGTTTCTTTTGGATACTTTTCTTTGGACAAGCAAAGAAAAGTATCGCGGCTGTCGGTCCGCGAACCGACGCCTAAACAACTGTCGCGATAGCCAGATAGGTCACGTTGCCGCGATAGCGGTTACGTGACATTTCAAAGTCATGGGCCCAAAATTTGTCAGGGAACGTTATCGCGCACCCTAACCTACGCGACTATCAATTGAAGAACTTTAATTTTGAGCCGTGCGCACACAATTCGAATTAAATTTCTCAAAAATACAGACCAGACGATAGAATCATCGAGTTCCACATAGCTCCCGAGTCCAGCATGCAACAACCCGATAAAAATTACCCGATTGGCTGCCAAGTCTGCCGAAACACTCAAGATCTGGGAATTGATTTCACCATGGCGTTTCAACCGATTGTCGACGTCACCCGCAGAAGTATTTACGGTTATGAGGCCCTGGTCAGAGGGCCCAATAACGAAAGTGCGTTTAGCGTGTTATCGCAAGTCAACGATGGCAATCGTTACCGGTTTGACCAAAGTATTCGGGTCAAAGCGCTGGATTTGGCCAATAAGCTGGGTTTACAGGGCATATTGAGCATCAACTTTCTGCCCAATGCCGTGTATCGGCCGGAAGCATGCATTCGCGCCACGCTGGAGGCGGCCGAAGAGTTAAATTTTCCAACCGAGCGGATCATGTTCGAAGTCAACGAGGGCGAGCGCGTGACCGATGGCGATCATCTTCGCGGCATCTTTGAAGAATATAAACGCCACAATTTCATCACGGCGATTGACGATTTCGGCGCCGGTTATGCCGGTTTGAATCTTTTGGCCGAATTACACCCGCATATCATCAAATTGGACATGGCATTGACGCGCAATATTCACACCGACCGGGTCAGGCGCTCTTTGGTGTTTGCGATATTGGCGGCCTGCAAGGAATTATCCATTCAGGTGATCGCCGAAGGCATTGAATGTATCGAAGAATGCGTGGTGCTTGCCGAGAAAGGCGTGGAATTGTTTCAGGGCTATCATTTTGCAAAACCCGGGTTTGAATGTCTGCCGTCAATACCCGAATCGGCTTGGGCAAGCATTAACTAAGAAAGCCAGGTAGGTCACGTTGTCGCGATAGCGGTTACGTGACATTTCGAAGTCATGGGCCCAAAATTTGTCAGGGAACGCTATCGCGCACCCTGACCTACGCGACTACAAAACTTCCAAAATAGCAAACGATTTCAAATTACGCGGAGGTTTTTTTCCCGTTATGCCGCGCCGAGCACCGGAGGAAATAAGCGGCATCCGGGTCGCCTTTTCTTTGGATACTTTCTTTTGGCGACGCAAACGAAAGTATCGCGGCCGTCGGTCCGCGAACCGACTTTAAATCAAATCGTCGCGCCAGCGACACATATCCCCCTCACCCTAACCCTCTCCCCGAGGGCGAAGGAACCGAAGGAATAGACACTCTACCTCAACCAATTCTCCATCAACAACCCAGGCACCCGCTCAAATTCCCGCAAATTATTGCTGACCAATACCAACCCATGGCTGCGCGCATGCGCGGCAATATGCAGATCGTTAACGCCTATCGTTTGCCCAATGCGTTCCAACGCGGCGCGTATGCTGCCGTAGTGCATGGCGGCGTTATCGTTATAAGGCAACACCTGCAAACGGCTGCAAAAATCTTCTACCACTGCCAGATTACGCTCGGGAAATTGGCTTTTTTCCGCACCATGAATCAACTCGGCCAACGTTATAGCGGAAATCGCCATACGGCCATGATGTCGGTTGAAGGTTGCCAACACTTCAATCGGGCGCTGTTTGATTACGTATATAACAATGTTGGTATCGAGCAGATATTTCAACATGTGAAACTACAAACTGTCGCGCTCGTTCTGCTGCTGACTGACCCGCTCGCTTAGAAAATCGTCGCTGACAGTCGGACCGTTGACGAAAAAACTGTCCCAGGCCGAATCCGCCGGCGTAATAATGCGTTCCGCACCGACAGCTCTGACGTCCACTTTTTTGACGTGCTCCGGAAAACGCATATCGGCGGGCAGGCGCACGGCCTGACTGCGGTTGTTGGTAAAAACGGTGCTTGTTGTCATAGACGCCCTCCAAAATGCTATATACAAGCAATATATCCCTTGACAACACTTGCGTCAATTGCCTTCTTTAAAGCGCCGCGATAGCGGTTACGTGACATTTCGAAGCCATGGCCCCCAAATTTGTCAGGGAACGCTATCGCGCACCCTGACCTACCCGACTAACCATACTTGCGTCAATTAATCCTCTTTTAAAGCTAGGCCACGTTACCGCAATATGGCTTGTACGGATGCAGGAGGTAGAGCAACGTAACGCAGCAGTTGCCGGACAAGCAAAAGAAAGTAACGCAGTCGTCGATCCGCGAACCGACTTCAAAAAAATCCATCTCGATAACGACGCCAAAATTGTCATTCCTCTTACATGAGTTGAACCAATATCCAGCCTATCGCTTAAACTTACGCATAACTCGTTGCAAATCACCCCGGAGCCCACCCCATGCCAGCCATCGAAACGCTAATCGCCACTTTGTCCGGCTGGGTCTGGGGGCCGCCGATGCTGGCGCTGTTAGTCGGCACCGGGCTGTATCTGACCGTGCTGTTGCGCGGCCTGCAATTCCGGGCGCTGCCTTTGGCGTTCAAACTGATTTTTCATAAAGACCACGGCCACGCCGGCGACATCAGCCATTTCGCGGCGCTGATGACGGCGCTGGCGGCGACGGTCGGCATCGGCAACATTGTCGGCGTGGCGACGGCGATCACGTTGGGCGGGCCGGGGGCGGTGTTCTGGATGTGGATGACGGGCCTGGTCGGCATGGCCACCAAATATTCAGAGGCAGTGCTGGCGGTGAAATACCGGGAAAAGGGCGAGCACGGCATGCGCGGCGGGCCGATGTATTATCTGGCCAAGGGCGCGCATCTGCCCAAACTGGGCTGGCTGTTTGCGCTGTTCACCGCGTTGGCCACCTTCGGTATCGGCAACATGGCCCAGGCCAATTCCACCGCCAAGATTTTCGAAGCCGCTTTCGCCGTCGAACCGTGGATCACCGGCCTGGTGTTGATGACGCTGACCGCGCTGGTGATATTGGGCGGCATCCGTTCGATCGGCAAGTTCACCTCGGTGCTGGTGCCGTTCATGATACTGGGCTATGTCGGCTCGGCGCTGACGGTGCTGGCGTTGAACGCAGCCGAAATTCCCGCCGCATTCGGGCTGATCTTCGGCCACGCCTTCTCGCCCGCCTCGGCCAGCGGCGGTTTTGCCGGCGCCGGC
>NZ_JANIBK010000142.1 GCF_024505165.1 Methylomonas rivi
GGGCGCAGCAGAAGCACGCCGGCGCTGGAGTCCCGGGCTTGCACCAGCCGAATCGGCGCGGTAGCGGCAGGCTTGCCGGTCCGGGTCGCCGACAGGATGGCAGCCTTTCTTACCGTGTCGGAGGCGATGTCGTAACCCTGCGCGTGTCGGTTTTTGTCCAGCGGCGCAATATAACGTACCACGACGTATTCATTGCGTTGAGCGGCGGGGACAAGCTGGCCGGCGGCATCCCGTTGCGTGAAGGCGAAGTCTTTTATCCGCATTTCGCGGCCTAACTCGGTTTCCAAATGCGTTCTGTCCGCCAGCTTGACCACCGGGTTCCAGCTCAATGCCTGCAGGTCGAGATGGTCCTGCAGCGTTTGCCTGGTAAACGTCTCGAAGTCGGCAAAATGCAGGTTGGGATTGGTTTGAAGCAGGTTATTTATCGATGAGACGATTTCGTCATAAGACAACAGTTTGGCGCGCAGCTGGTTGCTCAGGGAGCGGCCATGGTCGGCGACTGCCTGCTTGATACGCAGGGTTTCAGTATGGGAGACATACAAAAAAGCGCCGATAATGCTCGCGGTTACGATAAATAGCGGCAGGGCGACATTTTTAATCCGGGACTTCCATAAGGGGATGCTTCGCTGCAATACCATCAGGCCCAGCGGCGCGAACAGCATGACCCCAATAGAGTCTCCTATCCACCAGTTCCAGGCATTGAATAACACCTCGTCGTCGGACACAACCCGGAACAACAGCAGGGCGGTGTTGCCCCAGGCCGACGATATCAGGCAGGCCAGCGGCCCGGCCAGGAATAGAAACAGGAGAATGTCATGGTCGTTATCCAGATTTCGCCAAGCGTCTTTTAAGCGGTAGCGGACCAGGCGGACGCCGACCCAGGCTTGCAGGGTCGAACCCAGCCCAATGATGGCCGCGACCAGCATGTTCCGATAATCGAGGTCCGCATGCGTCGCCGCCACCCACAGGTTGATGGCGAACGAGCCCAACCACACCGCCGGCAGCAACCGGTAGCCGCAGTATAAAATGGCCGCGAACGCGACCCCGGCGGCGGGGAAAACCGCGCTGGCATAGCCGGGCTGAATGGCCAGTTTTAGTCCGGCAACACCCAGCAGGAAGTAAACCGACGCCAGCAGGAACGATTTTTTTATCAAAATAAAATCCCATCGGATGAACTTTGGCTTTGTTTGGGGCAATGGGGAATGTCCGGCTGTCTGGCTGAAAAAGCGACTCTCGAATAATCGAACGCGAGCATCGTTAAGGGTTGCGGCAATGCATCGAGAATTTAATGATGAGCGGCTGAATTTTATAGCATTTTTTGGGAGGCTTGGAGCTTGGCCGAAAAAAGGTTAAATATTTGTGAATGAGGTTGAAATCCGCTGCTCGGCGGATACGTTTTGAGACGTTTTGGGCGGCCTTGGCGGATAAAGAATGCCCGGTTAACGGATTAATCGGGCATTCTTCGATGTCGGGCAGTCCTATAAATTTAGCGGAGCGTGCCCGCCGGCCGGGTTATTTCACCGGTTCTTCAAGATATGAACCGAAACGCATAATGCGTTGGTAGCGTTTTTCCAGCATTTTATCTATGTCGGTTGCTTCCCGGTTCAATTCGTCCATGTGGCGCAACAAGGCTTCGCGTAGGTTCAAGGCGACTTTTTCGAAATTGCGGTGGCCGCCGCCGACCGGTTCGCGCACCACTTCGTCCAAAAAGCCTTGCTCGCGCACCCGGTCCGAGGTAATGCCCATGGCTTCCGCGGCCAGTTGGGCCTTGTCGGCGCTTTTCCACAGAATCGAGGCGCAACCTTCCGGCGAAATCACCGCATAGGTGCTGTATTCCAGCATTAGCAAACGGTCGCCGACGCCGATAGCCAGCGCGCCGCCGGAGCCGCCTTCGCCGATCACGGTGCAGATGATGGGGGTGCGCAGTTTGGACATTTCAAACAGGTTACGGGCGATGGCTTCGCTTTGGCCGCGTTCCTCCGCGCCGATGCCGGGATAGGCACCGGGGGTGTCGATCAGGCAAATAATCGGCAACTGGAAGCGTTCGGCCATTTTCATGACCCGCAGGGCCTTACGGTAGCCTTCCGGCCGCGGCATGCCGAAGTTGCGGTAGATTTTTTCCTTGGTGTCGCGGCCTTTTTGGTGGCCGATCACCACGATGGGCTGGCCTTCCAGCCTGGCCAGGCCGCAAACGATGGCCGGGTCGTCGGCATAGGTGCGGTCGCCGTGCAGCTCGTGAAAATCGGTGAACATCAGGTTAATGTAGTCCAGCGTATAAGGCCGGCCGGGGTGACGCGACAATTGCGAAATCTGCCAATCGGACAAGTTGCTGAAAATACTCTCGGTCAGGCCTTCGCATTTTTGCTCCAGCTGTTTCAAGGTCTCGGAAATGTCGAAATGGTTGTCCAGCTCGACCTTGCGCAGCTCTTCTATCTTGGCTTGCAGTTCGGCAATCGGCTGTTCGAAATCTAAAAATTTTAAATCCATGTCAATCCGGCGTCAGAATCAATAAAATGGTGGGCAATTCTAATGAAAAAACCCGATATTGCCTATCAGTTTTCCCGCATATGACAGCAAACCCTACTTTTATAGCGCATCCGGACGCCCCCTTGGCAGCCAGAATGCGGCCTGCCAGCCTGGACGAATTTATCGGCCAGCAGCATTTATTGGCCAAGGGTAAATCGCTACGCGCCGCCATCGACCAGGGCATGCCGCACTCGCTGGTGTTTTGGGGGCCGCCGGGGGTGGGCAAAACCACGCTGGCTAAAATTATCGCCGCCAGCGCCGATTGCCATTTCATCGAATTGTCGGCGGTGATGGCCGGCGTCAAGGAAATCCGCGCCGCGGTGGCCGAGGCCGAGGGGGTGAAACTGTCCCGCAACCTGAATACCGTGGTGTTCATCGACGAGATACACCGTTTTTCCAAAAGCCAGCAGGATTCCTTGCTGGCGCCCATCGAAAGCGGGGCGATTATTTTATTCGGCGCCACCACCGAAAATCCGTCCTTCGAATTGAACAACGCGTTGCTGTCCCGCCTGCGCGTCTACGTGATGCGCAGCATAGAACCGGAAGCCTTGGTGGATTTGCTGCAACATGCCTTGACCGACCGGCAGCGCGGTTTGGGCCAGCGCAATCTGGCCATCGATGCGGACGTGCTGCTGCTGATCGCCAAGGCCGCCGACGGCGATGCCCGCCGCTGCCTGAATATTCTGCAAATCGCCGCCGACCTGGCCGAAACCATCGAAGGCCGGGAGGTGGTCAATCGCGAAGTGCTGGAAGAAGTATTGCAAGGCCATGCCGCCCGTTTCGACAAGGGCGGGGACATTTTCTACGACCAGATTTCCGCCCTGCATAAATCCGTGCGCGGCACCGATCCGGACGCGGCCTTGTATTGGTTGTGCCGCATGCTGGACGGCGGTTGCGATCCCTTATACATCGCCCGCCGGGTGGTGCGGATGGCTTCGGAAGACATCGGCAACGCCGATCCGCGCGGTTTGGAACTGGCCTTGAATGCCGCCCACGCCTACGAACGCTTGGGCAGTCCGGAAGGCGAATTGTCGCTGGCGCAAGCCGTCGTTTATCTGGCCTGCGCGCCGAAAAGCAACGCGGTTTACGTAGCCTATAAGGTCGCCATGGCCGACGCGCGCAACAGCGGTTCGCTAGAAGTGCCTATCCATTTGCGCAACGCCCCCACCAAATTGATGAAGGAATTGGGCCACGGCGCGGAATACCGCTACGCCCACGACGAGGCCGACGCCTACGCCGCCGGCGAAAATTATTTTCCGGAGCCGCTGAAGGGGAGGCGCTATTACCAGCCGGTCGATAGGGGATTGGAGATTAAAATTAAATCCAAGCTGGAGTTTCTTCGTAAGCGCTGATTTTTATAGTTGGAATCTTAAGCGTGGCGGCTGTTAAACCTGTAAGCAATGCCCATGAGTCCCAGCGCCATTAGCAACAACGACCAAGCCGGCATGAAAGGCACCAACTCCGTCGAACTATCGAACTGCACATTCAACACAACTTGGCCGTAAGCGCCGTTGTAACCGTCGACAGCAATTTTATAGCTTGTACCGGCTATAGCCGTGAACGCCAGTCCGCTGTTATTGTTGCCGCTACCATCGTTGTCATTGTCGGCAAGCGCCGATAAGGCGCCGACATCGGTACCGGTATATACCGCCAATAATGTGTCGAAATTACTGCCGTGGGTATTGAGATTGGCAATGCCGGTCGAGGGTGCGATCCACTCGAACCAAACCGATTTTCCGCCGGCGTTACCGGTATGGTCGGGTTCGCCGGTTTCTTTATCGGCAAATTGGGTCGATGTGCTTTTAGTGTAGGTCGTTACGGTTTGGCTGGTGGTGCCGTTTGAAATGATGGCGGCATCGGCGAAATCGTTATTAACCGATCCCAATGCGGTTAACACATCAATGCGGGGGAAAGTCAGATTGTTGCGGGTGTCGGTTATGGGTAAGCCGGTCGAAGTTAAACGGTTCAGAGACGCCGTTATCGTCTCCGACGGCCTGGCTCCGCGTAATATGGCAACCGCCGCCGCCACATGCGGGGCCGCTTGGGAGGTGCCGCCCATGGTATAACCGGCGGCTGTGATCTTGGCGCCAGGAGCCAGCAAGCTGAGATAGGCGGCACTATTGGAAAAACAGGTAATTTTGTTCGCACTCGTTGTACTGTCCGTACAAATGCTCCAATTCAAGCCGCCGACGTTGCTGTCGTAGACAGCGCCCACCGAAACGGCTTTTGGGGTGCAGGCAGGCATGGCAAGCCCCGCGCTAAAGCCGCTATTGCCCGAGGCAATGACCGTCAAAATGCCGGCGGAAAAAGCGTTGTTAATCGGGGTGATATAAGGATTGGAAAACTTGCTTGAGCACTGCGAGGCATTCTGGCTGGCATCCCCCAGGCTCATATTTATCGACGAAATATTGTAGGTGAGCTGATTGGCAATGGCCCAGTTGATGCCGGCGATAACCACCGAACTATAGGCAACATCGCCGTCAAAAACGTCAAAGACGGCTAATTTCGTACCCTTGGCTACGCCGCCGACAATGCCGGACACATTCGTACCATGGCCGTCGTCATCTAGCGCATTATCCTCGGCGGCTAAATCCTGCGCAACAACGACTCTGCAGGTGGCGGGCTGTCCTGCCGCGCTGCAGTTGCCAAAATCGGTCAGGGCATAATTGACGCCGGTATCCAGCACGACGACAGTGGTGTTCGCGCCATCGTAACCGGTCTGGCTAAGGACATCCGTGGATTTTATCAAAGGGGCGCTTTGGGCTAAAAAATGCTGAAGCGCTATATCTTCGTAAACTTCGGCAACGGCAGGGTCGGCCACTAAATTCAGCAAGCCATCGCTTCCGGCGATAGTGACCACATTCATCGGTAAGTGGCTGTAGTCGCGTTCAACCTTGAACCGCCTTATATCCATTCTCGATTTCGTTCTATCCTTCAATTGGCTAAAACGCTCGGCTTTGATGGCCGTCAACCGGGCTTTATAGTCAAAATCTTGCCGCGGCTCGCTTTCCAAGTCCTGAATTTCCCGGTCTACCGCGGCATCGTAATACCGCACAATAAGCCGGAGTGAAGGATTCCGGCTAACCCGGGTTTCCAAGTCGGCGGGCATTTTATGCCTATAAGCCGTAAACTCGGCAACTTGCGCTGCCCATGTCGCTTGCCAAGCCACAAAAGAAAGCACTAAAACAGATAACAAGCGTTTTCCTAACATACACGACTCCATTGATATTTAAGATCCTTGTTAATGCTCAAAGCCCCTAATGCAGTCTTTGAGAAATGGACGATATATTACCTGATTAGCAAGCTGCTTCGGCTAAGTCAAAGGTAAGCCGCGCAAATCGTCATTTCGGCGGGGATTGCCGGCATCCAAACTGCATGGATAGCTCGAAGATACCCTCCATGGCACTGGATGCCCACACTTGTACCCCAGAGGGTATCCCTGCGAGCATGACGGCGTTTTTGGTTTTGCCGAAGCATCTTGCAAATCGGGATGCATTATAATCCAATGATAAAATCAAGTATTCTTTAGCGTGTTTAATCGCTGCATCGAATAACGATCCGAGGCTTTCGGCCGGGCAATTTTGCTATCTGCCGCGGGATTGGCAGCAAGCTCTATGTAAGGATTGGCTATTGAAAGAGTTTTCCCGTTTGTTTAATTCGCCGAACATACGCGCTATAGCGGTGAGCTTGGGCTTTCCTTTCGGTTTTTTAGTCCTTTATTTAGCGTTCGATTACGGTTACGGGATGCTTTCGGACGAAAGCCTCGGCTTTTTTTTTCACACCCCCTTTACGGCGGCGTGTGTGCGGCTCATCAAATTTATTTCGCCGGACGAAGGCGTTGTGGCCGTGCAAAATACTTTGCTTTCCAGCAAGGGTAATTTGTCCATCGTCAGAACCTGCGATGGCGCGGATGGTTTTTTCATGATTTGCGCGGCTATTGCGATGTTTCCGTCGAGCCTGTACAAAAAAACTCAAGGTTTACTCCTGGCCTTTGCCGTGACTATTTTGCTCAATGTCTGCCGAATTACCGGTTTATATTTTCTTAAGGCATATCTCCCTGACTGGTTTGAACCCGCCCACGTCGATATTGCTCCCATGATTATGCTCAGTATAAATTGTGCCGTTTTTGCCTTTTGGCTGTGTTCCGTTAAAGGCGCCTTCAATGGCAAGTGCTGACATTCAATCGCAGATTCCGCGGTTGGCAATCGTTTGGTTGACTCTGTCCGTTTTAGTATTGGTTTACAGGCAGCCCCTATTGGCTAGCAATAAACAAACACTTGCCGGATTTTTTGCCCGCTTGCTTAGCGCTTGGTTGCTGGGGGCGATACTCGCAATACGATATAGCGGCGATGCCGCAAGTTATATGGTGGATTATCTTGCCTTGGCAGCGAATGCGCTGCAATACGACTTTCATGTCGCACTGCGGATTTATCCCGCCCGTCCCGACTTCATCCACTGCGTTGCTACATCGTTGCGAGATGCGGCTCCCGTGGCGGTCGGTACGGAACTGCAGGTTTTTATCGGTACCGACCGCTTAGCCATGCCTGTTGCGTTTTTGTTCGCCTTACTGTGCGCTTGGCCGGTTCCAAACGTACGCGCCAGAATTTTATTGACGTTGCTAAGTTTGCCTTTGACCGTTTTTTACCTATGTTTGTCCGGTCCGTTTCATGTGGTCGGTTTTCTTGAGAATATCGTTCAGATACTTGCAAAATTGAATCATGTCGAGAGGCCTGAGCCGCCTTATTATATTTGGCAACAGTTTCTGGATGGCGGAGGCTGTTGGTTGCTGGTTTTGGCTTTGGCTGGCTGCGGGAAATGGATCGTTAGCCGGAATGCGGTTCAATTGGCGGCGGCCCGTTGAAACCAATACGTAATGTATAAAAATGATTTCAACAGGCTTAACGGCTTCAATAAACTCTTACGGAATGTCGCATTACCGATGTTTACGCAATATGCGGTTCAGCCGGGTTTGGGAAAATCCCCTCGCATGATGCGGTTTGACCGTTTGCGCGAAAGGCGCGGGCGACCAGGGCGGCACCCGGCGGTCATGGCCCCATTTGGGGTAGTCGTCGGTCAGGGTTTTCATAAAGGCCACGATGGCTGTTTCTTCTTCGCTACTCAACCCTAGGTTGCCCAACTCGTCCCGGTTCAGATTTTCGCCGATTTCAGGTTCCGGCCAACCGGTTTTGCCGAATCCCGGATGATTGACATCATCGACGCTGCCCAGCGTATCGCGAGTATTATAAAAGTGTACGATTTGCTCCAGGGTGGCCATCGAACCGTTGTGGCCGTAGGGGGGCGTGATAGCAATATTACGCAACGACATAACCTTATGTTTGCCCAACTCGTCCGCCGCGCCGGTAGTTAAATCCGCCCGTCCGCCCAGTCCCAAATTCGGCTCGGGATCGCCGGGAATGTTCACGTTGCGCGGCAGGCCGATGTTGTCGTAACTGAAGTCGGTGAACAAAGGCGGCTCAATGCCGCCGTCTTCCGCAACAGTCGCGTCGCTGACATGGCAGGCGGCGCAATTGCCTTTATCTTCGCGATTGAATAGTTCGAAGCCCTTGGCTTCCAATGGCGTGAAACTGGTTTTGCCGGCCAGCACGTAGTCGAATTTGGAATTGAATTTATTGAACACAGGGCTTTGTTCATAAGCGGCGATCGCCTTGGCGGCCGCTTGAAAAACTTGCTCGGCCAACGGCTTATTTGCAGCGGAAATTTCGTTCAGATCGATGCCATAGAGTTGCCAAAATAAGCGCCGATAAGTTCCATCCTGTTTCAGACGATTGACGACGGCCAGTTCATTGGGCATCGCCATTTCGACCGGATTCAGGAACGGCATTTTCGCCTGTTCGGCGAGATTGGAGGCCCGGCCGTTCCAGAACTGGCCGCCGATGTAAAGCGCTTCCGCATCATCCCAGTGGAATTCCGGACTATAGGCCGCGTAACCCGCGCTGGGCGCGTTCAAGCTGCCGCTCAGGCCGGCAACGGAACCGTCCGATACGGCGCTGCCGGTTCTGACGTTGTCCGGATCGACAAAGCCCGGCACCCATTTGCTTTGCGCGGTTCCGGCATGCGCCGGGCTCAAACCGTGGCAGCTGGCGCAGGCTTGATTTTTGTTCAAGGACAGGTTTTTATCGCTGAATAAGCGTTCGCCCAGTTGCTGTTCCCTACTCAAAAACGGGGCGGCATTGCTCGCCAGACTGACGGCAAGCAAAGCTGTCGCGGTGATGTATCTCATGCCTTATCTCCAATACGAAAAATGTGGGTATAGTATACAAATAAAAATCATTCTCGTTTCATTAAATTTTTGCGGCGGCCAGTCTTGTAAAAATTATCCGGGTAAATCGGGGTATAATCGTTTTCTAATGCTTTTGCCCGGCATACCTCATCCGTTAAATGCAGATCCAATGGAAAAATTTAAATTTTTAATCGCTTCGGCTGTGGTTTTCGCCGGCATCGCTGCCGGATGGCAACCGGCTTATGCGGACACGTACCGGTTGGCAATCAACGAAAAAGCTATCGATTTGATCGGCCAACCGCAACGGGCGGTGTTGGCCGACGGCAGTTTGCCGGCGCCGACACTGCATTGGCGGGAAGGCGAGCAGGTGATTATGCAGGTCACCAATAACATGCGGCAGGAAACCTCTATCCATTGGCACGGCATCGTGCTGCCTTACGGCATGGACGGCGTGCCGGGCATCAGTTTCGACGGCATCGCCCCCGGTAAGACGTTTACCTATCGATTTCCCATCAAGCAAAGCGGTACTTACTGGTATCACGGCCATTCCGGCATGCAGGAGCAGCAAGGCTTGTTCGGCGCCATCGTCATCGACCCGGTCCACGATCATCAGCCGGTCGACCGGGATTATGTGGTGATGCTGTCCGACTGGCCGGAAGCCGATCCGCACCGCACGCTGGCCCGCTTGAAAAAACAGAGCGACTATTACAATTTCCAAAAACGCACCGTCGGCGATTTTTTTGCCGATGCGCGGCGGTTGGGTTTTGGGGCCGCTATCGCCGACCGTTTGGCCTGGGGGGAGATGCGCATGGAGCCGACCGACATAGCCGACGTCACCGGCGCCACCTATCATTTTTTGATCGACGGCCAAACCCCGGACATGCGTAAAACCTATTTATTCCGCCCCGGCGAAAAAATAAAGTTGCGCTTCATCAACGCTTCCGCCATGACCCATTTCGATGTGCGCATACCGGGCTTGAAAATGCAGGTGATAGCCGCCGACGGCCAACCGGTGGCGCCGGTCGCTGTCGAGGAGTTTCGCATCGCGGTGGCGGAAACCTACGATGTGTTGGTCGAGCCGCAAACCGAACAGGCTTACGGCATCTTTGCCGAAGCCATGGACAGAAGCGGTTATGCCCATGCCTCGCTAACCCCGCGCGATGATCTTATCGCCGAGGTGCCGCTTTTGCGGCCTATGACCTTGTTGACGCTGGCGGAGATGGGCGGGGCGCATGCCGGGCATACCGAACATGCGGCCGCGGAACAGCCGCTTGGCGAGCCCGCCGATC
>NZ_JANIBK010000143.1 GCF_024505165.1 Methylomonas rivi
CTATCCCGGTTCGATTCCCGGCAAAATCGTCTCTGCTTGGCGAAGATGAACCGCAACTTTCGAATCCCGGCTTTAATTTGATAGTGCAATGGCAGATAGGGTTCGGCCTAGGATGTGTAAAAACGTAAAAAATTAAAAGGCGGTGGAAAAATCAATCGATTTATCCCTACCCTTTTACGGCTATGTGGAAAATGTGATTTCACAAATCTTGGAAATAGCCAGTTAAGTGGAGCAACATTTTATTTTTGCATTTCATTTTTGCGTTTTTACACAGCCTCGGCCACTTTGAGACATTCGGGTAGCTATTAATTCGAATTGCGAATGCCGGTTTTTAAGTGGTCACCAGTCCTTTAGTTCAGCAGAGGTGCAAGCCCCTGTCACCAAACAAGCACTCGCTCAACGTGATTTTGTTTCAATTCAAGGTTGTTTTCAAATAGCAAATATCCCTTGCTGGTGAACAGACATCACCTTATCCGATGATACCGGCTTGCTGAAGTAATAACCTTGCACGAAGTTACATTGTAATTCGCGCAAAAACTCCAGTTGCGCCAGAGTTTCTACGCCTTCAGCAACCACTTCGAGCTTTAGTTGTTGAGCCATTGCTGTAATAGCGGCAACAATCGCCTTATCACTAGGGTCGGTTGTGATGTCGTTGACGAATGATTTGTCGATTTTAAGGATATCGATGGGAAAACGTTTAAGATAACTAAGCGAAGAATAGCCAGTGCCAAAATCATCAATCGACAAACGAACACCTATATTTTTCAAGGTATTCAGGATGTCCATTGTTGCATCAAGTTGCTGCATTAATATGCCTTCGGTAATTTCCAACTCGAGTAACTCCGGCGGTAAATCCGCTTCATCCAGTGCATTCAGAACAGCGTCTAAAAGCGGATGCCGGCTTTGTTGTTGATTTTGTACTTGATGAAATTGGCGACTCGATAAATTAACCGCAACCCGGACGGGGAAGCCGTTTTGTTGCCAAAACCGTGCTTGTGAACAAGCCATTTTCAATACCCAGGCCCCAATGGGCACAATTAAACCGGTGTCTTCTGCCAGCGGAATAAAATCCGCCGGACTAACCATACCTAATTCAGGACTCATCCACCGTATCAAAGCCTCCATTCCGATGATCATCCCGGTTTTAGCATCGACCTGAGGCTGATAATGCAGCACGAATTCATCCTGCTCCAAGGCTCGCCGCAAATGCTTTTCAAGTTTTAAATACTTTTGCGCCGAATTGTTCATTTCCGGCGTAAAGAATTGGTAATTGTTTTTCCCCAATTTTTTGGCGTAATACATGGCCCCATCGGCAGTAGATAAAAGCCCTTCCATGTTTTTGGCATTGTGAGGATATATGCTGATACCGATACTGGCACTGGCATAAACTTCATGCCGTTCAATCAAAAAGGGGGACTTTAATAATTCCAATATTTTGTCGGCCACCTTGGCGGCATCCTGGGTATCGGAAAGATCGGGGAGCAACACGATGAATTCATCGCCACCTAGGCGAACGGCGGTATCTCCCTCGCGCAAACAATCCGATATCCGCTGCGAAACACTTTTCAACAACGCATCGCCGCAAGTGTGACCGATGGTATCGTTAACTACCTTGAAATTATCCAAATCAAGAAAGAGCACGCCAATCATGCATTGATTCCGATGCGCATGATAAATCGCCTGATCAACTCTATCTTTCAGTAAAGTCCTATTAGGGAGCCCAGTCAAATGATCAAAATGCGCCATATAGTCCAGGGATTGACGAGCTTGTTTAACTTCTTCGATTTCACGAGCATTGTCCAATACCAGCGATAGCGAATGTGCAAAACTTAAGGCCAAGTCTTCGTCCGGCTTGCCGAAAGGCTCACCGTTCTCCTTATCGCTTAAATAGATACGCCCATACACACGGTCATGACGAGCAATGGGCACCGCCAACAGGGTTTTCATGGGCGGGTGGTGCGGCGGAAAACCGGCGCTTTGCGGATGCGTGCTCATGTCATCCAGCCTGAGCGAAACGTTATCTTGTATGACTAGGCCTAAAAGCCCTTTTCCTTGCGGAAATGACCCGATACGCTCCGCTTGCTCGGCGTCAATACCGGTAAAAACGAAATGCTGAAGGCCGCCCGATTCATCCAAGATGCCAATGGCACCATAGCGGGCTTCCAATAACTCTGAAAGAGATTCAATGCCCATTTGCAACAGATCATTTTGAATAGACGTATGCGCCAATACCGTCAGCAAGCTACGCGAGGCTTCGTGTAATTTGGCTAATTTCGCCGACCAGGAAACAATCTGCTCATGTTCATCAGCCAACATCTTATTTAATATGCGAGCTTTTTTTCGTAAGGTGCGTTCGCGTTGTAACAGCATATTTAGAATGCTATGTTTAGTGACGACGCCTAAAAATTGCTTCTGCTCAAGCACCGGCAAAGCGCCCAAGCCAAATTGATCCATGATTTTCAGCGCCCGAGTCACGCTAGCATTCGGAGGAACGCTTACGCATTCCCTGTGTTCCGTTAGATCGGCGAAAATCCAGTTAGGGTGCTGAACGATGTCGCGCTCAGTAGCCAGTCCGCAAAAAATACCGGTTTCCACCGATTCTTTGAATACCGCATATACCGACTGGCCTGATACATCGCCAGGCCGATCTTCTTCCAGCACACAACTGACCCGAGACAGAAAACAGTCGCGGACAACCAGCCTATCCATTAGCGACCTTCAGACAGAAACACCTTGACATCGATTTCGGCGTGCATCACCTCGTCGATTCCCATCAACGGTTTTACATGCGTCAAAACGAAATCAATCAACTTGTCCCTGGATACGCGCTGCAATAAGCGCTGCCGGATTAAAATATCCGAAATCACATCATCCTCGATTTCAATATGTTCATAAGTGGCCGTGACCAACAGTTCTATCGCCCTGCGCATGGCTATGCAACCTATGGGGGCCTGTTTCCCCAATACCAACATATCTTTTAATGGCGGTATTGCATATTCGGCGACTTGTGCACTGATGTGTGTTTTTCTCTCGATTGTCATAAAACCTGAAATGGGGGTAGATGATTTATCTCTGCTAAAGAATGTAGAAATCGCGTTTGGGCTAACAGTTCGGTTTATTGTCACTTACATTGTAAGTATGAGTGGTTTTAACCAAAATGCAAAAAAGAAGCCAGCGTAGCCCGGATGGAATGAAATGGAATCCGGGGAATGAAGGCTATCGAAAATCCCGGATTGCGCTTCGCTTCATCCAGGCTACTCAAATGGGCCGGTAAAGATCAAATTGCCGTCATTGGATTAGATGGATCGATTGACCACAAGGGGCCGGTTTTTCTCTTTCAACTCATTTTGCTCGGAATTTTTTGCGCGAAAGACACATAACCTAAATGCAGCATTGTGAGGTTGTTTCCTCGCAAACTTCGGCAACTTGCTAGGTTATCAGACGTGCTACAGGTGTGGCGAGTGGCTTTATGTTGATGTTACGGCACGGTTAGAGCCGGTTGGCAGCGATGATAGTGTCGCCATCGCTAAATCCAGACTCGTCACCCAAGCCGATATTTCGGCCTTCGCTTTCAAGCCGTATCTCGTTGATCGACAATTTTCGCCAGCGCATGAAGTTCGGCGGAAATGTTCACGGGGTATGGCGGGGCTTTTGCCGGTTGCCGCAAGGGCGCGGGCAAGCTGTTCAATTGCCGTAGCGCGTGGTCTCTAGCTTCGGTCAACGTAGGCTGCCGGTCAAAAATCTTGCCGTCCTTCATCGTTAATTGCAGTAGCGTTTGGCCGGCACAGGGTGTGCCTTCCAGGGTGACGGTATCGCCGCATAGGAGGCCGTTATCGTCGTATCTGCGATAAACTTGTTTACGTCCGGGCCAGGTGGCTTTGCCTTCCGAGCGCTTGCGCCGGGCAATTCCGGCATATTCCTGCAATTTATACGCGCAGTCGAGATAGGGCGCATCCGCCGAGGTATCCATGTGCGTGCCGATACCGAAGCCGTCGATCGGGGCGTGTTGGGCCGTCAATTCCGCCAGTTTAAATTCATCGATATTGCCGCTGGCAAAAATGGTGGTTTCGCCAAGCCCGCCGCGGTCGAGAATGGCTCTGACTTTGCGGGCATGATCGGCCAAATCCCCGCTGTCCAGGCGAACGCCCTTGATTTTTATGCCTTGCGCATGCAAGGTAGCCGCCAAGTCGACTACTTTTTGCGCGGCGGCTTCGGTGTCGTAGGTGTCTATCAATAACACGACGTTATCAGGATTGGCCTTGGCGAAATCGATAAAGGCCCGGCTTTCGCTAACGTGCGTTTGTACAAAGGAATGCGCCATGGTGCCGAAAATGGGAATGCCGAACTGCATTCCGGCAGCCACCGTCGCCGAACCGGCGAAACCCGCCAGATAACTTGCCCTAGCCGCCAACAACGCGGCTTCGCTGCCGTGCGCCCGGCGCATGCCGAAATCCACCAGCAGTTTATCCGGCGCGACAAGTACCGAACGCGCGGCCTTGGAGGCAATCAAGGTCTGAAAATGCAACAGGTTGATTACTCGGCTTTCCACCAGTTGCGCTTCGGGAAGCGGTGCGGTGATGCGCAAGATAGGTTCGTTGGGGAAAAACAGCGTGCCTTCGGGCATGGCGTGCACATCGCCGGTAAAGGTTAATCCACTCAGCCGATCCAGCATAGCCGGTTTGAAGCGGCCGCTATCGGCCAGCCATGCCATTTCGGCGGGAGTAAAGCGCAATTGTTGCAGATAGAGCAACACCTGTTCCAGACCGGCGGCGACCAGATAATTGCGGTTTTCCGGCAGTTTGCGTACAAAAAACTCGAACACGGCGGTCTCTTCCATGCCTTGCTCGTAATAGCCCTGCAGCATCGTCAATTGATACAGGTCGGTCAGTAATGCGCTATTTTCAGTCATTTAATCATCTCGAACGAAATGGGTATCGCACCCTTTAGCAGCATTTTTTTGACGGCCCGCTCGCCATCTCGCTCATGCCTGTTAACCGCGCGCATGGCATCCGTGAGCAAAAACACCCGATAGTTAAGGTCCAGGGCATCGCATACGGTATTGAGCACACAATAATCCGTGGCCAAACCGCCGATGAACAAGCGCGAGACATTCAGCGCTTCCAGTTGTTGCTTCAATGCCGGGTTGCTAAACCCCGAATAACCGTCTGTGTCCGCTTTTTCCCCTTTGGAGATAATGCACACCTCCGCTGGAAGATACAGGTTATCGGCGAATTCAGCGCCATTGGAACCGGCTACACAATGTTCGGGCCAAATGCCGCCCTGCCGAATAAAGGAATAATGATTTTTTGGGTGCCAGTCGCGCGTGGCAAATACCGGCAATTGCCGGCGGATAAAGCAGTCGATGTACTCATTCATGACCGGTATCACTTGATCGCCGTCCGCTACCGCCAAATGGCCGCCCGGCAAAAAATCGCGTTGTATATCGATTACCAACAAGGCGTCGCCCATGCCCAACTCAATTTTATTGACAGTGTTTTTCTTGTTATTCATGTAATGTTCCCGAGCCCCGATTGATTCATTTTCTTAACCTGACGATGGGCCATATAATGAAGCGGCATCTATTCGGAAGAATGTGATTGCCGAACAAGCGTTATTAACATTTTCGAGCGTATAAAGACAGCTGTCGTTTCCGAACACCGTTACCTAATCCTCCCGAGGTTATCAGATGCAACAAGAATTGCCTGCCACGTTAATTACCTGGGATGACGTTTATAGCTTATGCCGACGGCTGGCCCGGCAATTGCGCACGGCGGATTTCCGTATCGATGTCATCGTCGCCATAGCGCGGGGCGGTTATATACCGGGACGGTTGTTGTCCGATATGCTCGGCATTCCGGATCTGACCTGTTTCAAAATCGAGCATTACCAGGGCGCTTTCAAACAACAGGAAACCTTGGTCAAATATCCGTTAAACGCCGATATTGCCGGGCGCAATGTTCTGCTGTTGGATGACGTCTGCGATAGCGGCGATACCTTTGCGGTTGGCGTCGAACACATCCGGCAATGCGGAACGGCGAACGAAATGCGCACGGCGGCCTTGCACCTTAAAACCGTTTCCAGGTTCGTTCCCGACTTTTATGCCGAAACGGTCGGCGAATGGCGCTGGCTTATCTACCCTTGGGCGGTGAATGAGGATTTATCCGGCATGATCGCGAACATGCAGCCGGCGAATTTCGACTCGGCGCTGTTGCAGCGGTTAATCAAACAGCGCCATGGCATTGACGTAAGCCTTCTTCAGATTGAAGATGCGCTGATGCTGCTACAGGGGTCGGAAAAACCGTAGCGGAAAACGCGCCGCTATTCCACAGGTCTTTGGGGGCATCATGGCTACAAATAAGGAAATTGCGTCGAAACTGCGGGAAATAGCCGCTTTGCTGGATGAGCAGAAAGCCAACCCGTTTCGGGTTAATGCCTATTTAAATGCGGCAAAAACGCTGGAAACCGCGGCCGAACCGATCGAGGAATTGCTGCGGCGCGAGGGGTTTCCGGCATTGCTGGAGCTTCCCGGCATAGGCGAAGGTATCGCCAGATCGATTAACGAATTTGTCCTGACCGGCCGCATGAGTCGTTTGGAAAGCTTACGGACCGGGCACGATCCGATCGCCTTATTCGAACAAATTCCGGGCATCGGCCCGAGGTCGGCGCACCGGATCATCGAAACGCTGCATATCGATACCCTGGAAGCGCTGGAGCTGGCGGCGCATAACGGCCGCTTAAAAACCGTTCCTGGTTTTAGCGCGAAAAAAATCGCACTGGTGCAATCCTGGCTCGCCCATGTGTTGGGTTACCGCCGTACCCGCTCGGAGCCGGAACCGCAACAAACCATTGCGGAACCGCCGGTGGCGCTGTTGTTGAAAATAGACGGACAGTACCGTAAAAAAGCCCAAGCGGGCGATTTGCCGACCATCGCGCCCAAGCGTTTCAATCCGAACGGCGAAGCCTGGCTGCCCATTATGCATGCGACTAAAAAAGGCTGGCATTTTACCGCCTTATATTCCAATACCGCGCGCGCCCATCAACTGGAGCGCGTAAAAGACTGGGTCATCATTTCATTTCACGACGACCTGCATCACGAGGGGCAACATACCGTTGTTACCGAAACGCGAGGTGCTGCTACCGGCAAACGGGTCGTCCGTGGCCGCGAAAAGGAATGCTTGGAATACTACTCGTAACGTGGGATATAAGACCGACCTGATTTGATGTTGTTATAGAGATTCAACCATTTACGACACTTGCGGTTTCGCATTGCCAACCGGCTAAATACGCAAGCCAATGCGCCTGCTCCTAAGTTAAACCAAAAAGCCCGGCATGCATCGCAGAGCCTCCCCCCAGGCTCGAACGGGGGAATGGCAAGCTTCGAGCTATCCATGCAGTTTGGATTTCGGCAATCCCTGCCGAAAAGACGGTTTACGGAACATGCCTTTTGAATTAGCTGAAATCGCTTACTAATCAACAAAGCCTTGGCATAAGGGGCGCTCCGTTTGCCAAGTTTTCGGTAATGGTGCAGGCGGTCTAATTATCTTCCGCAGGCCACTGAGTTTGTAGATAAAGGGCTTCGACTTTTTGCCTGGCCCATGGGGTTTTGCGCAGGAATTTCAGGCTGGAGGCGATGCTGGGATCGTTGGAAAAACAGTTGATAGGAATATGCTGGGCCAATTCCTCCCAGCCGTATCGCTCCACCAGTCGGGTGAGCAGCACTTGTAGCGTAAGTCCATGCAAGGGATCTTGTTGGCTGGATTTAGTCATCCGCACCGCCGCCGGGTTTTGCTTCCGCCTTCTTGACGCGTATCTTGCTGCCGGCTATGTCCAGGCCGTTGAGCAGTTTAATTGCCGCCTTGGCTTCGCCCGGCTTGGGCATTTCGACAAAGCCGAAGCCTTTGGAGGCCCCGGTTTCCTTGTCGATTACCAGCGAGCAGGATTGTACCGCGCCGTGTTCGGCAAACAGGGCGCGGAGTTCCGTTTCGGTGGTGGTGCGGGATAGGTTGCGTATCAATAGTTTCATGCGGGCGATTTTTGCTGACTTAAATTGTCGCTATGCTACAGGATGCGGCGGATTTTTTACGATTGTTTTATCAGGACCGGTTCGCTCCGATAGTGCCGGCGGTTCTTTGTGTGTTTGCCGGCTGTCGGTATCTACAATTCCGCCCGTGAGGCCTTGCCGCGTGCGGTTTTTTGTCCTAAGTCTCGCCGTATCGTGCTATTGCCGCGTTGTTCGATTCGCTGTTACCGCGATTGACAGCGCTTTATTAATCAAACTAGACTGCCATCGCGTTGCGCCGTGGCAAAACGGGCGTGTTTACGCATAACTTTGTTACCTGGAGAGCGGTATGGCTGACGTGATTAATAATTTTCCCAATAATCGCTCCGAAACCGTGGGCGGCAATGACAGTCTTGCGGTGGGTTCGGAGCGCAATGTCTCGGTAGGACGCAACGCCACGCTCAGGGTCAATTCTAATCAAACTTTATCGATTGGTAAGGATTGCACGTTAACCGTAGGTAAAAACCTGAAAGTTCAGGCCGGCGATTCGATAGAACTGGTGGTGGGTAATTCAAAGCTGGTGATGAAAAAGGATGGCACCATTATCATTTCCGGGCGCGATATTACCATACAGGCTAGCGGCGGTATCGACGTTAAATCCAGTAAGGACTTGGTTTTGAAGGGGAGTAAAATCCTGCAAAATTAATGGCGCCGCGGCATTTTCAGTATAAATATTGTGCCGCGGTATATTCTCTTCCGCATTGTTGGCTAAAGCTGAAATAGCATTTACTCGTACCGATGCGTTCGGTGAGTTTTTATAGAATATGTTTATCAGATCTAACCATAACCGTCGGGATTATCGTTTTGCCAGCGCCAGACATCGGTCATCATTTGTTGCAGATCCCGCTCCGCCCGCCAGCCTAATTTTTCTAGCGCCAGACCAGGGTCGGCAAAACAGGCGGCGACATCGCCGGGGCGTCTGGGGGCGATTTGGTAAGCCACGGACTGCCCTGTGACTCGGCCGAAGGTGTTAATCATGTCCAACACGCTGTAGCCGTTGCCGGTGCCGAGGTTGAAAGCCTCGCAGACAGCGGTGTCATCGTTTTGTTTCATCAGATACTGCAAGGCCTTGATATGGCCTTGGGCCAAATCGACCACGTGGATGTAATCGCGCACGCCGGTGCCGTCGTGTGTTGCATAGTCGTTGCCGAACACCGATAACATCGGCAGTTTGCCGATGGCGACTTGCGACAAATAAGGCATTAGGTTGTTCGGTACGCCGTTAGGGTCTTCGCCTATCAGTCCACTATGATGAGCACCGATCGGGTTGAAGTAGCGCAGGATGGCGATTTTCCAATGTTGTTGCGTTTGGTTAAACGCGTCCGCCGCGCTGGCGTCGCGGAGGATTTCTTCGATGAATAATTTGGTGCGGCCGTAGGGGTTGGTGGTTTGTAACGGAAATTGCTCGGTAATCGGCACCGTGTGCGGGTCGCCGTAGACGGTGGCGGACGAACTGAATACCAGGCTTTTCACGCCGTTTTCGGCCATGGTTTCCAGTAAAACCAAGGTGCCGGCGATGTTGTTTTGGTAATAACTCAGCGGTTGTTGGCAGGATTCGCCGACGGCTTTCAGCCCGGCAAAGTGAATGACTGCATCAAGGGTATGGTTTTGGAAGATGCGGCTGAGCGCCGCGGCATCGCGGATATCGGCTTGATAGAACGGAATGGAGCGGCCGGTGATTTTCTCTATTCTGCGGATGGATTCGAGTTTGCTATTGCTGAGGTTATCGACGATGACGACATCGAAACCGTTGTCAATCAGCTCGACGCAGGTATGGCTACCGATGTAACCGGCACCGCCGGTGACCAGAATAGTGTGTGTCATGATTTAATTCCATGGTTTAGCGTTCAAGAATGTCCAGCCCCGGCTCGCCGGCAAATGCCGCCGCGCAGTCGCCGGATG
>NZ_JANIBK010000144.1 GCF_024505165.1 Methylomonas rivi
GCCCCGGCGCCGCAGCCTGGCTTCGGACACGGCGTTATACAAGGCGGACGCGGTGATCGGTTTGTTCAGAATGGCGTCGGCGACTTCCGCGCCCGCTTCGCGCGCCAAAACGTCCCTGTCGTGCGCGGTAGCCATCACGATCAGCGGCGTGTCGGGCAAATCGCCCAGCATTTTCCTAATGCGTTGAGCCGCCTCGAGGCCGTCCATGCCGGGCATGCGCCAGTCCAGCAGCAAAATGTCGGGCAGTTTGTTGTTCTCCGACCGGGCAACGGCCCGCTGCACGGCTTCTTCGCCCGATGCAACCACTTCCGGATTCCAGCCCAGGCTGCGTACGGTTGCGGCCAACATGTCGCGCGCGACCGGATGATCGTCGGCAATCAGCACATTCTGAAAAGCCATGGCGGGTTGCACATAATCCCGCGGCTCGACGCGTTCCATCGGCACCGTAAACCAGAATTCGCTACCCCGGCCTAGGTCGCTGACCACCCCGATTTCGCCCGCCATCAATTCCACCAGGCGGCGGCAAATCGATAACCCGAGCCCGGTGCCGCCGAAGTGGCGCGTCGTGGAGGTATCTTCCTGGGCAAAGGCGTTGAACACTTCCGCCTGCTTGTCCGCGGCAATGCCCTTGCCGGTATCCTTGACGCTGAACCGCAAACCCTCCCGCCCTTCGCCGGTGCCGGTTAGCGCCAGCGTCAGGGTCACGCTGCCGCGCTCGGTAAACTTGAGGGCGTTGCTGATCAGATTGACCAGTATCTGTTCCAGGCGCAAGGCATCCCCGACCAGACAATCGACACCCGACGGCGCCGGCCCCATGATAAATTCGACATCTTTTTTATATTCCACGGCCGACATCAGCGTAGCCACGTTATCCAACACATCGTTCAGCCGGAACGGCGCATGCTCGATTTCCAAGCGGCCGGAATCGATTTTGGAGAAATCCAGAATGTCGTTGATGATGCCTAGCAGCGAGCGCCCGGCGATGCGGATTTTTTTTACCAGCGCCAGCTCGTCGGAACCGAGCTTGGCTTTTTCCAACAGGTAAGCCAGTCCAAGAATGGCGTTCATAGGCGTGCGTATTTCATGGCTCATATTGGCCAGGAAATTTCCCTTGACGCTGGCCAGACGCTCCGCCTCTCGTCTGGCCGCCTGCAATTCGGCCGTGCGCTCGGCCACGCGCTGCTCCAAGTCATCGTTCATTTTCAAGATAGCGTCCTGAGCCCGTTTGCGTTCGGAAATATCCACGATCGTGGCCAACACAAAGGCCTGGCCGTTATCGCGGTAAGGACTCAAACCGATCTCGAGCGGGAAAATGCCGCCGTCCTTACGGGTGCCGTACAAATCCCGGCCGGCGCCCATCGCTCGACTGGCGGGACTGTGCAGATAGGCCGCGCGCCATTGCGCGTGCGGCCGCCTATCCGGTTCGGGCAGCAATATTTCCAAGGGTTGGCCGATCAACTCCGACAGCGGATAACCGAACATGGCTTCGAAGGCAGGGTTGGCCATGACGATCCTGCCCTCGGCATCCACCACCAGTAAACCGCTGGTATTGGCTTCGAACAGCATCCGGAAACCGGCCTGCGCTTCCTGTAGCCTATGGGCCGCTTCTGCTTCGCTACGCGCCAGCGCCGCCGCCTGCTCGGCTTGCGCGCGCGCCGTTTTTGCCTGGATCAAGCGGCTAATGCCGAAGCCGAACAGCGAGAGCACGATGAAGGCGCTGCCTATCTTGGCCGGCCAAACCTGCGTTTCCAGCACCTGCAAATCGCTCGCCGGCAGATGGGAGACTACTTTCCAGTGTATGTCATGCGCCAGCCGGGTATCGCGTTCGGGAACGGGCGATACCGAGTTCCAGGTCCAAACGCCATCCGGCAACCGGACTTGCCCCTTGCCGGTCTTGGATATTGCCCGCCAGGCTTCCGGGTACCGATTGCCCAAGGTCACTTCCCGCTGAAACATGAAACCCCATTCGTCGGCCTCGTCGGGACTCTTGAGCCAATAGCCGTCGGCGTTGAGCAGCATCATGCGTCCGGCCGCGGGACCGGCGCTGTTGACGAAGGTATTCAGCATCGAACGGGCCGCAATGTTGATAATCAGGATGCCGCGCGGATTTCCCGCCGCATCGAATACGCGGGTTGCCACCCTGATGGTCGGTTTAAGCGGCATCTCGATTTGGTTGTTATCCATGTTCAAATCGAGCGGCGATATATAAATCACGCCATTTTCGAGCCGCATGGTATCGATGAAAAAGTAACGGTCGCGCTTGTCCTGCAATTGGCTTTCGGGCACCGGAACCGGTTGTCCATCCCGGTTATTGACGCGCACGCGTTCCCGGCCGTGCTCGTCTATCCAGCGCACTTTATCGTAACTGGGGTTGCGCGACATTAAGGGAATAAAAGCCTCGCGCATCGACACGGGGTCGTGCTCCTCCAGGGCCTCGTAAACCCCGCGCACTTGCGCTTCATTGACCAAACTGACCAGATGGCGGATCGGCACCGCCAATTCCTGGTCCAAACGCCCCTGACTCAACTCCACATAGGCATTTTCCTCGGCCATCAACATGGATGTTTCGACTCTGATGCGCGATTCGCCCAAAGACCAGGTACCTACCGCGACCAGCGCCACGAGAGGCAGAAACAGCAGAAGGAAATCCGCTAACCTACCGCCTTGTCTTAGAGCATTAAGGCCGGAGAGTAATCTTTTTGAAGGGGTCGAAAAATTTTCCATATACCTTACAAAAATAATGAATAATTTTCGGCCGCGCTTTGCGGGATCGGGAGCCAATCGATCGGCGCCGCAAGCGACTCGATATCAACGGCTGCTAAATTGCTTGAATCGATCCTTGCCTAGCCGCTGAAAATAATTAGGAAAAATAGGGCGGTAACGCAATCCGCATAAGTTATACACCAGACCGCCTACCGTTTAAAACAATAAATTTTAAGGCTCGGGCCGAAAACTATCTATCGGCCAAACAGAGGCGTATTTTTTTTGCTATCAGCCCTTGGTGACCAGGAATAAAGCTTGCCTATTTCTCCACGCCTTGTGCCGGGCCGCTTCCGGGTGGGACCGGCCCCGCCCCGAGCTCTCAAGGCAAACCGAAAACCAAAGAACCCAGGGTTACAAGAGATCAATCGGACAGAAGCGAAGGCGGCGCTACATTCTTCCGGGAAAAGATGCGCCCCGAGAAAATCGGCCTAACGAAACGCGCCAGCGGACAGACACTCGGCTAAAACTCCAGACGGGCGCCTAATGTGAACAAATGGCTTTCCACGCTTCTGTAACCCAGCAGGGCGTCGTAATTGAAGAAACCGCTGATGCCGTGGGCAAAGGTACCGGATACGCCGGTTCCGACCGTGAAATAGTTGCGGTCGGGCGAACTAGTCACGGTATTGAAGGATAAGCCGCTGGTGGTATCGCCCAGGAAACGTACCGCAATATTGCGGCTGCCATCTTTATATTGATGATGCCATTCGCCGCGAATGTTGGGCATTAACACGCCCCAGGAAGTGCTCATGGCATACGAAACCTGAGTACCGAGCGTGGTGGTGACCGACTCGACCGTTTGATCGTTATACGCCATCCCCCAACCGGCACCGCCGGTTTCGCTGAAGCCGTCTACGTCCAGCTTAAGGTAATTGACTTTGGCATAAGGGTTAAACGTCCATTGTTGCATCGCATAGTTGTAGCCGCCGCCGAAACTGATCGCATACTGATTACCGCCTGGCGTGCCTTTGGCCAATGCATTCACCGTCTCGGCCGGCACACTGTATTGGATGTGCCGGGTGGATTCGTAATTGACGCCGCCGACGCTGGCGATACCGTCGAAATAGAGATTGTCGGTAGCGTAATAGGTGCCATAAAACGCCCCTGTATACGCATTGCTGTCCAGGCTGCCGCCACTGCGATCGAAGCTGGATTCGCTGCGCATATAGGTAAATGCGGTACCGATCACCAAGGCATCGCTGAATCGGTAATCGAGACCGAAATTGATGCTGCCGCTATTGAAGTTATAGCCCAGTTGGTTGAATTCGGAGTCGACGCTACCGGTATTGAAATTACCGTTGATAAAGCCGCCCAATTTATCCCAGCCGCTTACTATATCCCCTGCCGCGCCGCCGGCCGCCGAGGGTAGCGAGGCCAGATTGACCGGCAACGCATTTTTCCCCAGCCCCGCCACTTGAAAGCCCCTGGCCCCTGCCCTGATGGCCGCCAAACGCCCGGCAATCACATTAAACGAGGTACGGGTGGCGGAGACACCTTGAGAGGGAATCTGCTCGGGAGAGACTTGTTGCAGTGAATTTAAAACGTCGCTTACGGCTCCCTGCTGTGCCGCGGTCACAACCTCATTACAACGCGCCTGAAAATCGGCAAGATTGGTGCCTTGCGGACAGGCGATTTCAATGACATTCGCCATACTTTGTTGCGTGGTATCCAACTGCGGCGTTGCTTGCAGCAAACCGCTGATATTCGAAACCGATTGAGCATGGCTGGACGCCGCCGCCATCAGCACCGCGATCGCGGCGCTCAATTTTAAGGTTAGGAACGGGCGGCGGCCCGGGCTCGAATAGTGACCGTAGCTATAAACGTTGGACATCGGCTTTACCTGCTAAAAATTATCGCTGAATTGCCGGTTACCGGCGGCGGACAGAATGCAACCGTGCGCCCGGCTGTTGACGGATAAGTTTAGCCGAAAAAAACCATGTGACCCATTTCACACCGGCACCCCCCTTTAAAAAGGTCCGCCGGTCCGGATTTGCCTACCCTTCGGCCTTGTCCGCATCGGCGGTAAAAATCGGATTGTTTTTATCGTCTTCGGTCAATTTGGCTTTTTCTTCCGGATAAATGTGCCAGAAGGATTGGTCGATGGCGCCTTCGGTATAGCTGTTTTTACGGCTGTGGCCGAACGGGCACCACCAGTTTTCGACCACTTTCACCAGGTAGGCATGCCATTCGAACAAGCCGACGCTATAGGGGCAGTACCAGGTGCAGTTCAGAATCCAGAATAATTTGGATTGCGCCATGCTGAGCTTGAACGAACCGTCCATGACAATCTGGTTTTTCAAGTTATACCGGTGGCTGGCCCGGTCCGGCAGAAAATCACCCCATTTTTTAACATTTTGCGCACCAACAAACTTCAAGCTGTAATAGGTCAGATAGGCGCTGGTAATCACAAACGGCAGAGTCAAAATAGGCAGGTAGACAAACAACAGGCCAATTGCCCTGGATGTCACCGACATTTTTTGATGGTGGCAACCGATATTGACGCGGTCACCGCAGGATTCGCAGGCTTTCATGAAGTTTTCTCCGTGGATTGAGGGTTTAAGGGCTGCTCGGGTTCGAGCAATTGAAAAATGCGTAAGCAACCTTCGCAGCAAAATTGCTTCAACCCGGCTGGATGGCGGTAACTAAATCCCGCCACTTTTACAGGTTGACCGCACAGCTCGCAAGGGTCGACAGTTTTTTTCATAACAACAGACTTTATATGCGCCCGGATACCGCGCAAAAAAAAGTTTTCAAATATTCCGTTTCCGGCATGGCCGGCAGCACCGGATGGTCGGGCCCCTGGCCGCCGCTGGCAAAAAATACCAAATGCCGGTCGATATGCCGAGCAGAGGAACGCAAAATCTCGTGCAAATCGGCCCGGCTCAAATGGTGAGAGCAAGACGCCGAAACCAGCAGGCCGTCGTTGGACAGAACCTGCAAGGCCAGATGATTAAGGCGCCGATAGGCTTCATAACCGGCTTTGTAATCTTTTTTACGCTTTATCAAGGCCGGAGGATCCAACACGATGGCGTCGAAATGCAGGTTTTGTTCCCAGGCCTGTTTCAAATAGTCAAACACATCGCTACGCACGAACCGCATGCTTTCCCCCACGCCGTTCAAAGCCGCGCTTTCCGCCGCCAAAGCCAACGCGGTTTCCGAGCTATCCACGCAAGTCACGTCCACCGCCCCGGCAACCGCGGCGGTAATACCCCAGGCTCCGGCATAACTAAATAAATCGAGCACTTTAAGGCCCTTGGACCAGCCGGCAAACTGGGCCCTGCTGCAACGATGATCGTAAAACCAGCCGGTTTTTTGGCCTTCCGCGACATTGATCAAAAAGCGGGCATTATTTTCTTCGATCAACAGTTTTTCAGGCAGCTCGCCATGGGCCAGTTCCGGCTCCAAACTCAGATTCTCCAATTGCCGTTGGCTGGTGTCGTTTTTTAACAGGATGGCCGCCGGCTGCAGCAAATCGACCAACACTTTCACCAGCAATTGTTTGTGTACTTCCATGCCGGCGGTGGTGATTTGCACGGACAGCACTGCGTCATAGCGGTCGATAACCAAACCCGGCAAGCCGTCGCTCTCGCCGAACACCAGCCGGTAAAACGGTCGCTCGAACAAACGCTGCCGCAAAGCCAAGGCCTGCGCCAGGCGGGCTTTGAAAAACTTTTCGCCTATGGCTATATTGGTTTTGCGGGTCAATAAACGCGCGCAAATCAGCGCGTTGGGGTTGAGGTAAGCCAGACCCAACGCCTTGCCGCCGCTATCGTTGACCACCACGACGTCACCGGCGCCGAAGGCATCCAGCGGACTGCGCTTGGTATCGATTTCGTTACTGAACACCCATAGATGCCCTTGCCGCAGGCGCTTGTCTTCGTGTTTTTTTAGGAATAACTCGGGATAATCCATGCTTTACATCGCAGTAAGAGTGAAGCCGGCCACATCGGGCGCGGAGACGACTAAAGGTAGCTGTATCTGTTCGGTATGATTGGCGGCCAACAGAGCATCCCGGGTATAAGTCCCGGGCCGGAACACCCGTTCCGCCAGTAAGCGACCGCTGTAATCGTTGAGCGTAAGTTTCAAGGCCGGCAAGGCTTGGGCAAACGCGGCCTGATTGGTCAACGCAGCCGTTAAAACATAGCGTTGATCGAGATGAGCTTGCCATTCGCTGTGCGATAGCGACCATTCCGCCGGATTGTTATAGGCGGGCATACGGCAACCCGTGATGCGGCAAAATTGCGTCAATCCTTGGTAGATCCAAGGTTGCCGAAGCAAACTATCGCTTTCAAAGTAGCCGATTTGCGCCAGCAGAACCATTAACAGCAAGGCGTTGCCGATTCGCCAGCCCTTGCCCACCGGCTGTTTGTCCGCCGCGGCAAGCAGCAAGTCTTCATGTTGCGGAGAACTAACCGTCTCGTCGGCCGTCTCGGTCAGCGAGGGCAAGGCATCGAAGGATTTTCCGCAAGAAACGCAAGCCGTTACCCCCCGGCCTTCGCGCAATTGCCGGGGCGTAAGCTGTTGCTGGCAATCGCAATACGGACAGCGGCTAAACATGTTTACGCCGGCTTCTCGGCATCCAGACGGCACCAGTCTTCCCGACTGACCGGCTCGGCGACCGTGAGGCCTTGGGCCCGATAGGCCTCGGCCACGGCTTGGGCCTGCTCGTTCAAGATGCCAGACAAAATCAAGCGCCCGCCCGGTTTCACCAAGGCGGCAATGACGGCAGACAATTCGATCAGGGGTTTGGCCAAAATGTTCGCCACCACAATCTCCGCGCCGGCCACGGCAAACTGTTCCGGCAGGTAATAACTGATGCGAGCCAACACCCGGTTCTTCTCGGCGTTGTATTGGGTTGCGGTCAATGCTTGAGGGTCGATGTCCACGCCATGGGCATGTTCGGCACCCAACAACAAGGCCGCGACCGCTAAAATGCCCGAGCCGCAGCCGTAATCGATCATGACTTTTTGTTGCAAATCCTGGCCCGCCAGCCATTCCAGGCACAAGGCGGTCGTGGGATGCGTACCGGTACCGAAGGCCAAGCCCGGATCCAGCGTCATGCAGACCTGGCCCGCGTCATCGACTTCCTGGCCGCTGGGGCACACCCACAACTTGCCGGCAAACTGCATGGGCTGAAAATGCTCCATCCAAGCCCGTTCCCAGGCCTGATCCTGGATCACTTCCGTCACCCATTGTTGTAGCGGCCGGCCGATGAACTGGTTGACCACCAGGGTTTGTACCACGTCGGGATCGGCGTCCAATTCAAATAAAGCGGTAACCCGGGTGTTGCTCCAAATTTGGGTCTGGTCGATGGCCGGCTCGTAGACCGGCTCGTCCTCTGCGTCGCTATACGTCACGGAGACCGCGCCCAATTCGCTAAAAAAATCCGACAACTCGGGAGCGGTATGCTCGTCAGTCACAACTGAAAGCTGATGCCATGCCATAGTCTGCTTTAGATGATGAGTAAGCCGTGCGCGCCATGCCCGGCGCGCACGTTACTGTATTAATGAATACCCAGTTTCTTTTCCAGATAATGGATGTTTTGGCTACCCGCGGCAAATGCCGAATCGGCCATGATGCTTTGTTGCAGAGGGATATTGGTTTTAATGCCGTCGATCACCATTTCGCTGAGCGCGGTTTTCATGCGGGCGATCGCGCTATTGCGGTCGTCGCCGTGCGCGATCAGTTTGCCTATCATGGAATCGTAATACGGCGGCACCTTATAACCGTTATAGATATGGGTTTCGCAACGGATACCCGGCCCGCCCGGCATGTGGAACTGGTCGATCAAGCCGGGGCTGGGCATAAAGGTTTTCGGATCTTCGGCATTCAGGCGGCATTCGATGGCGTGGCCGGTAAAACGCACCTGATCCTGGGTGACGGACAAAGGCAAGCCGAAGGCAATCCGCAACTGTTCCTTAACGATATCGAAGCCGGTGATCATTTCGGTGACGGGGTGTTCCACCTGTACCCGGGTATTCATTTCGATAAAGAAAAACTCGCCCTTTTCATATAAAAACTCGAAGGTGCCCGCACCCAGATAACCGATCTCGATACATGCCCGCGCGCAACGCTCGCCTATTTGTTTACGTTGTTCTTCGGTAATACCGGGCGCCGGTGCTTCTTCCACCACTTTTTGGTGGCGGCGCTGCATCGAACAATCGCGTTCGCCCAGATGTATGGCATTACCGTGCGAGTCGGCCAACACCTGAAACTCGATATGCCGCGGGTCCTCCAGGAACTTTTCCATGTAGACGGTGCCGTTTCCGAACGCCGACATCGCTTCGGCTTTTGTCAACTCGATCGCATTGACTAGCGCCGCTTCGGTATGCACCACCCGCATGCCGCGGCCGCCGCCGCCGCCGGCCGCCTTGATAATCACCGGATAACCGATCTCCCTGGCCAGTTTAAGATTGGCTTCATCGTTATTGGATAAGGGGTCGCCGTTGCCGGGCACACAGGGAATGCCGGCTTCCAGCATGGCTTTTTTAGCGGAGATTTTATCGCCCATCATGCGGATGGTTTCCGGCTTTGGGCCGATGAACACAAACCCGCTTTGGCTGACTTTCTCGGAAAAATCGGCGTTCTCGGACAAAAAACCGTAACCGGGATGAATCGCTTGAGCGTCGGTCACTTCCGCCGCACTGATAATGGCCGGAATATTCAGATAGCTTTGCGCGGAAGGCGCGGGGCCGATACAGACGGCCTCGTCCGCCAAACGTACATGTTTCAAATCGCGGTCGGCTTCGGAAAATACCGCGACGGTTTTAATTCCCAGCTCGCGGCAAGCGCGCAATACGCGTAGAGCTATCTCGCCCCGGTTGGCTATAACAATTTTTTCGAACATAGTAGTCACCCGGCCTGTTATTCAATAATGAATAAAGGCTGACCGTATTCAACCGGGTGGGCGTTTTCAACCAGAATTTGCTTGATCTTGCCGCTTTTATCGGCTTCGATCTGGTTAAGGATTTTCATCGCTTCGATGATGCACAAGGTTTGCCCGACCGCAACCGACTGGCCGACTTCCACAAACGACGGCGAGCCTGGCGACGCGGAACGGTAGAAAGTACCGACCATGGGCGATTTAACCACGTGGCCGCTGACTTTTT
>NZ_JANIBK010000145.1 GCF_024505165.1 Methylomonas rivi
TGTCGGCCCGGCACCGGGCGCGCAAACCGGCGAACATCAACCACGCCCGTATAACAGCGAGTTTGTCGAGCGCAAACAGCGCGCGGAAGCGGAGCCGCAAGCCGCCAAACACAGCGACGCCAATCACGCTCCGGCGGCTTCGGTTTCCGACGATTAAGCGAAGCCTTTCCGACCTCCCCGGTATCGATGCCAATACGCGGCTCGATACCGGGATTTTCGATAACAACGCAGCGCCATCGGCGGCAAAAAACCGACGGCATGCTCGCACCGGCACGCGGCCGGCCGATATTAAGTCCTCCGTCCGGCCTTGACCAAGCGATTTTAACCCTTGCCGTTACATTCCGACCGAATCCGCGGCCCAGCATTGCCACCGTTCCGACACTGATGGTTTAATGGCTTGACCGCCACCCGTGGACGCGGCATTTCTTCCCGAAAAGAGCAAACCCTGGCTTGGCCTACTCAAGGCAGACACCCGCCGCCTCTTATTTTTTACGCTAAAACCAGCGATAATAAGCAATTGATATACCCATACATTCAAACATCATGACCACCGAAATAGCCGCAGAAGCCAACCGACGCCGTACCTTTGCCATCATCTCCCACCCCGACGCCGGTAAAACTACCATTACCGAAAAACTGTTGCTGTTCGGCGGCGCAATTCAGCTGGCCGGATCGGTCAAGGGCCGCAAAGCCGCCCGGCATGCCACCTCCGACTGGATGGAAATGGAAAAGGAACGCGGCATCTCCGTCACCACCTCGGTGATGCAGTTCGAGCATAACGGCGCCATCATCAACCTGCTGGATACGCCGGGCCACGAGGACTTCTCGGAAGATACCTATCGCACCCTGACCGCCGTCGACTCGGCCCTGATGGTGATCGACGTCGCCAAAGGCGTCGAGGACAGAACCATCAAGCTGATGGAGGTCTGCCGGCTGCGCGACACGCCGATTCTGACCTTCATCAACAAACTGGACCGCGAGGGCCGCGAGCCCATCGAATTGCTGGACGAAGTGGAAAGCGTGCTGAAAATCGAGTGCGCGCCTATGACCTGGCCGATCGGCATGGGCAAGCGCTTTAAAGGCGTGTACCAGATGTACAAAGACGAGATTTTATTGTTCAGCCCGCATCACGGCGGCAAGATCGCCAAGGCCGAAGTCGTCAAAGGCCTAAACAACCCGCACCTGGACGAACTGATAGGCTTGCAGGCCGACGAATTGCGCGAAGAAATAGAGCTGGTCAAGGGTGCCAGCCACGAATTCGACTTGGACAAATACCTGCGCGGCGAGCAAACCCCGGTCTTCTTCGGCTCCGCCATCAACAACTTCGGCATCATCGAATTGCTGGACGCCTTCGCCGAATACGCCCCCGCGCCGAAACCGCGCCAGGCCGAACAACGCGAAGTCGAGCCGATCGAGGAAAAATTCACCGGTTTCGTGTTTAAAATCCAGGCCAACATGGACCCCGCCCACCGCGACCGGGTGGCCTTCATGCGCATCTGTTCCGGCAAATTCGACAAGGGCATGAAAATGCACCACGTCCGCGTCGGCAAAAGCATCACGGTAGCCAACGCCATCACCTTCCAGGCCGACAGCCGCAAAAACGTCGAAGAAGCCTTTCCCGGCGACATCATAGGCTTGCACAACCACGGCACCATCCAGGTCGGCGACACCTTTACCCAGGGCGAAACCCTGAAATACGGCGGCATCCCCTACTTCGCCCCGGAATTGTTTCGCCGCGTGGTATTAAAAGACCCGCTGCGCGCCAAAGCCCTGCAAAAAGGCCTGGTGCAACTGACCGAAGAAGGCGCCACCCAGCTGTTCAAACCCTTGAAAAACAACGATTTGATTTTGGGCGCCGTGGGTATTCTGCAATTCGACGTCACCGCCAGCCGGCTGAAAAACGAATACAACGTCGAATGCGTCTACGACGCCTCGCCGATCAACACCGTGCGCTGGATCAGCGCCAAAAACCCGGCCAAACTGGAAGAATTTAAAAACAAGGCTTTTGAAAACCTGGCCGAAGACGGCGGCGGTTTTTTGGTGTATCTGGCCAGCAGCCGGGTAAACCTGCAATTGACCGAAGAGCGTTGGCCGGATATTACTTTTAGTGCGACTAGGGAGTTGTAGGATTAACGGCCGGCCTGTTGACGCCGAAGGTCTGTAGACTGGGTTGAATAACGTGAAACCCAGCTTTAATTCTGGGTTTCGCTTTGCTCTGCCGTCGCTGACCAGCCCGGCATGGATCACAAGGCCTCTCGCTGACCGCGCAAGCCGTGAGCCGATCCGCGTGGGCACATAAACCGTGCCCACCCTACAGGACTGGTAAAACTCCACTTCTTTCATTTCTAAGCCGCCTGTGCGGCGGCGAACCCGGGAGCGCCGTCCTACGTCACGCTAGACGATTTCTAAGCCGCCTGTGCGGCGGCGAACGGTTACATCGAACAGCAGGCTGTTGCCCTGCTTTTCTAAGCCGCCTGTGCGGCGGCGAACTCAGCTTGGGTTTTCCAGTCAGGCGCTGGCACTTTCTAAGCCGCCTGTGCGGCGGCGGACTTCCGTAACCGTCACAATCGAGGCTATCTAATTTTCTAAGCCGCCTGTGCGGCGGCGAACTCACATAGACGGAAATGGGTTAAATAATACTTTTTCTAAGCCGCCTGTGCGGCGGCGAACAGCGCCTTAACGGGGATTGCCGCAGACGATGATTTCTAAGCCGCCTGTGCGGCGGCGAACGCAAATGCGAAAGATGATCCGATTGACTTTATTTTCTAAGCCGCCTGTGCGGCGGCGAACATTGGCTTAACAACGATGCCGTTCCACATAATTTTCTAAGCCGCCTGTGCGGCGGCGAACCCGGGCATGGTTTTTTGCAAATGTGCTCATTATTTCTAAGCCGCCTGTGCGGCGGCGAACGCTGGTTTGCAACAATGTGTTGTTGGTCACAATTTCTAAGCCGCCTGTGCGGCGGCGAACTTCCGTCTTGTCCTCCAAGGTTTACATCTTTTTTTCTAAGCCGCCTGTGCGGCGGCGAACTACGCTAGACGGTACGCATTCAGCGCCTTAACTTTCTAAGCCGCCTGTGCGGCGGCGAACGCTCCGCGTTTTGCGACTCGTGAATTGTCAGCTTTCTAAGCCGCCTGTGCGGCGGCGAACTTATATAACTGGCTTTGATTTACGCTTTATATTTTCTAAGCCGCCTGTGCGGCGGCGAACCTATATAACGCATCTTACATGTCGCACCGTTATTTCTAAGCCGCCTGTGCGGCGGCGAACCTGCCACCAGGGGGTTGACGCTTGGCACTTTTTTTCTAAGCCGCCTGTGCGGCGGCGAACTTGTTACGACGATGTTTCTTCGATTTGGTAATTTTCTAAGCCGCCTGTGCGGCGGCGAACTCAAAAATTACCTGCAATCTGGCGACACTGACTTTCTAAGCCGCCTGTGCGGCGGCGAACTAGCAGCCAAGCCAACAATAGGGTAGTCCATATTTCTAAGCCGCCTGTGCGGCGGCGAACTGATTATAAAGAAACGGGAAGCCGGTTGCGACAAGGGTTGCGAATGGATTAACCCATTTTTACCATCCGCAAAACCATTGGATGTAACCAGCTGATTTTGTTCACATTGTTAAAGAGCGGAAAATTTTGGGTCAAAATTCCGGTACCGTGGCGGCACTGCTCAGGCCGTAGGCGCTGAAACCGCCGGCCACCGGCGCGGCAACCTCGGTTTTGGCGATCCACAAACAAAACGTCTGTCCGCCGCTCAGGCTTTGCAAGCGAATGAACGGCAAATCCACCGACGGCGCTTCCATGTCGGCATAACGAAAGGTCGTCGGGTAGCGGGCGTCGGCGGCGGGTGTTTTCAGTTCCACGGTAGTATTCAGCGCGGTTGCCAAATCCAATCCGTGCCGCTTGGCGTAGCGGCGGGCCAAACGCTCCGGGTTGGTTTTGGGGCGCTCGCGCCGGAAAATCGCATATCCCGTCACCTTTTCCGGTACAGGGCGGATGCCGGTGCAATGCACGTAATCGCTGAGACGCGATAGCCGCCGAGGCGTATTAAAGCATTCCAGTGCGGCTTCGTCGGCGGCAAACAGCCGACATTTGTCGCCCAAGCTAAACCGCTTGTCCTCGGCCCGATACTTGGGAAAGCCGACACCGATAGGCATCCGTTCTTCAGCATCCAGCATTTCGACGAAGCCTAGGTGGAGCTGTTGAAACACTTTGGACCAAAGAAAATTCAGCCCGACTTCGGGATTGGGCAACAAGGTGATTTCCAAATAAAACCGCATGACTTAATCCTTGCCGCTTTCGCCGAATACGCCGCCGCGCACCAGCACCGCCATCACGTAATGCTGTTCGGTTTGGCTTAATTCGCCGCCCCGCGCGAAGCGGTCGAACAGCGTGTAAAAATCGGCCTTGGCTTTAGGCGTGCGGAAGGCTTTACCCAGATTGGTGACCGCGCCGTAGGGTACGACAGCAATCGGGCCGATGTGCGGATTGTCTTCGTTCACCGGATACCAAGTATCGATGCTACGTAACGCGTTGCCGATTTTTTGCGAATGCATGCCGGCCTGGCCGTCGATGTGGTAGAGGATTTTGCTTTTTTTGGCTTTGCTGTTGCCTTTGTCCAGCACCAGTTCTTCGCTGGGATAAACGTCCTGGGCTTGGCCGACTTGGGCATAGGCATCGACGGTCAGCAGTAAAAATTCGCTTTGCCCGCTGAGCGCGGCGGCGATTTTGTCGGCCAAGGCCGCGACATCGGGGTGGCCGTGGTCGAAGTTTTTCAAGTCGAAGGCTTTGGCGTCGAAAGTCCAGGCTTGTTTGTCTTCTTGGTTGCGGACGCTGACCACCACTTCGATCCGCTCGGCACCGACCCGGTTGCGCCACAGGAAGCGGGCGTTGGCTAGGTTGGTGGCGTAGCGTTTGGCCCTCCCTGAACACCTTTCGGGATTACAGCATCCGTAGGTTTTGTTAGCGGTGTTCAGCAATACGGATCGTGAATTCAAATAATGGCCTTTATTCGCACAATTTATGGCTACAATGCTTGCAGCCATCAGTAGGTAAACTATGACAACTAACACCAACAACCGAAATGTTATTCAGGTATTCATAGTCTCCGCTATTCAGAGGATTAAATGCCGCGCAAGATTGGATAAAATCAATATCAGGCCGCGAATGACTCTTGCCCAACAAGACTGGCAGATGCTTTTTGATTTGCAAGATCATCCGCCAGAACCGACTGAACGCATGAAAAAAGCCTTGCAAACTTACAAGAAAATTATCGCTGAACAAATATGAGCGGCAGCAGTTGTTAACCATGTGTCAAAAGAAACTGTAACTCTATGCCCAAATTTAACAACAAAAGACAAGTCACCTTGCCGCAAGCGATTTGCACTGCTATTGACTTGCATCCTGGCGATTATGTCGATATCTTCGCGCGCGATGGCATGATTCACGTCGTCAAGATGGACGCCAGTCCAATCTCCGGAAAAATTCTCGCCCCCATCCAAAGCGAAGTTTGCTCGACCAATGAAAACATCGAGACGCCGGGCAAAACACGCATAGCCGACGACCATTTATCCGATAGCAACGGCTAGGCCGTGCGCGCATTTACCGCGACACCCGGCCAGTGTTCCGCTATCAGCATTTGACACGTCGAAGCGACAACATCAACAGTCAAAACTCCGGCACGGTAGTGAGCGCGCTAAGCCCGTAACTACTGAATTTGCCGCCCGACGGCTCCGCCACCGCGATCTTTTTAATCCACAAACAAAAGCTTTGGCCGTTACTCAAGCTTTGCAAGCGAATGAACGGCGAGGTGACGCGCTGGATCGGCATCTCGCAATAGCGAAACGATTTGGGATAGACCGCACCGCCGTTCGAATCAGCGCGAAGTTGCACCACGCCGTTCAATGCCGTCTCGAAGTCCAGGTTGTGCCGCTTGGCATAACGCCGCGCCAAACGCTCCGGGTTAGTTTTGGGTCGTTCGCGGCGGTAAATCGCGTAACCCGCCACTTTGTCAGGCACCGGGCGAATACTGGTGCAATGCACGTAGTCGCTCAGGCGAGATAGCCATTTCGGGGCATCGAAGCGGACTAGCGTGGCTTGGTCTTGAGCAAATAATCTTAGTTTGCTGCACAGCGTAGTAAATTGATCATTAGCAACATGCCCAGGAAATGAAACCCCAATTGGCACCCGACTTTTAGCATCCTGCATTTCCACCAAACCTAGATGGATTTGCTGAAATACTTTCGACCAAAGGAAATGTATGGGGATTTCTTCGTTAGGCAGTAAAGTGATTTCTAAATAATATTTCATTTTTCACCTTTTTCACTCTCTCGGCTAAATACACCGCCGCGTATTAAATTTGCTACCACATAGGCTTGTTGGTCTTTATCGACAGTTTTCCCATTTACCCAGTCCAACATTAACGAATACAAATCTCCTTCGGCTTTATTTCTTCTATAGGCTTCGCCTCTCTGAGTAACCGCACCAAAGGGTTCTACTGCAATAGGAAACTCTGCGTTGCCATACCAGTCATCAATAGTTCTAATCGCATTCCCTATCTTCACGTTGTGCATGGCGGCCGTTTTATCCAACTCGAATAATACTTTTTTCTTTTCGCCCATATTCATTTCTTGTGAAGGGAAAACATGCTGACCAGTTCCCAGCTTCACATAGGCGTTGATTTCCAATAACACAAAGCTATTACTGTCGCCTTCCAGGCCAGTTTGAATTTTATTGGCGAGTATTTTCAATGTTTCGCAATTTGCACTTTTTGAAAAATCATTGAGTGAATAGTTGTAGGCATCAAAATACAAAGGCTTTTCCAATCCTTCGAAATTAACGCTAATTTTAATTTTCTCGGCGCAAACCCGGTTGCGCCATAAAAATCGACCATTGGCGATATTGTAGGCATAACGAAATGCCAGCGTTTCAAAGCCTTGGTTGGACTTAAATTCCTGTACTTTTTCGACGATTGCTTGCTCAAAACCCGGATCATTACAAGCATAAGGACTACCAATATTACCGATAATACGAAGCGTAAATTTAAGTTTTAAGGTGTCTTTGTCATGGGGTAAATTGGCATCGTCGCTATCCGAAGAAACCGGGTTTGGCTGAGATTTTTTCGCATCATCGGTGCCGTGTGCGCTTTGTGTTGAACGATTTTGACGCTTGGTAATACAAACTGGTTGCCAAGTATCATCGGCATTCAAATCATTGCCCCAGTTACCGCCGTACATAAGTCCGTCGGATGTTTCCAATTTGCGATCAAATGACAACAAACTCGGGTGATTTATTTCTTGATTATTTTCAGCCATTGAATTTATTCCTTATATTAAAGTGTATTGGAAATACGCGTTATTAGTTGAAGTCGTCTTCCGGATCTTCGTAGTTAATGATATGTTCTAAAATAGGTTCATCGTTTTCTTGTTGGCGATTTTGTTTACAGAGATACCAATTATTTTCATAATGATAAAACCAGAGACTGTTATTCAAATCGTCAACGGTTCTTAAGCGGTGAATACCTAACCATTCGCCGACGCTGTGTACAGATTCTACAAAGCACACGGGCGTTTCGTGATCTCGAGTATTTTCCACCACTGAATTTTGATAGACCTCGGAAATCGCCTTATAACCGACCATCAACGGCACTAAATAACCGGCTTCCGGTTTAGTAATATATTCCCAATCAGACTCGGTAGCCTCTGTAGGTTTGCAATAGCTCTGCCACTGATCCAATAGTTTCCGGTTATTTTTATTAGATTCCAGCTGATCAAAGTAATTTTTCAACAATGCATCGGGTTCTTTGGTTTCGTCGTAAGCGTGCTCCTGGTGTAAGTCCCAACAAGATGACAGCCGAGCGCAATACTCATTTTCCGGCTCATTTTTTACTAACGCTGCGAGGTGATTGGTAATCAAATCAGATTTTGGCCTAGCCCTTTGTTTGATAGTAATAAAGTCCATCCATGCATCCAGTAATTCAGCATTACTGTTTTCATTCAATAAGGCTTGGTAATGCGACTCGAGATAATTTGAGCGATCCATAAGCACAAAACCGGGTAATAACTTACGTTTGATGGTCCGCAGATCGTCTGTAGAAAAAACTTCGATATCATTTATATCTAAAATAGTACCGCCCGCCAATCGCTGTAACATACAGGCATTTTTCAACCACTTGATAAACTCATCCTGCCTGTTTCCTAAGTTCCCTTCGTAACCGATAAGCAACGAAACAACCATGTTCATTTTGCCTTCTTCAATGACAGGTGGCGTCGCTGTTTTGTCGTGAGATTTTAAATACGGCGGATTCCGGCTTTGGGTAAATTGATAATCGTAAGGTTTATAAGTGTGGATTTGCTGATTATGTGAAATCACTGCACAGCCATTCAAATTAATGCCATTAAAACCATTTCTATTTAATAATTTACGAGTCAGATTGTGGGTAAAGCCCAAAAAATGTGTGATTGCCGGAAACCCCCAGGTAAAACCGGCAATAGCATTGGCACTTTGAACTTGAACGCGGTTTATCAGTATATAGTGACTCATGATTGTTCCCGCGCCTGCGCTTTAAAGTTTTGCTCTATGGTTTGTATGTAGTCTCTAAGTGGTTGATCCATAAATGCCATCCACAAGCGGCGATGTTCACGTTGCGGGGTAAATTGCTTGTCTTTACCAATTAATAAACGGTTTAGCCATTGGGCAAAGTCTTTACAAATGACCGTATGCCAATCACTCGCCTTGCGTGCTGTTTGAAAGACATCATTATTCCTATAAGGGTCAAGAAAGTATTGATGTTCCAATTTGAGTTTTATATCGTCGGTACTTGACCAGCCAGGCTGTAGATTTTGAATATTGGCCGCATACCCTAATACTTCATCAATTATTTCGCCTGTCCATTTATCAAGCCACTTCAGATTTTTTGGGTCTTTTATACTCAAACCCAGGCGTTGATGACGGATTAGAAAATCTCGCAAATAATCAAGCGTTGTGCGGCTGCTTTTTTGTAAATGAACGGAATATAGAAACGATACGCTATGAATTGGTAGTTTTAGTTGGCTCTGCCAATCCGGGGGAGCACAAGAATACAAAATAAGCTTTCCTCCTCGCTTACCATTTAGCTGCGAAGCATTGCTATGATTGCTGGCTGTAACGCTTATAGTCGCTTTGTTCCAAAATAATGCCGAGGTTGATTTTGAATATTTATTTTTATCTTGTGACTTTTTAATATTCTTTTGTTCATCATCAAAAGTCTTTTCATAAATACTTTGAGCCAGTGAAGATGATTTTACTGGACACAACAAATGATATTGCAGTTCATCTTCTTCAATCGGAAAGAATACTTGTTTTGCTAGTGAATGACTACTAACACCATCCGCAGCCAATGATTTTCTAAAACCTTTATTCCACTGTTTAAGTTCTTCATGACTATTTGTAAATGGCTTAAGAATTTCATTTTCTTCGTCGGCGAATACCGAAGACATTTTATTTCCGTTTAACTCTAACTCTAGAAATTGATAAACAGGAGCATATTGGTTCCCGCTAACTGCGCCATCAACCTTCGTCTCCTTTAAACTTGAAGTAGTAAGAAATTTTAAGCTTTGTGAATCAATTTTGTCATAGAATGAAGAGCTGTCGATTTTTGAGTGTGTAAGCTTTATAACATGCGTAGCGAAATTGACGCTGCTAGCATTTTTTGATGCATCAGTTATCCATTTTCGAGCCTCAAATTTTTCTGCAATTTGGATGCACTTGTTTTCATAGTCTTCGTATAATAACTTAACATCAAACACATCCTCTGTTTGTTTAAGCGTCAAAACCGATTTAAATTTATTCCTTTGAAAATCAATTGA
>NZ_JANIBK010000146.1 GCF_024505165.1 Methylomonas rivi
ATAACCGCCGCCATGAACGGCGGCCGGGTTGCCCTGCCGGATGCGCCGGCGGCCCCAAACCAACAGGTTTCCTGGTATATCGTGTCCGCGGCCCATGCGCAAGCCGAGCCGGCGCTCAAGCGCTTTACCATGCCGGCGGAAACCTCCGCGCAACAAATTTACCGGGGATTTTTCGGCGCGTTGCCGAAGAATGTCTGGTTTGTGGTTGCCGGTTCGCACTTAACCCAGGAAGGCGCCGAACAACAGGTCCGGCGGTTACGCGACAACTACCCTAATTTTTCCGCCGAGGTTTACGAACCTTACGGCGGCAACCCCTATTACGCGGTGGTTATCGGCGAGCAACTGACGCTGGAGGAGGCGAAAAAACTGCAGCAACAAGCCATTTCGGCCGGCTTTCCCAAGGACACTTATTTGTGGACTTTTCCGCAGCGCTAAGCCGATCAATTCCGGTATTTGACCGTTACGGCATCCGCCGACAACAATCGGCGCAATCGAATCAACAGTTCGTCGCCGGGCCGCACCCGCCAGTCGTCGCCCAGTTGCAGCGAGGCCTTGGCGGTGTCGGCGGTGTATTCGATGGCGACGGGGCAGTCGCCGCCGCGAAACGGCAGCAAAATTTGCTTGAGCCTATCGGCAAAAGCGCCGGGTTCCGGCCAGCGCGCCGCATCCCAGTTCAACACGATGCCGCGGGCGAACATTTCCCTGGCTTCTTCCATGCCGTAGAGTTTTTCCGCCGTCATGCGCAGGCTGTTGGTAAAGTCGTCCATGGCCAATGAACCTTCCGCCACCAGAATGGTGTCCTTGGAGAGCAAATCCCGGTATTTGTCGAAAATACCGCTGAACGCCGCCACTTCCAGGCGGCCGGTACGGTCGTCCAGGGTGGCGAAGCCCATCATCTTGCCTTGCTTGGTTTGCCGGGTGCGGATATCCACGATCAAACCCGCCACCCTGGCTTCCATTTTGCCTTTGATGCGTCCGGCGTCGGCTTCCAGACTGCCCAAGGTGCCGTGAGTAAATTGTTTCAATTCCGGCAGATATTCCGCAATCGGATGGCCGGTCAGAAACAAGCCCAGGGTTTGCTTTTCCGCTTCCAGCTTTTCTTTTTCCGTCCACGGCTCAACCAGATTGGCATAGGCTTCCGTTTCGCCGTCATCCGTATCATCCTCGCCCAGGCCGAACAAATCGTTCTGGCCGGCCAAGGCCATCTTGCCGTGCTGTTCGGCCACCCGCAACGCGGTGGTTAATTCGGCCAGATGCGCGGCGCGGTTAGGGTCGATGGCATCCAGGGCCCCCGCCCTGATCAAGGCTTCCAGCACCCGCCGGTTGACCTTGCGCAAATCGACCCGCTTGCATAGGTCGTACAGGCCGGCATAGGGCCCGTTCGCGTTGCGCTCCTTGATCAAGTCCTCGATGGCGTTTTCGCCGACGCCCTTGATGGCGCCGATGCCGTAAACGATCTGGCCTTTATCGTTGACGGTAAAGTGGTAATTGGAAACATTGATGTCCGGCGGGCAAATAGTCAGTTTCATTTCCCGGCATTCGTCTATCAACACCACCACCTTGTCGGTGTTGTCCATGTCGGACGACATCACCGCCGCCATGAAGGCGGCCGGATAATGCGCCTTCAGCCAGGCGGTCTGATAAGCCACCAGCGCATAGGCGGCCGAGTGCGATTTGTTGAAACCGTAGCCGGCGAACTTTTCCATCAAGTCGAACACGTAGGTGGCGATGCCCGCGTCGATCCGGTTCGCCACCGAACCCGACATGAACTTTTCCCGTTCCTTGGCCATTTCTTCCGGCTTTTTCTTACCCATGGCACGCCGCAGCATGTCGGCGCCGCCCAGCGTGTAATTCGCCAGTTCGCGGGCGATTTGCATCACCTGTTCCTGGTACAGAATAACCCCGTTGGTGGGTTTCAGAATCGGTTCCAGCAAGGGATGGGCATACTCGGCCTTGGCGCCGTGTTTGACATTGATGTAATCGTCCACCATGCCCGATTCCAGCGGGCCGGGCCGAAACAGCGCCACCAACGCGATGATGTCGTCGAAGCAGTCGGGTTTCAGTTTTTTGATCAGCGCCTTCATGCCGCTGGACTCGAGCTGGAACACCGCCGTGGTCTGGGCGTTTTTCAGCAATTCGTAACTGGGCAAGTCGTCGCGCGGAATTTGGGCGATGTCGACCGGCTCCTCGCCGCGCTGGGCGCGCTGGCGGTTGATGGTCTGCAAGGCCCAGTCGATGATGGTCAGCGTGCGCAAACCCAAAAAGTCGAACTTGACCAAGCCGACCGCCTCGACGTCGTCCTTGTCGAACTGAGTCACCAGGTTGCCGCCGCCCTGCTCGCAATACAGCGGCGCAAAGTCGGTCAGCTTGGTCGGCGAAATCACCACCCCGCCGGCGTGTTTTCCGGCATTACGGGAAATACCTTCCAGGGAGCGCGCCATGTCGATCAGGGCTTTTACTTCCTCTTCGCTGTCGTACAAGGCCTTGAGTTCGGCGCTTTCCTTCAGGGCTTTTTCCAGGGTCATGCCGATTTCGAACGGAATCAGCTTGGCCAGGCGGTCGACAAAACCGTAGGCATGCCCCATCACCCGGCCGACGTCGCGGATAACCGCCTTGGCGGCCATCGAACCGTAAGTGATGATTTGCGAGACGTGATCGCGGCCGTAATGGCGCGCCACGTAATCGATCACCTCGTCGCGGCGCTCCATGCAAAAGTCGATATCGAAGTCGGGCATGGACACCCGTTCCGGATTCAAAAACCGCTCGAACAGCAGATCGAATTCGATAGGGTCCAGGTCGGTAATTTTTAGCGCGTATGCCACCAGCGAGCCGGCACCGGAGCCCCGCCCCGGCCCGACCGGAATGGCATTGTTCTTGGCCCACTGAATAAAGTCGGCCACGATCATGAAATAGCCGGGGAAACCCATCTGCACGATCACGTCCAGTTCGATTTCCAGACGCTCATCGTAAACCTTGCGGTTGTCCTCGAAACTGCCCTTGCCTACCGGCGCGTGTTGCGCCAGACGTTGTTCCAGGCCTTGCCGGGAGGCCTGCCGGAAATAATCGTCCAGCGTCAGGCCTGCCGGCACCGGAAAATCCGGCAGATAGTTTTCGCCCAAGGTCAGTTCGACGTTACAGCGCTGGGCGATAGCAACCGTATTTTCCAGCGCTTCCGGAATATCGGCAAACAACTCGGCCATCTCCTCGGCCGTACGCAAATATTGCTGATTGGTGTAGTTTTTTGGCCGGCGGCTGTCGTCCAATACCCGGCCCTGGTGAATGCATACCCGCACTTCATGGGCATCGAAATCGGTTTTGCCGATAAAACGCACATCGTTGGTCGCCACCACCGGCAGCTCCAGCGCCGTGGCAAGATCGACCGCCAGCTTGATGTAGCGTTCCTCGTCCTGTTTGCCAACCCGTTGCAGTTCCAGATAAAAGCAGTCGGGAAACAAATCCCGCCAATATTCGGCGCAACGATTGGCCAGTTGGGTATTTTCCGCCAACAAGGCCTGACCGATGTCGCCTTCCATGGCGCCTGAAAGCACGATCAGACCCTGGCGGTTTTGTTCCAGCCAGTCTTTTTGCAACATCGGTATCCCTTGATGCTGGCCCTGTTGGTAACCCTGGGAGATCAATTCGGTCAATGCCACATAGCCGGGCTTGTTGCGGGCCAACAGCGTCAAGCGGTGCGGAGCGGCCGGCTCGTCCGGGTTGAAAACCCACACATCCGCGCCTATCAAGGGTTTGATGCCGGCGCCTTGGGCGGCTTTATAGAACTTGACCAAGGAAAACAGGTTGCTTTGTTCGGTTATCGCCGCGGCCGGCATGGCGTAATCCGCCAGCTTTTTGACCAGGGGTTTGATTCTGACGATACCGTCGACCAGCGAAAATTCGCTATGTATCCTCAGATGAATGAAACCGGGGTTCATGGCAAGCCCTGCAGGATTTTTTTAACCGGCGCAAAACTGGTTCGGTGCTGCGGCGTAGCGCCGTACTGTTGCAAAGCCGCTAGATGCTGTTGGGTAGGATAGCCTTTATGCACGGCGAAATGATAGCCCGGATAAAGCCGGTCCAATGTGTGCATTTCTTCGTCGCGCGCCACCTTGGCCAGAATGGAAGCAGCCGAAATTTCGGCGACCAGCAAATCGCCCCCCACGACGGCTTGCGCGGGACAAGGCAGTATCGGCAAGCGGTTGCCGTCGACCTTGGCAAACTCAGGACGAGGCTCCAGCATGGCGACCGCGCGTTGCATGGCGACCAGGGTGGCTTGGAGGATATTGATGGTGTCGATTTCGCTGGCCTCCGCCCGCCCTACCGCCCAACAAACGGCCGAGGCTTTGATTTGCGCGGCCAAGTCGCGGCGTTTTTTTTCGCTGAGTTTTTTGGAATCCGTCAGTCCGGCAATGGGTTTATCCGGATGCAGGATCACGGCGGCGGCGATGACCGGCCCGACTATGCAGCCGCGCCCCACTTCATCAAGACCGGCAATCAGAACGGAATTATCTAAGGATGCCGCGGGTAACATTACGCAGAAAACTGACCATGTTGGAAAGCTCGTTGCTTTCGCCGGCCATGCCTTCCATTTCTTCGATAGCGTCTTCGAGACGCAGGTTGTTTTTATACAAAATTTTATAGGCTTGGCGGATTTGCCGGATCACCTCGGGCGACTTGCCGTTGCGTTCCATGCCCACCGAGTTGATACCGTGCGGGCGGGTCGGCCGGCCGCCCACCATCACAAACGGCGGAATATCCTGAGTGATGGCACTGCCCATGGCGGAAAAGCTGTACTCGCCGATTTGGGTAAACTGGTGCACCAGGGTAAAACCGCCCAGAATGGCATGATCGCCCACATGCACATGGCCGGCAATCGACGCGCCGTTGGCCATGATCACATGGTCGCCGATCATGCAATCGTGTGCGACATGCGTATAAGCCATGAACAGGTTGTCGTCGCCGATTTTGGTCAAGCCCTGGTCCTGCAGGGTACCGCGGTGCATGGTGCAAAATTCGCGGATCACGTTGCGGTCGCCGATTTCCAGACGCGTGACTTCGTCGGCGTATTTTTTGTCCTGCGGATCTTCGCCGATAGACGTGAATTGATAAATCTGATTGTCCTTGCCGATCGAAGTTGGCCCCTTAATGACCACATGCGGGCCGATTTCGGTGCCGGCATCGATTTGCACATCCGGCCCGATAATGGAAAAAGGCCCGACTTTGACATCTTCGGCCAGTTCGGCCTTTGGGTTGATAACCGCGCGCGAATCGATCATTTAATTTACCGATGCGGCGCACATGATTTGCGCGCTGGCGGCCAGTTCGCCCTCCACTTCCGCGCGGCAATCGAAAGACCAGATGTTGCGCCGGTGTTTCAGATAGCGAATATCCAGCATCAATTGATCGCCCGGCACCACTTTGCGCTTGAAGCGGGCATTATCGATACCGGCCAGATAGTAAATAGTGCCTTCCGCAATCAATTCGTCCGATTGGGAGGTTAGCAACGCGGTGGCTTGCGCCAACGCTTCCATGATCAGCACGCCCGGAAATATCGGCAAATTCGGAAAGTGGCCTTGAAAAAACGGCTCGTTAAAGGTGACGTTCTTGACGGCTAATAAACGTTGGCCCGGCACGCACTCGACCACTTTATCGACCAACAGAAAAGGGTAACGGTGCGGGAGTAATGCCTGAATTTGTAAGATATCGAGTTTGACGGTCATGATGGATTGCACGAATTGGAACTTTATTTGCAACTATCCGGAGTAGGTTGGGTTAGCTCGATAGAGCGTAACCCGACAATCGAAGCTATTGAATCCAATAAGCCGATGAGTCGGGTTACGGCTGGCGCCTAACCCAACCTACGCGATCGATCCGTATCGGCCGGCATTCGCCGAATAGTTAGCTTTATTTAAACGCAATGCCTCGATTATTGAGACAGCGTTTCCAGTTTTTGTTGAACGCGGGCGGTGACGTCGATTTCGTCGTTCGCGTAAATGACGCCGTCGGTCAACAATAAATCGAAGGATTCTTCCTTGGCCAACGCTCTAACCGCTTCGACGATGCGCTTTTGCAGATTACCCAATTCTTCGTTTCTGCGCATATTGAAATCTTCGCTAAACTCTTGTTGCGCGCGCATGGCGTCCCGTTTTTTATCGACAATGTCTTTTTCCAATCTGCGGCGTTCTTCTTCTCCCATGACGGCGGCATCCCGGGTCAAGCGGTCTTCCAGGGTTTTAATTTCCTTTTGTTGCGATACCAGGGCAGTATCGCGCGGTTTAAATTCTGTTTCCAACCGGGATTTGGCTTTAGCGGCTTGCGGGGCCTTTTCCAAAACCTTGGCGACGTTGACAAAACCGATTTTAAGCTCGGCATGGCTCGCGCCGGCGACCAACATCAGCATTAAAAACAACGAAATTCTATTTTTCATGAGTACAACCATCTCCGGGTTAGATTTTTTGAGGGATTTAAAACAAAAACACTGCGCCAAATTATAAGGCATAAACGGGGTAGCCCAAACTAAAATCCTGAGCCGAAGTTAAACTGGAAGTTTTGCACGTTATCGGTGCTGGAGGAATTAAACGGCTGAGCCACGCTGACGGAGATAGCGCCGAACGGCGACAACCATTCTCCGGACAGTCCGGCGGAATACCGCATGTCGTCAATCTGCCAATCTTTGCTGACGGTTCCCGCATCCACGAAAGTACCGATGCGGACGGATTTGACATCGCTCAAAAAAGGCACCGGAAAAAACAACTCCGCCGAACCGTATATCTTGGAGGAGCCGCCGAACGGCCGGGCGGTCTGGCCGCTACCCGCAACCGGCGTATCTCTAGGCCCCAGGGTATTCTGTCTAAAACCGCGCACCGATCCGGGGCCGCCGCCGAAATAGTTTTCGAAAAACGGCAATTCGCTGGTGCCGCCGTAGCCGTTGCCGTAAGCCACTTCGCCCAACACCCGAAAGGTAAAGTCGCTGGCCAAGGGAAAATAATGCTGTTGTTTATAACCGATTTTAAAATATTCCAGATCGCTGCCGGGCACGGTGGCGAGCGCGGAAGCTCGTTGCTGTCCGCCGCTGGTGGCGAATACCGCCCGATTCATGGTGTCGTGGGTCCAGCCCAATCCGCCGGAAAGCGTTAAAAATGAATCGCCATTTTCAGTGATAAACGTTTTAACTTCTTGGGGCGAAAAATCGGTACTCGCAATTTCAGTTTGCTTAAGGTCGACATCGAACCCCAGGTTATCGAATTCGTTCAACGGAATCCCGAAATTGAAGCCGGCATTGGCGATATTGGTGTTATAGCGCGAAATATTGGCCTGATAGCCGTTACGTTTGGTGTAACCCAGATCCCAGCCCATGCTGACGCCGTCGAGGGTAAAATACGGGTCGCGAAAACCCAGGTTGTACCGCGTCAAAATATTGCTGTTGTTAAAGGCGAAGTTAACCCGCTTGCCGGTACCGAAAATATTGTCTTGCGACACGTTGGCGTTAAAGATCACACCCTGCACCTGCGAATAACCCACACCGGCCTGCAAATTGCCGGAGGCCTTTTCCTTGATCGAGTAATTGACATCGATCTGGTCGGCGGAACCCACCACGGGCGGCGTTTCCACCCCCACTTCCTCGAAATAACCCAAACGGTCCAACCGGGTTTTGGAGCGCTCGATCTTGCTGCTGGCCGCCCAGCTGGATTCCATCTGCCGCATTTCGCGCCGCATCACTTCATCGCGGGTTTTGGTGTTGCCTTTAAAATTAACCCGCCGCACGTATACGCGCTTGCCGGGATCGACGAAAAACGTCATGGCCACGGTTTTGTTCGACTCGTTGATTTCCGGCACCATGTTGACGTTGGCGAAGGTATAGCCTTCGTCGCCCAGCCGGTCTGAAATAGCCTTGGAGGTTTCGGTGGCGTTTTTGCGGGAAAAAATCTCGCCCGGCCCTACCTTAACCAGCTTCACCAGCTCTTCCGGATCGACCACCAACTCGCCGGAAAGTTTGACTTTTTCCAGCGTATAGACCTCGCCTTCCTTCACGTTGATGGTGATATAGATTTCCTTTTTATCGGCGGTAATGTCGACCTGGGTGGATTCGATGGAGAAATTGATATAACCCCTGTCCAGGTAATAAGAACGCAACTTTTCCAAATCGGCCGACAGTTTTTGCTTGGAATATTGGTCGTCCTTGGAATAAAACGACAAAAAATTGGTGGTGCTGAGCTCGAAGTCTTTCTTGATATCTTCATTGTTGAAAGCCCGGCTGCCGACGATATTGATTTGCTTGATCTTGGCGACCCTGCCTTCGGTAATGTCGATATGAATACCCACCCGGTTACGGGTCAACTCTGTCACTTCGGTCTTGATTTTCAGCCCGTACTTGCCATGACTGAAGTATTGCCGGCGCAGCTCTTGTTCGACTTTGTCGAGGATTTGCTTGTTGTAGACCTTGCCTTCCGCCAGACCGATCTTTTTCAGCGCATCCGCCAAATCTTCCTTTTTGATGTCCTTGTTGCCTTCAATAACGATCTTCGCTACCGAGGGCCGCTCAACGACATTGACAATCAGGGTGCCGCCTTCCCGTTCCAGGATAATATCCTTGAAAAACCCGGTATTAAACAAAGCCCTGACGGCCGCCCCCTGTTTGTCCTCGGAAAAGGTTTCCCCCACGGTAACCGGTAAATAGTTGAAAACCGTTCCCGCCGAAATCCGTTGCAAGCCCCTAACCTGGATATCTTCAACTACAAAACTGCCGGCATAAGCAGCTTTGCCGGCCACCATGCTCAGCAAAAGTATTTGAAATAGCGGATTTTTCTTCACTCAGTCAACCGGAATAAATAAACAGTCGCGATTGTATCATGGGGTTTTGGGTTTCCAGACCATTGATTCCGCAAATGCTTGGGAAATTTGCATGAAAATTGCGTTTCTTTTTTAGTTTCAAGTGCAAACAGGCACAATCAAAATCCGTTTAAAAGACAATCCAATAAGCCATTGATAACACGATAATTAATTTTAATAATTACTCACAGAAATGAATTATCGACCAGGCTTCGGTAAGCCGATCGCGCATAAGCGGCTTCAAACGCCGGATAATCCGCGGAACCGGTAGGGCTGATGCCGCCCGCGCCTTTCACGGCGGCAAGCGCGTGTTCGCTGTCCAACTCATACACACCGGCAACGGAAATGCCGTGCTCGGGCGTAATCAGGCTGTAACAGATATTCAGCCAATGCGGCGCCGGCGGGGCTTGCTCGCGCAGCAAACTCGTTACGGCCACCGCGCAGGCCTTGGCTTCGGAATTGGCGGCAAAGGCCGATTTGGGTATCGGGGCAAACCGGGCCGCATCGCCGATCACGTGAATATAGTCGTCGAACAGGGACTGGCTGGTTTGCGGGTTCACCGGGCACCAGCCGCTTTTATCGGCCAAACCCGCCTCGATGGCCAAAGCCGCGGCAGTCTGGGCCGGAATAATATTCAACACATCGCCGTTGAAACGGTCGCCGAAATCGCTGATCACTGTACGGTTAGGCCCATCCAGCCGGGTGACGGGATTATCGGCCAACGAATGCCACTCGATCAGACTATCGGCGCTACCGTAGCGAAAATGCCGCCTCCAGCCGGCTTCGAACAAGGCTTGTTTGGAAAACTCGCGCTTGGGGTCGAGAATGATGATTTTCGCGCGCGGATTATGCTGCTTGAGCCAATAGGCCATCATGCTGGCCCGCTCGTACGGCCCGGGCGGACAGCGGTACGGATCCGGCGGCGCGACGATTAACACCACGCCGCCGGCCGGCATGGCTTGCAGTTGCC
>NZ_JANIBK010000147.1 GCF_024505165.1 Methylomonas rivi
GTCGCCAAAAGAAAGTATCCAAAGAAAAGGCGACCCGGATGCCGCGTTGATCCTGCGCGCCGAAGGCTTTGAGCGGGGTTTTCCGAAGGGGCTTCCCAGCCCCCGCGGAAAACGCGATGCCTCCCTGCATCGCCCCTGCCGGGCTGAACCGCTCAAACCCTTCGGTGCTCGGCGCGGCATAACGGGAGAAAACCCAACACGAAATTTGAAATCGTTTAATATTTTGAAAGTCGGGTAGGTCAGGGTGCGCGATAGCGTTCCCTGACAAATTTTGGGCCCATGACTTCGAAATGTCACGTAACCGCTATCGCGGCAACGTGACCTACCTGGCTGTTTATGCACCAAAGCGGTAGCAAAAGCGGTTAATGCGTGGCCGGCTAACTTTGCGGTTTGATTGTGCCTGGAGAACCAATGACAGCATGTTGATCGTTACCGGCCCAGTTGCGTAGGGATTGATAGCCTTCATTCCCCGGATTCCATTTCATTTCATCCGGGCTACGCTGGCTCCTGATGAAAAAATCACAGGATGCAACAAATTAAGTTAGATGCATACGTGGTGCCGATAGGCTGTTACTTTGAATCGGGGACGGCTTTCACTGGGATACGCGGGTTAAAAAATGCAGCGGCTCGGCACATAAAAGGGCGGCTACTCAGCGCTTGGAGTCCGCAAACAACTGTTCATTTAACATGTCGTACTCGTTAAAGGCGATAGGCAGGCTTAGTTTCAGATTGATGACGGTGGCCAGCGTGGTGCTGGTAAAAATGCAGATCATGATAGCAATTTGGTATTTCACCGCCACCCAGGGATCGCTGCCGCCCAGAATTTGCCCGGTCATCATGCCGGGCAAGGACACCAAGCCCATGGTGGCCATATTGGCGATGCTGGGGTTCAAGGCGGCTTTGACGGCTTGGCGAAAGTACGGCAACAACGCTTCCCAGCGGCTGGCGCCCAGCATTAAATAGGTGGTGTATTCGGTTTGGTTTTTGCCGACCGCCGCATAAAAGCGTTCCAGGGCGATGACGTTGCCTTGCATGCAATTGCCCAAAATCATGCCGGCCAACGGGACCAGGTAGCGGGCATCGTAAAAATGCGCCGGCTGGATGACCAACACGACCAGATAAGCGGTGGATAACACGATGCTGACGGCAACGGCGGTAAAACAGGACAGGGCAAAATAGCGTACTTTCAGGCCGGACCGGCGCAGGATGCTGAAATCCGCCACGATCAGCATAATCAATATCCAGGCGGCGTTTAACCAGGGGTTATTCAGGGTAAACAGGGTTTTGATATAAATGCCCACCAAGCCCAGTTGCAGCGTCATGCGCACTATGCCGATGCCGATGTCGCGGCTCAAACGGGCGCCGATCAGCCACAGCAGCGACCACGGCAGCAAGCACAGCCCATACAGCAAGGCCATGCGCGCTAGCGATATATCCAGGGTTTCCATGGTCACCTCGTTCGGGTCAGCCGCCCGGCATGCATTTCAAACACGGTCTGGCTACGCTCCAGCCAATCCGCGTCATGGGCCACGGCCAGCAGCGTCAATTGCGGATCGGCAAACACCTCGAATACCGCTTGTTTGCTTTCCGCGTCCAGGGCGCTGGTGACTTCGTCCAGCAAATAAACAGTCTTCTCCAATAACAGGCCGCGGGCCAGGGCCAGCCGTTGTTTTTCGCCGCCGGAGATGCCGGCGCAGTCCCGGCTTAATAGCTCGGCCGGTAACCGCAGGCGCTGCAACACATCCTTCAGCCGGCTTTCCGGCGGCCGCAGGTGGCGATGGGCCTTGAATTGAAACGGCAGCAGTAGGGCATTGCGGACGGTATCGGCGCCCAGTATGGGTTCCTGACCGATATAGGCGGCATAGCGGCGTATGCTTTGCACGGTTTTTGAGTTTAACGGCCGGCCGTTAAAATAAATCCCGCCGGCCGCCAGTCTGTGCATGCCCAGCAGGGTTTTTAGAACAGTGCTTTTTCCGGAACCGGATGCGCCGCACAGCACGGCTTTTTCGCCCGCTTGCAGGGTAAAACTGACTTCAGAGAGCAGGTTTTTGTCTTGAACCGTTACGCTGACAGCGTCGAATCGAATAATCGCGGCCATGGCACACTGACGGCTTTCTTCAGGAACAGGCGCGGCCGTGTTAAAGCTTGGATTTAGCGAACAAGGCGGCGCCGACTATGCCGGCCTGATTTAAGAAGGCGGCCGGTTTTACCGGTGCCACGACTTTCAATTGTTCCTTGAACTTGTCGAACTTTTTACTGGCGCCGCCGCCCAGAATGATCAGATCGGGCCAGAACAGGTTTTCCATCAACGTCAGGTAGGTATTGAAGCGGTTGCCCCAGGCTTTCCAGCCCAGATCTTCGATTTTGCGCACGGCGTCCGAGGCGTAACGTTCGGCTTCCAGGCCGTTGTCCAGATACACGTGGCCCAGTTCGGTATTGGGGATTAAATGCCCGTCGGTAAAAAGGGCCGTACCCAGGCCGGTGCCTATGGTTACCAATAGCACGACGCCGGCTTGCCTTGCGCCTTCGCCGAATTGCATTTCCGCCATGCCGGCGGCATCGGCGTCGTTGACGTTGTAACAGGGGCAGTTGGTGGCTTCGGAAAACAGCGCGTCGATGTCGGTGCCGATAAAGGCTTTGGAAATATTCGCCGCCGTTCTGGCCACGCCGTGTTGGATCGCGGCCGGAAAGCCGCAGCCGACCGGTCCCGTCCAGTTGAAGTGCAGAACCAGTTGCGCCAACACCGCCGCCACGGCTTCAGGGGTGGCCGGCTGGGGCGTTTCGATGCGGTGGCGCTCCGTCAATAACTCTCCGGTAACCGTATCGACCACGGCACCTTTAATGCCCGAACCACCAATATCCACACCGAGAATATGCATAAAACGTCCTGAAAAATTAAGTTAACGCCGCATTTTAGGCCAACTCCGGCCCGGTACGCATTAATTTCATAGTTTTTGCACAGTTGCCGGGCATAATGTTGGGCAAAATAGACGAGTCATAAACGTGCATAAATCCATCCGCATCAAATTGTTTCTGAGCTTTCTGTTGACCACCTTACTGGTGGTTGCCGGCATGTATCTGTTCATGCGCTGGTCCTTGGATAGAGGCTTTAATGAACTGGTTGAAGCGCGGCAGCATGAACGCATCGAAAATCTGGTGGAGAATTTGAGCGACTATTATGCGGAGACGGGCAGTTGGGCGCCCTTGGCGGCTAATAAACGCCAATGGATACGGCTGTTGCTGCAATCCGATAACCGCCGCCACCGCTACCCGCCCGTCTGGATCAACAAGGTGGCTGCGGAGCCGGGTAATCTTTGGCCGCCGGCGCCGGAGGGTGCCGACGGCCGCAAGCGGCGCTTCATCCCCTTGGAATTGCGGGTGATGCTGTTGAACGCCGATCGCTCGCTGTTGTTCGGGCGGGCGGAGAGGCTGGCCGAGTTGTCGCTGCGGCCGATAGCACACGGCGGCCAAGTGGTGGGTTATCTAGGGCTTTTGCCCGGGCGGGGAGATAATCAGGTCGGCGATTTGCGGTTTATGCAGCGGCAAGCCCAGGCCTTCGCCTGGATTGCGTTGTTGATGGTCGTGTTGTCCGCCTTGCTGGCGACGCTGTTGGCCTACTTGTTGGGCCGGCCCATCAAGCGGATTGCCGGAGCCGCGCAACAACTCGGTAAAGGCGCTTACGCCATTCGCCTGCCGGTTGAATCCGGGGACGAATTGGGGCAGTTGGCGCGCGATTTTAACGAAATGGCGGCGGCGCTGGAGCAGTCGGAACAGGCCCGGCGGCGCTGGGTAGCCGATATTTCCCACGAATTGCGCACGCCCTTGGCGGTTTTACGCGGCGAGCTGGAAGCCTTGCAGGACGGCATTCGGCCCATGAGCGCCGAGGCGGTCGATTCGTTGTTGGCCGATGTGATGCGTTTGAACCGCTTGACGGAAGACTTGTATCAACTGGCGTTGTCCGATCAGGGCGCGCTGACCTACCGAAAAACCATGATAAATCCGCTACAGGTTTTAAAGGCTGATTTGACGGCCTTGCAGCCGGAATTCGCCGCTAAACGTTTGCGGGTCGAACTGATAGAGGGCAGCCAAAATCTACCGGGCCTGTATGCCGACGCCGACCGCTTGTCGCAATTGTTCCGCAATTTGCTGAAAAACAGCCTCAATTACACCGATGCCGGCGGCAGGATAGTCATCAGCGTTTCCAACGATGCGGCCAAGTTAGTTATCGAAATAGCCGATAGCTCGCCCGGGGTGGCGGAACAGGAATTGGGTAAGTTATTCGCGCGGTTTTACCGGGTAGAAAGCTCGCGCAACCGAAACCATGGCGGGGCCGGGCTGGGTCTGGCGATTTGCAGTAACATCGTGGCGGCGCATAACGGCGCTATCCGGGCGCAGACTTCGGAGCTGGGCGGGCTGGCCATTGTGATTGAATTTCCTCTAGTAAAATGACGATTCTGATTGTCGAAGACGAACCAAAACTGGCCGCGTTGGCGGCCGATTATCTGCGGAACGCCGGTTTCGCCGCCGAAATATTGTCCCACGGCGATGCGGTATTGCCTTGGGTCAAGCAGCAGCATCCCGAGCTGATTTTGCTGGATCTGATGCTGCCCGGCCGCGACGGCTTGTCGATCTGCCGGGAAATCCGCGGTTTCAGCCAGGTACCCATCATCATGGTTACCGCGCGCGTCGAGGAAATCGACCGCTTGCTGGGGCTGGAAATGGGCGCCGACGACTATATCTGCAAGCCCTACAGTCCCAGGGAAATGGTGGCCCGCGTCAAAGCGGTGTTGCGCCGCTTGCAGCCGCAAACCGGCCCGGAGAACCATGCCGACTTGTTGGCTTTGGATGCCAACAGTTTCAGAGTTAGCGCCGAAGGGCGGGAAATCGAACTGACGGCGGTGGAATTTCAGTTGTTGCAAACCTTATACCGGCAGCCCGGGCATATATTTTCCCGCTCCAGATTGATGGACTTGGTGTATCCGGATCAACGCATCGTTTCCGATCGCACCATAGACAGCCATATCAAGAAACTCCGTAAAAAATTGGCGGAATTGTTGCCCGGCCACGAGCTGATTCATTCGGTGTACGGCGCCGGGTACCGTTACGACAGGCAGCCGGCCGGCCACGATTGACTTGCACAATCTTTCCTTAATTGCTCCCTATTGTTTGCGATATTGATTGTTAGAGTAGAACCCGAAAACGGAGAAAAGCCGTTTCAATCCCCTAACCAATCGGAGCATTACCATGAACAAAAAAATCCTAATCATCGCACTGGCCTTAGCGCTTCCTTTAACCGTGGCTGCTTTCCCTGGCGGACATGACGGCGATTTTAAAGGTCATAAGGGCGACAGAGTCGAACATTTGGCCAAGAAATTGGCGTTAACCGCCGAGCAGAAAGAGCAGTTGAAGCAGGTTTTTGAAGAACAGCACGCCAAACGCGAAGCGCTGCGCCAGGAAACCGATCAACGCATGCGGACCGTATTAACGCCGGAACAAATGACCAAGTTTGAGGAAATGAAGAAGCAACGCCACGAAAAATGGCAAAAACGCCATCAGGAAGGAAAAGGTCAATCGGCCGATTAAACGCGGGTTTGATAAGGGTTAATAAAAAATTGCGGCGCAACGAAAGCGCCGCAATTTAAAGCCAACATCCTGTTAAGGAGTCAGCTATGAGCACGTTAAATATTAAACGCATCTTGGGTATCGGTTTGCTGATCTTGTTGAGCCAGCAGGCCGCGGTTGCCGATGAATGGCGGAATTCGCGGCATGATCGCGGGGCAACCTATGGGCAACGAAGCCAGGTATCACGCCAGCCGGATTATCGTCACGAAGAGCGCTATTACAATCGGGAACGCGTCGTTGCCCCAGTACCCATAGGCTATTCCAGGGTGTATGCCAACGCCGGCGAATATTTCTATGCCAACGGATCGTTCTATCGGCCTTCCCGGCATGGCTATGTTGCCGTGGCCGCACCGATAGGCGCGGTGATTGGCCGTTTGCCCCGCTTTAATCGCGTGACCTATGCCCGGGGACTGCCTTACTACGTGGCCGGCAATACCTTTTTTCGCCGGCATGCCAACGGTTATGTGGTGGTGGCCAACCCGGCCATGGGGCATAGGCGTTAATCCGAAAAACCAATCGAGCCGCCGGTGTCTTATCGTCAACAATGATTTAGCAAATCCCGGATTTCGCGGTGCTTCATCCGGGCTACCCTAGCTTTGTTATACTTTCCGCAAATTATAGCGAGGAGAAGTCGGGTGGTTGCATTCGGTTTGAAATTCTTGGCAGGCTGTCTTTATGCCGTAATCGGTGAGAGCTGAACGGATGCGGCAACTATATACTTTGATTTTTTACTTGGCTTTGCCGGCTGTTTTGTTGCGGCTTTATTGGCGCGGTTTCAAGGCCTCGGAATATCGGCAACGCTGGCGGGAACGTTTGGGATTATATTCGCGCCCATCCGCGCAAAACGTGGTCTGGTTCCACTGCGTTTCGGTCGGTGAGGCGGAGGCGGCGTTTCCGTTGATACGCCTGATGCAAGCCGAACATCCCAATCGGCGGTTTTTAGTGACCGTTACCACGCCCACCGGTTCCGCCAGGGTGCGCGATGTGCTGGGGGGGCAAGTGGAGCACGTCTATTTGCCTTACGATCTTCCGCTGGTGGTTCAGCGATTTTTGAATCATTTTCGGCCGAAAATGGCTGTGTTCATGGAAAAGGAAGTCTGGCCGAATTTATTTGCGGCCTGTGCCGAGCAGAATATTCCCTTGTTTGTGATCAATGCGCGCTTGTCCGAGCGTTCGGCGCAAGCCTATCAAAAAATCCCCGCCTTAATTAAACCCGCCCTCCGGTGTATTGACAAAATTGCCGTACAAACCGAAGCCGACAGGGTGCGGTTTATAGAAATAGGCGCCGATGCGGAACGGGTGGCGGTGTTGGGTAATATTAAATTCGACCTCAGTATGGAGGACAGCGTAGTCGCCGCCGGCCGTGCATTAAAACGGCAGTTTGCCGAACGCTTTGTATGGATTTTGGCCAGCACGCATAAGGATGAAGAAGCACAATTACTGCCGGTGTTTGCGGGCTTGAAACAACGGATTCCGCGGCTGTTGTTGATGATAGCGCCGCGGCATCCGGAGCGGTTTCAGTCGGTGAAGAAATTATGCCTGGATCAAGGGCTGGCAGTGGTAATGCGCAGTGAAAATCCGTCGGTTTCCGCGGCTACCGACGTTTACATCGCCGACAGCATGGGTGAATTGAAAATGTTGTACGCAGCGGCGGATGCGGCGTTTGTCGGCGGTAGTCTGGTGCCGGTCGGCGGGCATAATGTGTTGGAACCGGCCTTGATCGGGGTGCCGGTATTATTCGGTCCGCAAATGTTTAATTTTGCGGAAATTGCCGAACGGATTCTGGCCGAACAGGCAGCTGTGCAATGCGCTACTCCCGAAGCAATAGGCGCGGCGGTGCTGCAAATTCATGCCGATACGGATTTTAGAGACAAGCTGACCGCCAAAGCCAAGGCCTTCGTATTACGCAACCAAGGTGCTACCCGGCGGATAGCGGATGTGTTATCCGCCTCGCTTTGAGCAAGCACTTTGCGATGCGGGGGAAACGTCGGTCGTTTTCGGCTATAATTGCGACATTTTTTATTGTTAAATTTAAGGTGTGAAACGCATTATGTCCGAAGTCAAAAAAGTCGTATTGGCCTATTCCGGCGGTCTGGATACCTCGGTAATTCTCAAATGGTTGCAGGATGTTTACCAATGCGAGGTGGTGACGTTTACCGCCGACATCGGCCAGGGCGAGGAACTTGAACCGGCCCGCGCCAAGGCTACCGCCGCCGGTATCAAGCAAATCTATATCGACGATTTGCGCGAGGAGTTTGCCCGCGACTTTATCTTCCCGATGTTCCGCGCCAACACCATCTACGAGGGCGAATACCTGTTGGGTACCTCGATTGCCCGGCCGTTGATCGCCAAACGTTTGATCGAGATCGCCAACGAAACCGGTGCCGATGCGATTTCTCACGGCGCCACCGGAAAAGGCAACGACCAAGTTCGGTTCGAGTTGGGCGCTTACGCCTTGCGTCCGGATATTAAGGTGATTGCGCCATGGCGGGAATGGGATTTGAATTCACGGCAAAAACTGTTGGATTACGCCGAGCAACACGGCATTTCCGTGGAGATGAAAAAAGGCAAAACTTCGCCTTATTCCATGGATGCCAACTCGCTGCATATTTCCTACGAGGGCCGCATCCTGGAAAACCCCTGGACCGAGCCGGAAGAAGACATGTGGCGCTGGACAGTGTCTCCGGAGAACGCGCCCGACCAAGCGACTTATGTCGAATTAACTTATCGAAACGGTGACATCGTGGCGATAGACGATGTGCCGCACACCCCGCATCAAGTGATGGAGAAACTGAATAAAGTGGCCGGCGCCAACGGGGTAGGGCGCTTGGATATTGTCGAAAACCGCTATGTCGGCATGAAATCGCGCGGTTGCTACGAAACCCCGGCCGGTACCGTGATGCTGAAAGCGCATCGCGCCATCGAGTCGTTAACGCTGGATCGCGAGGTGGCGCATTTGAAAGACGAATTGATGCCGCGTTACGCCTCGTTGATTTACAACGGTTATTGGTGGAGTCCGGAGAGGGCCATGCTGCAAACCATGATCGATGCCTCGCAGGTTCATGTCAACGGCAAGGTGCGGGTAAAACTCTATAAAGGCAACGTTATCGTGGTCGGCCGCGCATCGGACAACAGCCTGTTCGATGAAAATATCGCTACCTTCGAGGAAGACGGCGGTGCTTACAATCAAAAAGACGCCGAAGGCTTTATCAAGCTGAATGCCTTGAGAATGCGGATTGCCGCTAAAAAAGGCCGCTAAGTTTTTCCCGGCTGCATAAAGCAGGACATTTTCGGCGAAGCTTGTATAATGGATTAGTATGGTCAAGATCGGCTTTATGATGGGCGAAATTGGTTTCCGCTTTATTATGCCGTCTTGACCGATAGCTTCCTGATTAGCAAACTACAACAATAATGAGCACTATGCCTGAGATTAATCCGGATGATGCCAACAGTGAGTCGCGCGCACTAGCCATGCTTCAGGCTGTCCAAAAACACCATGCCTTGGTTAAAGCCAATCGATTTTTATTGATGCTGGTGTTTGCCTTGATGGTGGCCGTTTTTGTGATGGGTTTGGTTTTAATGCCTAAACAAGACAGGTTGAACGGCGTTAGAAGCAATCAAGCCGAGGTTGCTGCCTACGCGTTGCAAAATCCGGCCATCTCGGCCGAAATAAACACGCTGAAAGGGCAATTATTCGGATTGGTCAGCGGCTCCATCGAAAGTAAATTGCGGTCGTTGGAAGAGAATATCAAGCGCGGCAGCGTGGCCGATTCGCTGAATACCATTCAGGATTTGAAAAGCGATGTTAAAGTGCTCAGTGCGTATACAGCTACTTCGCAGCTTAATCCTCAAAAAGATGCGGTGAATCAGCAATTGATCAAGGAAATTACCGATTTAAAAGATCTGGTTTATTTGACCTTTATCTCCTGCGGGTTGATGATCGCCGCGTTGGCCGGGGTTTGGCTGCGCCACCGCTACAGATTGACCCACCAGAAAAATCATACCCTTTATCTCGGACGCAGCCGGCAAGGCTAAATCGACAATTTTTTTAACGGACATAAAAAAGCCG
>NZ_JANIBK010000148.1 GCF_024505165.1 Methylomonas rivi
CCAACCTTGAGGTGGCGCGGTTTTTTTGTTTTCGCATCCTTGCCGGTTTGCTTGGGTTTCCGCCGGCTATTCAACCAACAATCGCCGCATCATACCCGGATTTTCATGTTCCGGGTTATGGCGGCAGTACAAAAACAGGCCCTTGTAATCCTGGAATGGTTCGATGATTTCTACTTCCCCGGCCGGATTGGGTGCCCGAGAGCGGCGGGCTATGCATCACCAACCGGCTACCGACCGCTGAAATCCTGCCACAAATCCACCTGCTCGTCCGGCGCCAGCATGATACACGGAGTATTTGAACATACTCTTTTTCTAACGGACGTTCAACGCGGAATTGATTACCGGCGTTTGAGGGCCGCAACAAATGACGGGCAATCATATTCCGGGTTTGGGTGATAGAATGTCGAAAAACTAACGCCGAGATGTGAGGCCTGCTGGAACAATACCCTGCCGGCTAAAATTCTAAAATTAAGAGGAAAATATGCGTAACCGGAAACTGTTACCTGCGTTGGCAGGCGCAACTATCGTAGGCGCCATTGTCTTGTATGTTGCGTTTTACTTCGTGTTTCTCGATTTTTTCGTGGATTTGTGGTGGTTCAGATCCCTGGAATTTGAAGCCTACTTCTGGCTGCGGCTGTTATACCGTTTTATTTTCTCCGGCGCGGTCACGCTGTTTTTCTTTGCTGTGTTCCAATTTCATTTCTGGATTGCCTCCCGCTATTTGGGGTTAAACCCGCCGGACGAAGTCTGGCTGGACGACAAAAAAAGGCGCCGCTTTCAACGCTTCGCCGACGTGTTTATTTACGGCTCCGCCAAGGTTTACACCCCGGTGTCGTTTCTGATGGCCGTGGCCGTCGCCATACCTTTCTATCTGCAATGGGAAGATGCCTTGCTGTTTTTCTTCGGCGGCGCATCCGGCATCAAGGATCCGGTTTACGACAACGACGTCAGCTTTTATCTGTTTTCATACCCGATTTACATACTGATTCAGAAGGAGTTGCTGGCAACGGCGTCGATAGCGCTGGTTGCCACCGGCATATTGTATTGGTCGGAACACGTTTTCATCCCCAACCAGGGCCGGGAGTTTCCATTCGGCGCTAAAATGCATCTGACGGTGTTGTTCGTGTTCGTCGTGTTTTTCGTGGGATGGGGCTTTATGCTGGACCGCTTCACACTGCTTTATTCCAGCGGACGCGAACCGGTGTTTTTCGGTCCCGGCTTTGTCGATTTGCGCTATAAGCTGCCGCTGATCTGGATGTCGGCGTTGGCATTTTTGAGCATTGCCGGCTTGATCGTATTTTATGTATTTGCGGAACAGCATCGCAGCAAAACCCCTATCGTTATCGCCGTGTTGAGTTTTTTGGCGTTGGTGGGCTTGAAGGATTCGGCTTTTCTGCCGGGAATTATCGAAAAGTTTATCGTCAAACCCAATCCCACCCGTACCGAAGGTCAGTTCATGCAGTACAACATCGACGCGACCATGGCGGCCTATGACCTCAATAACATCGATACCATAGACCTGCCAATCAATGTCGATGCTACCAAGGACATAGAACAATGGGCCACGCAGAAAAACTTCGAAAACATTCCCGTATGGGACAGGGAATACTTGATCGATAGCTACAAACAGCTGCAAAGCATACGGCCTTATTATACTTTCCCGACTATCGACGAAGACCGTTATTTCATTCGCGGACATTACCAGCAGGTCAATCTGGCGGCCCGCGAAACCAATGTCGGCAACTTGAGCCAGGAAGCGCAAAACTGGGAAAACACCCATCTGCGCTATACCCACGGTTATGGGGCTGTAGTATCGCCGGCTGCGCAAGATGCCGATATTCCCATCGTCTGGTATATGCGGGACTTGAACTTGAGTTCGAACGTAGGATTTTCGGTCAAGTTTCCGGACATCTATTACGGCATGGAAAAATACAAATATGCGATTGTGCCGAACAAATTGGTGACCGAAAACATCAGCGGTTCCGACGCGGAAATGGCGAGAGGCTATTTGGGAAAATCCGGCGTGCCGATTCCCTCCTATTTCAGAAAGCTGCTGTTTGCATTTTATTTCAAAGACGAAAAAATCTTTTTCTCGCCCAACATTTCAACCGATAGCAAGCTGTTGATACGGCGCAATATCGTCGAGCGGATAGCCACGCTGACACCGTTCCTGCACTTGGACAAGGATCCTTATCTGGTTGTCGACAAAGACCGCTTTTACTGGATACAGGATGCATACACTCTGTCTAATCTTTATCCGGTTGCCAAGCCCGCTGCCGACGATTTCCTCGACGGCGCGCAAAAATTCAATTACATCCGCAACTCGGTAAAAGTCGTGGTCGATGCCTACACCGGCAAGGTCGATTATTACATTTGCGATCCTGATCCCATTATTGCCGCATACAGCCGGGCCTATCCCGGCGTTTTCAAGCAATTAAGCGAAATGCCGGAAAGCTTGAAGGCCCATCTGCGTTATCCGCGCGATCTGTATTACATGCAGATGAAAATTTTTGCCAAATACCACCAAAATACACCCGAAGCGTTTTACGAGCAGGCTGAAACTTGGCAATACGCGATGGTGGGCGGCGAGCCGGTGTTGCCGTATTTCATCACGATGAACTTCGAGCGTTGCAATGGCATGGAAGAATTCGTGATGATAAACCCGATGACGCCGATCAATAGCAATAACTTGAGCATGGTCGGCATCGCCGGCACCATGGACCATAAGCAATGCAATCCATATAGTTACAGGCCCGGCATTACCATTTACAAATTCCCCAAGGAAGTACAGGTCAACGGACCGTCGCAGGTAAATGCCCTGATCGACCAAAACCCCGATATTGCCGCCCAATTTACCTTATGGAATCAACTCGGTTCGGAAGTCAAAAAGGGCCGCATGGTCATCCTGCCCATGGGTAATTCCATTTTGTATGTGCAACCCATTTACATGCTGGCCACCAAAACCAAAATGCCCGAGTTGGCCCGGGTCATCGTCTCCATCGGCAATCAGGTGGTAATGGACAAAACCTTGGTCGCCGCATTCGAACGATTGGAAAATATGTTCATCAACCAAGCCGCCGGCTCAACCTCGGGCACATCGGGAAGAAAACCTTAAAACGTGACAAGCCCGGCCCGGGTAACTGTTAATTCCCGGGCCGTTACTCCTTCATGCCATTTCTGTTTTGATTGAATAAGCCGCCCAGCATTTTTATTTTTTGCGCCTTAGCCTGCGAAGCCCGACCGTTGATTGCGGCTTGGCAACTGAAAAAGCTGCCCGCTTCCAGCCACCCATTTGCAATCTACGCGGATCCGCAGCGCGCCGTCGTCGTCACCGGCATCGGCAAGGTGGCAATGGCGGGTGCGATTGGCTACACCATGGCTTTATTTGCTGTTCCGGCACTGCCGGTAATGCTGAACTTGGGCATTGCCGGATATCGCAATCGCCCGCTGGGGAGCCTCGTTTTGGGGCATAAGATCATCGATTCCGAAACCAAGCGCGGCTTCTATCCGCAGTTCCCGTTTACCGTCTCCCTGCCGACGCAGACCGTTTCGACCGCAGCCAACCCCAATACCGATTACTCGGCCGATGCGCTATTCGACATGGAAGCCAGCGGATTTTATGAAATGGCCGTCAAATTCAGTTCGAGCGAGCTGATTCATGTCGTTAAAATAATCTCCGACAATCGCCATTCGCCGATAACGGCTATCGGTGAAACGGGAGTCGAACGGTGGATTAGCGCGCAACTGGCGGCCATCGAAGATTTGCTGGATGCTTTGCTGGTGCACAGGCAGCTAAGGCCGCAAGATTCGGAGCTCTATGATCGCTTAACGAAAGAATTTCGTTTTACCGTCTCGGGTTGTTTGAAATTAAAAGCCTTGTTACAGCGCTGGCGGACACTAAAGGGGGATGAACCTCTTGTTTGGCAAAGCCGTCAACTCAAAAGCGGTAAGGAATTTTTAACGTGGTTGGAAAAACGGCTGGATGATTCGGCGTTTTTCTTGTAACGGCAGGAAAATTGAACGGGGCGCCGATGAGCGCCCCGTTAACAAGCTTACAGCAAGCTTTTCAGTTTTAAATTGGTTTCTTTGGCTTTTTGGAAATGCGCTTTGGCTTCTTCCAGATTAGCCGCTTTGGCCGATGTTTCGGCTTTTTTCAGGTGATCTCTGACTTTCGCGGTTTCTCTTGCCACTTTATCGTTAGCATTCAATTCTTTGGTAAAGTCACGGGCTTTTTTGCTCAAAGCAGCAACTTCATCACCTTCGGCACCGTTGGTGATTGCTGCCAGGGCAGCATCGATGCGGCTATCGACTTCTTTGATCACATCGGCGGGAGCATGGGAAACCCTGCCTGGGTCGGACTCGGCAACTGCAGCAGTTGAGAAAGAACCCATAGCAACGGTCAAAGAGAAGGCAATAGCTGCACTTTTTAAAATTTTCATGTATTGGAACCTCACAGTTGTTTTTATAAGAAACATACAGCCACCAACCACATTTAATGAACCATATGCTGGCGGCGATAATAACATAGTTCGTACGGTTTGATAGCATGATTGTTACCGGATTAAGTCGTTTTTCCGCCAAAAACGACTTAATGGCCTACTCGACGCTGACTAAAATTCTGTCCAGCCAGGAGGTAGGCAGCAAGCGTTTAAGCCAAGCAAACAAATGGGTTGGGACGGTGACTGCATAACGGGATTTCGGCCGTTTGGATTCCAAGGCATGAATGACTTTTTCCGCGACGGCGGTGGCGGGCAAGGTGAACGGCGCGGCCGGTCCGGTTTTTTGCAAACGCGCCTCCATGGCTTTATAGGTTTGCCGATGCACACTCAAGTTAGGATCGATAAAGTGTTGATACATGGCAAACGCATTCTGCCGAAAACGGCTTTCAATGGGCCCAGGCTCGATCAGCACAATGCGTATGCCCGAACCGCGCAGTTCCAGGCGTAGCGTATCCGCCAGGCCTTCCAGCGCAAACTTGCTGCTGTTATAGGCGCCGCGGAATTTCATGGCCACGAACCCCAATACCGAGCTGTTGTAAATGATGCGGCCGTGTCCTTGCTTGCGCATCAGGGGAATCAATAAATTAGTCAGTTCATGAGTGCCGAAAAAATTGGTCTCGAATTGATTTCTTAACGCATCCCGGCTAAGGTCTTCAACCGCGCCGGGCTGGCCGAAGGCGCCATTGTTAAACAGGGCGTCGACCTTGCCGCCGGTCATTTCGGTCAGTTTTTGCACCGCTTGTTGAATGCTGTCCGAATCGGCCAAGTCCAACCGCAGGCATTCAAAGCCTTTGTCTATCAAAATGGCGGCATCTTCCGCTTTTCTGACCGAACAAATCACCCGATGGCCGCGGTTTTTCAAGCTGATGGCGGTGGCGTAGCCTATCCCTGAGGAGCAACCGGTAATAAATACGGTTTGCGGGTTTATGTTCATTCTTTCAGCTCGGTTTCATTGAAATAATACGTGGCGCCGGAGCTGCAATTGACCAGAAACACCAATTGTTCTTTAGTGCTTTTGGCGTTCAGTTCGTCGGCTTCCACCCGCTGGCATTTACCGGTAGCCAAGGCTTTTTGGGCGGCAAGCCGGCGGAATTTTTCGATGTCCGCCAACCGCGCTTCGAACGGACGGATCCCTGCCGGCAAATTATCCGGATCATAGGGGGGGATGGCGAAGGCGGAAAACTGCAGCGGATTATTTTTAATCAGCGTCAGGGTCAAGTCGCTTTGCGCCCTGGCCAACTGCTTACGCTCCGCAATGGCATCCAGACGGGCTTGTTCTTCAGCCTGTTTTTGCGCTTCAAGTTGTTTTTGCTGCTCGGTTGCCTGCACCTGCCGGCTTTCCAGTTCGTTCAGATCCACCTTGCTGCCAGTCTTGGTATTGATCTGCACGGCCTTATGATCCTCGGTACAAGGCGAAGACTGATAATCCGTGCGCCCTTCCGCGTCCGTGCATTTATAAACCCCGGCCCAACCGTGCAGCGGCCAACACAGTGTAAAAAGTAAGAGTAGCTTTTTCATAATATTCCAGTCCTCCAATGCAATCGCTTAACCGTCGCCTGTTTTTTCGGCGCCCCAACCGGCCCGCGGCAGGGCAAGCTTTAAGTTTTATAGCCCGCGGCAGTTGATGATAGAATCCAAGTTTTTATTACTATAGAGCGATTCGGCAATTCGGCACAACCGCCAGGGATAAGGTTGCGCTTTAAGTTGGCCGGCATTGCTCTAACTGACGAATGCCGGCAGCGCTCACCATACCATCATGACCACGGATTATAAAACGACACTCAACCTCCCCAAAACCGAGTTTGCCATGAAAGCCAATCTGGCCCAACGCGAACCCGAGACGCTGAAACAATGGAACGAAAACCGGCTGTATCAAAAAATCCGCGAACACTGCGCCGGCCGGCCCAAATTCGTGCTGCACGACGGTCCCCCCTATGCCAACGGCGCCATTCACATCGGCCACGCGGTCAACAAGGTATTGAAAGACATTATCGTCAAATCCAAAACATTGGCCGGCTTCGACGCGCCTTATGTGCCCGGTTGGGATTGCCACGGTCTGCCGATCGAATTAATGGTGGAGAAAAAAGTCGGCAAGGCCGGTGTCAAGGTCAGTCCGGCCGAATTCCGTAAAGAATGCCGAGCCTATGCCAAAAAACAAGTCGAAATTCAAAAAGAAGAATTTATCCGTCTCGGCGTGTTGGGCGATTGGGATAATCCTTATCTGACCATGGACTTTGCCTTCGAAGCCGACATCGTGCGCGCCTTGGGCAGAATCGCCGCCAAAGGCCATCTTGCTAAGGGCGCCAAGCCCGTCCATTGGTGTACCGACTGCGGCTCCGCCTTGGCGGAAGCGGAAGTCGAATACGAAGACAAGCACTCGCCCGCCATCGACGTGCGTTTCGAAGTGGTCGACGAGCATGCCTTCATGGCTTGCTGCCATCATGCACCGGAACACGAAGGCAAGGGCCCGCTGTCGGTCGTGATCTGGACCACCACGCCCTGGACCTTGCCCGCCAACCAGGCGGTGGCGCTGAATCCCGAGCTGGAATACGCCGTGGTGCAGTGCGAAATCGACGGCCGAGCCGAACGTCTGGTTTTAGCCGAAGCACTGCTCAAGGACGCCGTACTGCGTTACGGCATCGGCGAACACCACATCATCGGCTACTGCAAGGGCAGTGCGCTGGAAGGCCAATTTCTGCATCATCCGTTTTACGACCGGCGGGTGCCCGTCATTCTGGGCGACCACGTCACAACCGACGCCGGTACCGGCGCGGTACATACAGCACCCGGCCACGGCCAGGAAGACTATGTTGTCGGCATGAAATACAATCTGCCGGTGGACAATCCGGTCGGCGGCAATGGCGTGTTTTTGCCCGGCACCGAGCTGTTCGCCGGCCTGCATGTGTTCAGCGCCAACGACAAAGTGCTGGACGTGCTGCGCGAACGCGGCAAACTGGTGCACCATCACGCTTTATTGCATAGCTACCCGCATTGCTGGCGGCATAAAACCCCGATCATTTTTCGCGCCACCCCGCAATGGTTTATCGCCATGGATAAAAACGGCCTGCGCGATACCGCCTTGAACGAAGTCAAACGCGTAGACTGGATCCCGGACTGGGGCCAGGCCCGCATCGAAGCCATGCTCGGCAATCGGCCGGATTGGTGCATCTCCCGCCAACGCACTTGGGGCGTACCGATTGCGTTCTTCGTGCATAAGGAAACCGGCGAATTGCATCCCAGAACCGCCGAATTGATCGAGCAGATCGCCAAGCGCATCGAACAACAAGGCATCGAGGCCTGGTTCGAATTGGATGCCGCCGAATTGATAGGCACCGATGCCGAGCAATACGACAAAATGAGCGATACCCTGGATGTCTGGTTCGACTCCGGCGTCACCCACGCCGCCGTGCTGGAGCGCCGGGAACAATTGCGCTTCCCGGCCGACTTGTACCTGGAAGGCTCCGACCAGCACCGCGGCTGGTTCCAGTCGTCCTTGCTGGCCTCGGTGGCCATGAACGATGTGGCGCCGTACAAGGAGGTATTGACCCACGGCTTCACGGTCGATGCCGAAGGCAAGAAAATGTCCAAATCCAAGGGTAATGTGGTGCTGCCGCAAACCGTGATGAAATCGCTGGGCGCGGACGTATTGCGCCTGTGGGTAGCCGGCAGCGATTACCGCTACGAAATGTCGGTGTCCGATGAAATCTTGAAACGCACCTCCGACGCCTACCGCAGACTGCGAAACACCGCCCGCTTCCTGCTATCGAACCTGGACGGTTTCGCCCCCGCGCAACACCAAGTCGCCAACGCCGATTTACTGGCGCTGGACCGCTGGGTGGTCGACAAGGCCTGGCAATTGCAAGCCGAAATTAAAACGGCCTACGGCGATTATCAATTTCAGGTCATTTATCAAAAAGTGCTGAATTTCTGCAGCATCGACTTGGGCGGCTTTTATCTGGATATCATCAAGGACCGCCAATATACGGCCAAGGCAGATTGTCTGGCGCACCGTTCCGCGCAAACCGCCATGTACCATGTTATCGAAGCCATGGTGCGCTGGCTGGCGCCCATCGTCAGCTATACCGCCGACGAAATCTGGCAAGCCATGCCCGGACAACGCGGCGAATCGGTGTTTCTGGAAACCTGGTACGAAGGCCTGTTTCCGCTGGACGCGCAAGCTGAAATCACCCGTGCAACCTGGGACAAAGTCATGGCCGTGCGCACCGTGGTCAGTAAACAATTGGAAGCGCTACGCAAGGACGGCGCCATCGGCGCGTCCCTCAATGCCGAAGTGGAATTGTATTGCGACGAGAGCTACGCCGCCGAGTTGAATAAACTGGCCAGCGAACTGCATTTCGTGTTCATTACCTCCAACGCCGGGGTAGCCGGCATGCAATTCTGCCCGGACGATGCCGCGACCACCGAACTGGACGGCGTGAAGCTGAAAGTGAGCGTGTCGGAACATAAAAAATGCGTGCGCTGCTGGCACCAACGTTACGACATCGGCGAGCATGCCGAGCATCCGGAGTTATGCGGCCGTTGCGTGGAAAACGTGGCCGGTAACGGCGAGATCCGCCGCTATGCTTAAGTGGCTGTGGCTGTCATTGTTGGTATTGATCTTGGATCAAGCCAGCAAACTGGCGGTAGACGCCTCCATGCAACTGTTCGAATCGATCCCGCTGTTGCCCGGCTTTAATTTGACTTACGTACATAACACCGGCGCGGCCTTCAGCTTTCTGGCCCAGGCCGGCGGCTGGCAACGCTGGCTGTTCGCCGGTTTGGCCGTGGTGATGAGCGGCATCATCGCGGTCTGGCTGCTGCGCCTGCAAAAACATGAAACGCTGATGGCCGCCGCGCTGTCCTTAGTGTTGGGCGGGGCCATCGGTAATCTGATCGACCGCGTGGCCTACGGCTATGTGATCGATTTTCTGGATGTGTATTACCAGGACTGGCATTGGCCGGCGTTCAACATTGCAGACTCCGCCATATGCATCGGGGTTGGCCTGATGCTGCTGGAAAGTTTCGGCCTCGGCCGCAAAGCGGCCG
>NZ_JANIBK010000149.1 GCF_024505165.1 Methylomonas rivi
GGGCCGGGCGGCGCGGCCCGCCGCGGGCTAAAACGGGGTTTGATGCAGCGAATCAGCACGTCGATCAAGGTTTGCGGCAGCACGGGTTTGCCCAAATGATCGTTCATGCCGGCGGCATTGCAGTCGTTGCGTTCCTTGTCCTGAACCGCGGCCGTCATGGCGATGATGGGCAAATCGGCAAAGCGCGGGTCCCGGCGAATGAGGCGGGTCGCCTCTATGCCGTCCAGCTCGGGCATTTGCAGGTCCATCAATACGGCGTCGAAGTCCGCTTGGCGAACGGCTTCCACGCCCTCCCGGCCGTTATTGGCCACGGTAACGATCAAACCGGCGCTTTCCAGGTATTCGCGGGCCACCAGTTGATTGATTTCATTGTCTTCCACCAGCAGGATATGCGCGCCGCGGATGCCGGCCGCCATGGCAGCCAGTTGTGGCCGGTCTTGAGCCGCTACCAGAAAAGTCTCGCCGCCTTGCAGGCGGGTCAATGTATTCAACAAAACGGACGGCATGACCGGTTTGACCAGAATATCGTCCGGTTTGGCGTCACCGGCGGCGGTCAATAGTTTTTCCCGGCTGAAGGCCGTGACCATGATGATCACCGGGGCATGGCGGATTTCCGCCTTGCGCACCATCTCCTTGATGGCGCGGGTGACTTCGACGCCGTCCAGGCCGGGCATTTTCCAGTCCAGCAATACCAGCTCGAAGTCCTGTCCGGCGTCGTTGGCCGTTTTTAACCGCGACAGGGCTTCGGCTCCGGTGGCGGCCTCCACGACTTGAAATCCCCAGGCCTGCATGATGTCCCGCAGTATTTGCCGGGAAATGTCCAGATCGTCGACGATCAAGACCCGCATGCTGTGCAATTGGCCGGACGCTTGGCCGGCATTGGACTCTTCCGCCAGGGGCAGAATCAAGCTGAATTCGAACACGCTGCCCGCACCGGCTTGGCTTTGCACCGTCAACTCGCCCCCCATCATCTCGATCAGGTTTTTACTGATGGTCAGACCCAGGCCGGTGCCGCCGAAGCGGCGGGTGATGGAACCGTCCGCCTGGGTAAAGGCCTGAAACAAATGGTTAAGCTGTTCCGGGGTCATGCCGATGCCGCTGTCGCGCACCGAGAATTTTAAGGTGGCGTAACCGTGCGCGGCGGCGATCTGTTCGACCTTGATATGGATTTCCCCGGCTTCGGTGAATTTAACCGCGTTACCGACCAGATTATTCAGCACTTGCCCCAGGCGCAAGGCATCGCCGATCAAGCGCGGCGGCAGGGTGTGGTCCAGCTCCAGGACTACCTCCAGGCCTTTTTCCTCGGCGCGGACGATAAACAGGTTCAGCACGTTTTCCAGCATTTCTTCGAGATTGAAGACTTCTCCGACCAATTCCATGCGGCCGGCCTCGATTTTGGAGTAATCGAGGATGTCGTTGGTAATGGTCAGCAACGCCAGGGAGGAGGTGTGGATTTTTTGCAAATAATCCAGCAACTTGGGCGGCGGGTTATTGTTCAGCGCCAAATCCGACAAGCCGACTATGGCATTCATCGGCGTGCGGATTTCATGGCTCATATTAGCCAAAAACAGGCCTTTGGAGCGGGAAGCGGCTTCCGCTTCGTCCTTGGCTTGCAGATATTCGGCGGTGCGTTGCGCCACTTCCAGTTCCAGGCGGTCGCGGTGTTCGGTCAGGTTTTTATCGCGGAGTTGGATCTCTCCCAGCATGGTATTGAAGGCCCGCACCAGATCGCCGATTTCGTCGTGGCCGCGCGGATCGACGCGCAGTCCGTAATTTTTTTGATCGCCGATGCTGCGGGCGGCGGCGGCCAATTCCTCTATTGGCCGGGAAATCAGGCGTTGCAGACGGTTTGCCAGCAGATAGACCAAAATCAACGCCAAACCGGCGGCGCCCAGTCCCTTGGCCAGGTCCGCCAGTTGGTCGTTCCATTGCGCGGTGAAATCCGCTTGCAGCAAGACATAACCGATCAATTCGGTATTTTTAATCACCGGGGTGAAAAGCTCGGCGCGCCGGCTCCAAAAATCCGTACGCAGTTCGCGCAGCGGTTGCCGGAAATCGTCCGGTATGGCGCGCGCCGCTTCGCCCCTGCTCCAGAAGGACAATACGCTGCCGTCCGCCGATACCATCCAGCTGGCGACGATTTCCGGATGCTCCTTTAACGATTCCAGCAGCCGCTTGGCTTCGGCTTGGTCGGCAAAAGCCAGCGCGGCCTGGCCGTTTTCCGCCAAGACATCGGCGAGGCCGGACAATTCGTGCAGCGCGTTGCGGTATTGCTTGAAGGCGGAACTCGCCACCATCACCGACAGACTGACGAGCAGGCAGGCCGCACAGCTCAACATGATGATGGAAACCAGTTTTCGGCGCAGCGACCAATTGGAAAAACCGGATAAGGTACGCAATGAACTATCTCCCGTAAACATAGCTTGCGATATTCAATAACTGGCCCGGCAGGCGCAGGCCGGCCTTGCGGATCGGTTCAAGATTGACTTCGAACACCACTTTGTTATCGCGGAACAGCAGGCCGATGCCGCCGCCTTTTTCCGCGAAATCGTCAATATCGGATAGGGTGAGTGTAGGAGCGTTTCCCAGTGCGGTGAGTATGACCAGAAAATGGGATTGCTCCGAATTGCCGATGTATAGCAGGTGGCAACCGGCCAAGGAAAGATCGGCATAGTTTTGCCGCGCGACGCGTAACCGGCGCTCGCCGATAGCGCGTTCGTTCAGCGCTTCCAAGGCGCCGTCCAGCACGTTGTTTCCGACGATGCATAACAGGATTTCGCCGTTGGGCGGCAGCGTCTCGGCGGGCCATTCCGCGAATTTGGCGAAATTGTATAAATAAGCCGCTTTGATTTGCCCTTCCGAAAGACCGTCCGCCCATTGCGGTTGCCAGCCTGCCAGCAATAGCAGGGCTATAGCGGCCCTGGCCGGCCAACGCCATTTCACGGCCGCGATGCCGGCAATAAGCATGCGCAAACCCAGCCGCATCTGGCTCAAGTTATGTCGAAATCCCTTACGGTTAACGGAGTGCATCAGGCGTGGCTGGGTAGAATATAATCCAAGTGGTAATGGCTGGTATGCTTATAAAAACTAAAAGTAACTATTCAGTGCATGCCAGCCGATGCGGATCAATTGCGTAGGTTTACCCTCAAGGGCATAAAAGCTCGATAGAGCGTAACCCGACAATTGAAGCTATGGCACTGGCATAAGCCGATGCGTTGGGTTATGGCTAGCGCCTAACTCAACCTACGCTGAATAGTTACAACTAAAAACGCTTGCCGAAACGTTGCCGGTCTTTAACCCAAGGGGCAGGGTAGCGCACCGGCTGTTCGAACCGCAAGCCATTTAGCCGCCGTTTCCGGCCGGGCAGCGGCAGTAGCCGTTGAGTTCCACGTAGGCTTGGCCGCCGACCGCGCCCGTAACGTCGCAAGCGCCTTCCCAATAGACCGGGCCGATCCAGAGGCCGTGCCGGGCATGCAGTTCCTGGTCCTTCAGCAAAGGTTGCACGCTGAACTTTTCGCCGCGAACCTCGATTTCCCAGCCGGAAGGATAGCTGCAACCGGTATCCGGGCTGACCCACTGGTCCAGTACGGTGACCTGAAATTCGTGCGCGGCCAAGGTTACGGTACGGCCTTCGGCATCCGTGATGGAGCCGGATTTTTCCACCTCGGAGTCGTTGCCTTTAAAGTCGAACAGCATGATCTGCCGATTGTCGGCCAATTCGATGGCGAACCATTGCCAGCCTTGCTGAATGGCTTGGTACAGTTCGCCGTACTGACGGTCGAACCAGCTGTTGCCGCTGACTGTGAAAGTTTCGCCGGCTATGGTCAGGGTGCCGCTGGTCTCCATCTTCGGCCGCGAGTAATAGTAGGTATAACCGCCAAAACGGTAAGGATGGGCGTCGCCGCCGTAATGCAGGGCCGGCGGTTGGGTGGCCTGCAATTCGATGTCCAGCACGTAGTCGCCCACCGCGGCATGCAGGCGGTCGTGGCCGTCGCCGCCGACGGCGGTGACTTTATTGCCACTGCCGGAGCTGAGATTGAAGCCGTTTTTGCCGCGTTGCGGCAGGTGGAATTCGACAAACTCTTCGAATACGAAGCGGTTGCCGTCCACATCGGTAATGGCGGCTTGTACCAGTTGGTCGCGCATGATCACGAAACTGTCGAAGCTGAAAAATACCACCTCAAAGCCGAAGCGGCGCCCGTCCTCGGCGTACAAATGCCCGGTCCAATACCACCACTGCACTTGTTCGGTCGGCAGAAAAGCATCGTCGGCGGGCAGGTCGACCGGGCCGATCAAGCCGCGTTTCGGCATGAACAAACAGGCGGCCAGTACCGCTGCTAGCAGCAACCAGGGCAGCAATGAGGGATTGAACAGGCTAATCAGCAGGATAAGTCCGGCAATGATCCAGGGTAGTTTTTTCCAGAGTTTGCGCATGATAGGTACTCTTAAGGGGGTGAAAAATCAAAAATTCCAACTGAATTTGCCGTAAATGGAGCGCGGCACTTCGGTTGTAAAATCGGTCAGCGAGACGGCGGCGGAATCTCTAAATTCCAGATGTTGCGGGGAGAATATATTTTGCGCCACCACGGACCATTCCATGCCGGCAACCGGTTCGTAGGCCAGCCGGGCGTCGAAGGTGGTATAGGCCGGCACGTTCTGGTTGACGGCATTCAAGCGGCCGACATGGCGCAGGGTCATGTCCAGGTGGGTTTGTTCGTTCATGTCGATCTGCCAGCGTAGCATGCCGCGATGGCGCGGACTCAGCCCGGCCATGTCCGGGTTGTTGGGATCGTAGGGTTTTTCGATTTTCAAATGGCTGTAGTTGCCGGTGAAGCGCATCCAGTCGAGTACATTCCAGTCGGCGGACACTTCGATGCCTCGGGTGGTGACTTCGCGGCTCAGGTTGGTCCACATCATGGGTTGGGTTATTAAAAGCGTGGGCGCCGTTTGGATTGAGGCGTCGCCCCGGTTGAGTATGATCAGATCGGTGTAATGGTTGCTGAAGGCGGTGACATCGGTGGAAAAGCGGTTGCTCCATTGCGTGCGGTAGCCGATTTCCGCGCTGAAGACTTTTTCCGCCTTCAAATCGGGATTGGCTTGCGCCATGATTTGGACGGGAATCGCAAAGGGGATGGGGTCGATAGTTGCGCTGGATGTTCCCACCGCAATACTCGATTGAGCTTCGCCGCGCGACGGAATCCGCGAGGCCCGGGAAACCGAGGCCCAGACCGAATGCGTACCGTTCGGCGTCCATAATATGCGTGCATTGGGTTGTACCTGGGTATGGCCGAAATGGCTTTCCTCGATCTTGCTGCCCAAGGTCAGCCGCAAGGTATTGTCGATCAGGGTAATATCGTCCTGCACAAAGGCGCTGCCCTGATGGTAGCCCAAACTGCTGGGCGTAAAGGCGATCACCGGGCTGCTGACGGTGGTGCTGTGAATGAAGCGGTAATTGACGCCCCACATCAGGTCGTGGCCGGGATCGGGGTGCAGGCGGTGCTGAAAGTCGATGTCGAACATGTCCTGGCTGTCGGACAAGGCCGGGGCGGTGAAATCGACCCGGTCGTAATAGCCCTGCAACACAAATTCCGAGCCGTCGCCGAGATTGCCTTCCCAGCGCGAGATCAAATTGGCGCCGTCGGCATGGTCGTCCACATTGAAAGCGGTATTGAACGGCGCCGAGACGGTCGAAGGCTGTACGGTATTGCCGACCTTTTTCCGGTATACGTCACCCTGTACGGTAAAACGGTGATTGCCGGAAATTCTATCGTCGATCCGGAATCCGCCCTGCACCGAGCGCCAATCGTCGTGCTGTTTTTCGCCGCGCGGGCTGACGAATGCTTCCCTCTCGAAAGTTTTGGCATAAACCCGGTAATTGCCGTCGTTGCCGATCTGGCCGCCGTAACGGTAACCGGCAAAGCCTTGTTCCTGGTTACCGCCGCCGGCCACGAACAAGTTGCCCTGGGTGTCCTTGGCTTTTTTGGTGATGATGTTGATGACGCCGTTTACCGCATTGGCGCCCCACATCACCGCGCCGGGTCCGCGAATGACTTCGATGCGCTCTATGTCCTCCATCAGGGTGTCCTGCAGATTCCAGAACACGCCGGAGAACAGCGGCGTATAGACCGTGCGGCCGTCCATCAATACCAACAGCTTGTTGGCGTATCGGCCGTTGAAGCCGCGCGAGGTGATCGCCCAACTGCTGGCGTTGATTTGGGCTACTTCAATGCCGGGCGCCAGCCTTAAAGCCTCGGGAATGCTGGCGGCGCCGGAGCGGCGGATGTCGTCCTGGCTAATGATGAAGGCCGCCGCCGCGGTGTCCGATAACGATTGCGATTTTCTGGATACGGAAGAGACTTCCATCTGCATCAAATCGCTGATGGATAACTCTTCGATATCCGGCGAGGTTTCGTCCGCCGCCGCGCGCTCGGCCAGGGCCGCGGCAAGTAGGGCGCTAAAGAGAAAAAGCTTTAAAACGTTTGCCGTCTGCTTCGGGTCGTTATTCTTGTTTTGCATCGTCTTATTGTTATGAGGTAGCGGAGCAACGTTCTGTGCTTATCGGGCATACAGCTTTCGCTTGGCGGCCGGATAAACGGTTAGGCCTGTGCGGGCGCTGCAAAATGTTTTCGTATTCATGGGTTTAACCTTCCGCAAACTTAGCCGTGAAGGATAGTTCAAAATACAAATTCGACTATTAAGCGTGAAAAATGCCGCTTGAAGTCTACCTCCGATCCAATATTTTAATTTTGCAACCTGGACGCTTCGCGGCACATTTTGCTACAATCAAGGCTATTTTTGGCGCACGTAGTGTCAATTTGTTACACCTCACGTCTTTCACACTCATTCCGGAGAACACTCTATGGCAATTAAAGTTGCAATTAACGGTTATGGCCGCATTGGTCGCAATGTCATGCGCGCACTGTACGAATCAGGCCGCACCAATGAAATTCAAGTCGTGGCTATCAACGATCTGGGCGATTCCAAAACCAATGCGCATTTGACCAAATACGACACCGTACACGGCAAATTTCCTTTCGAGGTGTCGGTCGACGGCGATTATATTGTCATCAACGGCGACAAAATCCGGGTTTTCGCGGAAAGAGACCCCGCAAAACTGCCTTGGGGCGAACTGGGTGTGGACGTGGTGCATGAATGTACCGGTTTCTTTACCAGCAAAGCCAAAGCGTCCGCCCATATCGCGGCCGGCGCCAAAAAAGTCATCATTTCCGCGCCAGGCGGCAACGACGTTGACGCCACCATCGTTTATGGCGTGAATCATCAAACCCTGAAAGCCTCCGATACCGTTATTTCCAACGCTTCTTGCACCACCAACTGCTTGGCGCCTTTGGTAAAACCGCTGATGGATACCATCGGTGTCGACCACGGTTTGATGACTACCATTCACTCCTACACCAACGACCAAGTCTTGACCGACGTGTATCACAGTGACCTGCACCGTGCCCGTTCCGCCACCCAATCCATGATCCCCACCAAAACCGGCGCTGCCGCGGCGGTAGGTTTGGTATTGCCGGAAATGAAAGGCAAACTGGACGGTTTTGCCATGCGCGTACCTACCATCAACGTCTCCGTGGTTGATTTGTGTTTCCAGGCTTCGCGCAATACTACTAAAGAAGAAATCGACAGCATTTTAAAAGACGCAGCCAACGGTTCCCTGAAAGGCATTTTGGCGGTTAATGAAGAGCCGTTGGTATCCATGGACTTTAACCACAACCCACATTCATCCATTTACGAACTGGGCTTGACCAAAGTCACCGGTGGCAATTTCGTGAAAGTGTTGTCCTGGTATGACAACGAATGGGGTTTCTCAAACCGTATGTTGGATACTACCGTTGCATTGTTCAACGCCAAATAAAGGATTTACATGCTGTTACGAAGAACCAAAATCCTGGCTACGCTGGGACCTGCCACGGACAAACCCGGTGTACTTGAAGAATTGTTCAAGGCCGGGATTGACGTTGTCAGGTTAAATTTCTCGCACGGTTCGGCGCAGGATCATATCGATCGTGCCAGCCGTGTCCGTGCCTTGAGTAAACAAACCGGCCGCAGGGTCGGTATTTTGGCCGATCTGCAAGGTCCGAAAATCCGTATCGAGCGTTTCAAGGAAAACAAAGTTTGGCTGGAAGAGGGCCAGGCGTTTGCCTTGGATATCAATCTGGGCAAACTGGACGGCGACAATACCCAGGTCGGTATCAGTTACAAACCGCTGGCACGAGAAGTAAAACCCGGCACCCGCTTGTTGCTGGATGACGGTCGGGTGGTTCTCGACGTGGTGAATGTCGAAAACGACACCCGCGTCAACACCACCGTTGTGGTGGGCGGCGATTTGTCCAATAACAAAGGTATCAACTTGTTGGGCGGCGGTTTGTCCGCCGCGGCTTTGACCGATAAGGACAAGGAAGACATCAAAACCATCGCCATCATTGACGCGGATTACGTGGCTATTTCATTCCCACGTACCGCGGCGGACATGAACGAAGCCCGTAGCCTGCTGGAAGCGGAAGGTTGCCATGCCGGTCTGGTCGCCAAGGTTGAACGTGCCGAGGCGATGGACGTCATCGACGAGATCATCCTGGCCTCCGACGCCATCATGGTTGCGCGTGGCGACCTGGGCGTGGAAATCGGCGACGCCAACCTGCCGGCGGCGCAAAAACTGCTGATCCAGCGTTCGCGCGACCTGAACCGGGCCGTGATTACCGCGACGCAGATGATGGAGTCCATGATCGAAAATCCGATTCCGACCCGTGCGGAAGTTTTCGACGTGGCCAACGCCATCATGGACGGCACCGATGCCATCATGCTGTCGGCGGAAACCGCCTCTGGCAAGCATCCGGTGAAAACCGTGCAAGCCATGGTGCGTATCTGCCTGGAAACCGAGAAACAACCCAGCGTGACCAAGTCCATGCACCGGATGACCGATAACTTCGCCCGTATCGACGAAGCCATCGCCATGTCGGCGATGTACATGGCGAACCACACCGAAATCGCCGGTATTGCCTCCTTGACCGAGTCGGGTTCAACGCCGCTGTGGATGTCCAGAATCAACTCCGACATCCCCATTTTTGCATTCAGCAGCCACGAACGCACTCTGGGCCGGGTAACCTTATACAAAGGGGTATTCCCGATCAGTTTCAGCCATGAAAAAATGGAATCCGCCAGCGTCAGCCAAAGTTTGACTCAAGCGTTAAAGTTGCGCGGTGTGGTGAAAACCGGTGATTCGCTGATTCTGACCAAGGGCGATCGGACCGGCACCAGCGGCGGCACCAACTCGCTGAAAGTAATTAATGTAACCGAAGAATAATTTTTCGGTGGCGGAATTGCGAAAAGGAGGCGCCGTGCAAAC
>NZ_JANIBK010000150.1 GCF_024505165.1 Methylomonas rivi
GGGGCGATGCGGTCGGCGAACTGGTTTTGCTCAGTCTGGCCGACGGCGGCGTGCTGCGCATTCGTGACGTGGCGACGGTTCGCGACGGCCTCGGCGAAAAGGTGTTGCAGTGGCGGCATGACGGTCTGCCGGCACAGGGCTGGGAAATTCATGCTGAAACCGATGCGATCGAGGTGGCGGAAAGTGTCAGGGAGTACATTACTCGAACCGCAGCCGGCCTGCCGCCCGGCGTGCATCTGAAGACCTGGTGGGATGATTCTATGGCGTTCGATCAGCGTATCGATACCTTGCTGGAGGACGGCTTGAGCGGTTTTGTGCTGGTCTGGCTGGTGTTGACGCTGTTTTTGCGGGCCAGAGTGGCGTGGTGGGCCGGCATGGGGATTTTGACCTCGGTACTGGGCACGCTGTGGTGGATGCCGATGTTGGGCCTGTCGCTGAACATGCTGTCCTTATTCGGTTTTCTGCTGGCGATGGGGATTCTGGTGGACGATGCCATCATCATCGGCGAGAGCGTGCACAGCGAACAACAAATACCGGGCGCCGATCCGTTACAGGCGGCTGCCAGCGGCGTGCGCAAGGTGGCGTTGCCGGTGTTTTTGTCGATCTTGATCGCCTTGGCGGCCTTTCTGCCCGGTCTGTTTCTGCCCGGCTGGAGCGGCGAGATGATGCGGCCCATCGTCTGGGTGATGATACTGACGCTAATATTTTCACTGCTGGAGGCTTTGTTGATCTTGCCGGCGCATCTGGCCGTGCCGGCCGCCATCGACACGCGCTTCGAACGCCTGACTCATTGGCGCGAACGCTTGAATCATGGTTTGGAAGCTTGGGTTTCCGCCTACTACCGGCCGCTGTTGCAACGGGCGCTGGCCTGGCGCTATCTGGTGTTATCGTTGTTCATCGTCTTGCTGTTGTTGACTGGCGGCCTGTATGCCGGCGGCCATGTGCGGCGGGCGATGAATCCCGACATCAGCAAGGATGCGTTCTGGGCCAGATTGACCGTGCCCCCCGGCACGGCAGCGGATGAAACCCGGCGCCTGGCCGAGCGGGTGGAGCGCGAACTATTGCGTTATCGTGATGAATTGGAAAAGGCCGAGCCGGGTTACCGACTCCTGCTGGGACAGGAGACCTTGATTTGGGAGCAGGAAGCCGGGTTGTGGCTGGAACTGTCGGAACAAGCGCGGCAACGGGTCAAGGTGGACGATTTCGTTCGTGAATGGCGGCGGCGCATCGGCGATCTGGGCTTGGCACGGCTGGATTTCATCGTCCGCGAGGGCGATGTACCTTACGACATCGTATTGAATCTGGGCGCGGCCGATCCCACGGTATTGCAGCAGGCCGGAGCCGAGTTAAAAAGCCGGTTGTCCGCCTATCCCGGCGTTTACGACGTATTGGACTCCAATATTCCCGGTAAACCGGAATTGCGGCTGAGCCTGAAACCGCTGGGCGAAAAACTGGGTTTGCAACTGGCCGATCTGGCAGAGCAGGTGCGCCATGCTTACTACGGCGTCGAAGCGCAACGGTTTCAGCGCGGCCGCAACGATGTGCGGATCATGGTGCGCTTGCCGGCCGATCAGCGCCATTCGCTGGATGATTTGTACCAGTTGCCGATTCATTTGCCCGATGGCAAACAGACCCTGTTGGCGCAGGTGGCCGAGCTGAGTTTTCAGCCGGGCTATGCGCAGTTAAATCGCCGCGACCGCCAACGCGTGCTGGAAGTCGCGGCCCGAGTGGACCCGGCACAGGCCGATCTTAATGCGATTTATGCCGATCTGGAGCAACAAGTCTTGCCGGGTCTGCAAGGCCGTTTTGCCGGCTTGATAACCGATTTGGGCCGGGAAAGGCAGGAGCAGAACGCTACCCTGCAGGCGCTGGCGCGCAACACCGCCATTGCCTTGACTGTTATATACGCAATCATCGCCGTCAGCTTCCGTTCCTATGCGCTGCCGCTGGTGTTTTTGCTGGCGGCGCCGATGGCCTGGGCCGGCGCGGTATTGGCCCATGCGCTGTTGGGCATGCCGCTATCGATGGAATCCTTGGTGGGCATGGTGGCGGCCAGCGGGGTGGTGGTCAATGACAGTATGGTGCTGCTGGATTACATTCATGAGAACGAAGCGCGCGCCACGGATAAATTCGCACTGATCGCCGAAGCCTGCACCGCTCGATTCCGGCCGATTTTCCTGGCCTTCATGACCAACTTTGCCGGCTTCCTGCCGACGCTGCTAGAAACCAGCGTGCAGGCGCAATTTCTGGTGCCGATGACTTTGTCGTTGGCGGCAGGTTTGTTGTTCGGCATGTTCGCCAGCCTATTGTTGACACCGGTTTGCTATGCCGTATTACAGGATTTTCAACGACAAGGCGACGATGCAGGCTAAACCCTTTTTGCAGGTTGAATGCGTCGATGTTTGGTTCGAGGATTTGGTGGCCAGTGATCCCGACTACCAACGCTATTGGCGATTATTGTCCGCCGAGGAAAACTCGATTGCCCGGCGCTTCGTTCGGGATTTGCATCGCCGGCGCTACGTGGTCTGTCATGGCAAATTGCGCGTGTTATTAAGCGGCTATCTAAATGTCCCGCCTGAACAGATTCGCTTCGCCAGGCAAGCATACGGCAAGCCTTACCTCGTCGATGCCAACGGACAGCCGGCAGCGTTGCAATTCAATCTATCGCACTCCGCCGACTGGATGTTGCTGGCGACGGGGCGGATGCCGCTCGGTATCGATATCGAGGCTTGGGACCAACGGCATGATTTGGCATCTTTAGTTGAGGAAATTCTGGCGCCCGAGGAGAAACATTATTGGCAAGCCTTGTCGGCGCATGAACAAGTGTCGGCTTTTTATCGTTTTTGGACCCGCAAGGAAAGTTTGGTCAAAGCGGTAGGTAGCGGAATTGGTGTTGGTGTCAGCGGCATTCTCACTTCAGTATCCGGAGAACCCGAATTTTTGGCTTTGCCGGATGCTTGCCTACCTACCCGCGATTGGCGCTTGCTCGATTTACAGCTGGCGCCAGGCATGAGCGCCGCTTTGACGTTGGCCGTTTGAATCGTTACTGAGCATATAAGGTACAGACGAACGTTTTTCGTATCGTTTGAGTGACTCATAAGTTGGTGAGCAAGAAAAACAGTGCACGGGAAAGATTGTAATGTTGAGAATCATTATCAGTTGCGATATTATGACGGCAACTCAATTTATTAGGTGCCGCCATGAACGAACAATTTGGAAAAGACCTCTGCCGCAATCAGGGAAACGAAATCTTACGCAGAGCCATTGTCATCGCATTGACCGCGGCTTTATCGACTGGCGAGTTGATGGCTAAAGACCTGGCTGCTACTGAGGATGCGGAGTCGTCAAAGTCCAGCGATAGCAATCGGAAAACCGGAAACACCGAGAGCGAGACAACGCTGCCAGCGGTCTCCGTCGTGGGGCAGCAGCAAACTAAGGCTACTGATCCGGTAGCGGGCTATGTGGTGAATAAATCGTTATCCGGCTCCAAGACCGATACGCCGCTGATTGAAGTTCCACAGTCGATCAGTGTGATCAATAACGACGAGTATGCCGCCCGTGCGGCGCAGAGTATCACTCAAGCCGTGGCCTATACGCCTGGCGTAGTCAGCGGCATGTTCGGGCCGAGCACCCGCGACGATTATTTCAATCTGCGCGGATTCGAGGGTACGCAGTATCTGGACGGCACGCGCTTGATGAGTTCCAGCAACAGCTATGCCCAGCTTCGGGTCGATCCTTACGGCATGGAAAGGATAGAAATATTGCGCGGGCCATCATCCGTGCTTTATGGTCAAAACGCCCCTGGCGGTTTGGTGAATATGATGAGCAAACGTCCTACCGAAACGCCGTTTCATGAAATCCAGTTTCTGGGCGGCAGTTACGACAGGGTGCAGGGCAGTGTGGACTTGAGCGGCCCGGTCGCCGGCCGTAACGATTTGTTGTATCGGTTGGTGGCTTTGGGGCGCGGCAGCGATACTCAGGTCGATCATGTCGAGGATGATCGTTATTACGTGGCGCCGAGTTTTACCTGGAAACCTAGCGATGCGACGACATTTACCTTCCTGAGTCATTATCAAAAAGACGAGACCGGCAATGCTATGCAGTTTATGCCTTATCAAGGCAGTGTATTAGCCAATCCCAACGGTAAGATTCCCACCAACCGCTTCCTTGGCGAGCCGGGTTTCGATGGCTATGACCGCGAACAGTTTGCGCTAGGTTATGCCTTGGAGCATAAGTTCAACAAGACATTCACTGCACGGCAAAATGTGCGATATGCCAATGTCGAAAGCGAGTTGAAAGGCGTGTTTCCCTATAATTCCGCCGGCTTTTTGGATGCAGATTCCCGGCTAGTTGATCGCGATGTCAGCTTTTATCAAGATCAAACCAAAACCTTTACTCTGGATAACCAATTACAAGCCGATTTTGCCACTGGCGAAGTGCAGCATACTTTTTTATCGGGTCTTGATTTTCGGCATTTTGTCAGTAACAGACAAACCGGCAGTGTTTGGGGGGCTGCGACGAATTTCGATATTTACGCTCCGGTTTACGGACAGCCGTTTGATGACGTGATTGGTGGTAGCGGAACATTTACTCGACCCAATATTTCGCAACGCTTTGATCAGGAGCTGGATCAAATCGGTTTTTACGGCCAGGATCAGCTGAAATGGAATCGTTGGATTGCCACGATAGGCGTGCGGAAGGATTGGGTGTCTACCAGCAGCGTGAATACCGATTATCAGACTAATGGCGGCACGGAAGGCAGTAATATTGTCGATTACGCTAATCCTGCTTACACCGCGACCCAGCAGGATAACGAAGCATTTACTTATCGTACCGGGCTAAGTTATCAGTTCGACAGCGGTGTGGCCCCTTATTACAGCTATTCGGAATCGTTTGAGCCGGCTATCGGTGCCAGTTTCGAAGGCTCACCGTTCAAACCGACTACCGGTCAACAACACGAGTTCGGTATCAAATATCAGCCGGTCGGCTATAACGCGCTGTTTACCGCCGCCTTATTCCATCTGACTCAGCAAAACGTCCTGACCCCCGATCTTGAGCACCCATCGGGAAATTATCAAAAACAGACCGGCGAAGTTCGTGCTCAGGGCGCGGAATTGGAAGGTAAAGCCAGTTTGGATATCGGGTTGGATGTCGCTGCTGCTTACACCTATACCGATACCAAAGTCAAAAAATCCAATTCGGAGGAAGAATTGGGTAAGAACTTGACTTATACCCCCGAGCATCAAGCCTCGCTATGGTTGGACTACACACAAAAGACCGGCGATCTCACCGGCTTGGGCCTAGGTGGCGGTTTGCGCTATATCGGCGCCAATTACGGCGATTTGAGCAATAGCCAAAAGGCGCCGGGTTATGTGCTGGTCGATGCATCCGTGCATTACGATTTGGGCAAAGTTCATTCCAAACTGCAAGGCATGCGTCTGGGTGTGAACATGAGCAATTTGCTCGACCGTGAATACGTGGTGACTTGCGGCGGAGACTCCTGCTATTACGGCGACCGCCGCTCGGTATTGGCTAGCCTGCGTTACAACTGGTAAGACTGCGCCGGCATGCGGAAAATCTGGCTGCGGCTGCACCGATACCTTGGTTTGACCGCGGCCATGTTCCTAATGCTGGCCGGCTTGACCGGCAGCATCATCGCTTACCAGCAGGAACTGGACGCCTGGCTCAATCCCGATTTGTTCGAAAGTCCGGCACAAGGACAGTTGCTAACCACGGCCGAGATGTTAGAACGTTTGCGAGGCGATTTACCCCAATACCGAATCGTCTCGTTGCCGCTAAACCGAGAAGTCGGCAAAGCGGTGCGGATTTCGGTGCGGCCTGCCAACGCCGATCAACCGGTCGATGCCGACGAATTGTTCGTCGATCCAGTCGATGGCAAGTTATTGGGCGGACGGGTGTGGGGGGCTTGCTGCTTCGAGCGCCGACATTTGATTCCGTTTGTTTATGTACTGCATTACAGCCTGCAACTGCCCGGCGAAACCGGTTTGTGGGTGATGGGTTCGGCCGCGATCGTCTGGCTGTTCGAGTCGCTGATCGGTTTTTACCTGACCCTGCCCAAACCTAAGCCTCATTCAAAGTCGTTGCCGCGCATTCGGCAGGGGCCGCAAAAAAATTGGCTAAGCCGCTGGGCCATGGCTTGGCGGGTAAAAACCGGCGCCAGTGCCTTGCGCATGAGTTTCGATTTGCACCGCGCCGGCGGCTTATGGTTGTTGGTCTTGATGCTGATGATGTCTGTCAGCGCCATCTCGTTGAATCTGCGCGACGCGGTTTTCGAACCGGTGGTATCGCTGTTTTCCGAATTTACCCCATCGCCGTTCGATGCTCGGGAACAGCGTAGCGAGCAAGCGCCGGTGGAGGCGGCTGTTGCTTTCGTCGATGTGCTGCATAGTGCCGCCACCGAAGCCGGCAAACGGGGTTGGGGCAAGCCGCAAGCCTCGATTTTTTACAATGCGAACTATGGCATTTTCGGCGTTGGCTATGGCGACAACCAAGGCCTGGGGCTTAATTATCTATATTACGACGGCGCAACAGGCGCTTATCTAGGAGATTACATCCCCGGTAGTGGTACGGCGGCCGATATCTTCGAAGCGTGGCAGCTGCCTATGCACAGTGGACAAATCATCGGGATGCCGGGCAGGATTTTGATCTCGCTGAGCGGATTGGCCCTGGTCGGGTTGACTATTACCGGCGTGCTGATTTGGCTGAGTAAACGCAAAGCCCTGCGTGTTAAACAACGGGCTGTCTCTAGTCTGAGTTCAGCAGGCTGACAAAAAGACAAGCAATTATCCTAAATTCGGCATTTAAACCGCGACAAACATGAAAGGCACCAACTTTTAATGCATTACCCCGCTTTACGCATGGCCCGCTGAAGGGTGCAAAAGACGTTTAGATCAAACGCGTGGGCCGTGGATTCCTGCAAGTTACTGTACTGTTCGAGATTCGCGCATTCAATCGAGACCGAATACATTCCATTAAAAGCGATATTAAACCACTTCATAAAGCGGGTTTACCATCCGCGCGCAATATCCCGGTTTCCGCCGAAATTTCATAGCGGCAACAAATTGCCGGTTGCGGCAAGTTAAATAGCCGCAGGCGCAAAGTATTCGCTTTGCCATGGGCGGGCAGCGGCAAACCGGTTATCGGGTTTACATTTTCTAAAAACCGTTAACCCAACTTTACCTGATTTTACGTAATAAGCCCTGTAAAAACATACTGTTAGGTCTGTATATTGCTCCCGTGTTGTTGTGGCCGGCGTTCGGCTACCCAATGTAGGGCGGTTAAAGTGGTCTTATTAGCCGTTCTCCACCCATCTATTATCAGGAGGACAACGCCATGAGCGTAAATACTATCGGCAGTACCCAATCTTCAGTCTTGTATGGCATGCAGCCCCGGCAAAAGCCGGACCCGAATAAAATGGCCGAGGATTTATTCGCCAAGCTGGACACTAATAACCAAGGCTATCTGCAAAAGTCCGATCTGGAAACGGCTTTAAGTAAAGTGAGCGGTTCCAGCGACTCGAGTAGTAGTTTGTCGGCCGACGAATTGTTTTCCAAATTGGATGGCGACGGCGACGGCAAGGTTACTCAGCAGGAAATGGCCGCCACTTTCGAACAAATTTCGGCGGAATTGGACGGGCCGTTTCCGCGCATGAGGTTGCAAGGGCAGGAGGGCATGCCGCCGCCCGGCGAGCAGGCGGATCAAGGCCTGTCCAAAGACCAATTGACCGAAATGGTCGATAGCGCGAATACCGGCGACAGCGGCAAGACCGATGGCTTGAGCCGGTTGTTGGACAATTTCGACCAGGCGGACAGCGATGGAGACGGCAAAATCACCCGCGATGAAGCCAAATCATTCTACGAAAGCCAGGATGTCGGCGCGTCCGCAACGGCTACCGCATCCAGCGAACAGTCCTCCGGCACCAGCGATATGCAGTTCATGAAAACCTTGATGGATTTATTGCACGCTTACGGCGGTCACGAGACGGGATCGCAAAGCGGCAATAGCCTGTCCGCCAGCGCTTAAGCGGTTGGGGGCGGTTTTACCGGTTAACGGCAAGGTTTGCGATTCGAACCTTGCCGCGCTAATGCGCTTTACGCAACTTTACCGCGAATTGACATTACTTAACCGGCGGCTGGCGCATAATAGCCCTAACTTTATGACCGGCCTTCGCTATGGGTAAATTATTCCGCCGCATTTACGTCTGTTTGTCCGCCTCTTTAATGGTGCTGCTTTTGGCGGCCTGTTCCATGCGTCCGGCCGCGCTAACCGAGCAGGAGCAACTTGCCCAGCGCGACGAATTTATCGCCGCCGGCGGTTATCGAATCGCGGGTTCGTATGAGATCGATTCGGCCGGCGAATCTTGGCTGCGCAACGGCAAAGCCTTGGATACGCTGATGTTGGCACCGCGTAAACCGGGAGCTTATCCCTTGATCATTTACCTGCCGGGCCTGGGCGAGCCCGCCGACGCCGGCCGTTTGTGGCGGGAGTACTGGGCCAAGGCCGGTTACGCGGTGTTATCCGTGCAAGATCGGGAGGTGGCGCGGGCTTTCGCGGATTTGGCGCCCGAGTTCCCGGAACAGCCGCGTGCGGACGGCGCATTCGACAGACTATTCGGCGACGAACCGGAGGGGGCGATAGGACCGCCGGGCGGCAGACCGGACAAGGCCGGGCAAGCGTCATCGCAAGCTTTGCTGGAGGGCGAACGGCGTTATATCGGCCGTACATTTTTTACCGAGGAATCGGTACAAAACCGGATCGAGCAACTGTTATGGGTCTACGCGCAGTGCCGGCAGCGCGCCGCGGCCAAGCAAGGCTTGTTCGCCAGAGCGGATATGTCCGCGGTCGTATTGGTCGGATACGACATCGGCGCCGACACGGCTACCCGGTTGTTAGTCAGGCAAACCGGTCATGAGGCGCCGGAACAGCCGGCATTCCGGCCGCTGGCGGCAATGCTGATCAGTCCGGTGGTTGCGGCCGCGGCCGGCAATTTGCGGGCCGATTATCGCGCCATCCGTTTACCGTTATTGGTGCTCAGTTCGGAACAGGATAGCGATAGTTACGGTATCACCACGCCCGAGTTACGCCGGTCGGTATGGGATTACGCCGCGTCCCGCGATAAATACCTGTTGTTGCTCAAACATGCGCGGCACGCGCTGTTCTCGGGTTCAGCCTGGACAGCGTATCGGCATAACGGTGCGGGCGGAGAGGGCAGAGGACTGGGGCCGGCAGGCGCGCGGCCGGATTTTGCCGGGCAATTTCAGGGCGAAGGCC
>NZ_JANIBK010000151.1 GCF_024505165.1 Methylomonas rivi
AATGCCGGTTCGCGCACCGGCGGGCGCGGTACTCTACTTTGCTTGTCCAAAGAAAAGTACCCAAAAGAAACGACACCCGGATGCCGCGTATTTCCTGCGCTCCTCGGGTTTGAACGGGGTTTTCCGAAGGGGCTTCCCAGCCCCCACGTAAAACGCGATGCCTCCCTGCATCGCCCCTGCGGGCCAATCCGCTCAAACCCTCCGGTGCTCGGCGCGGCATAACGGGACAAAACCCCGTTGTGAAATTGAAGGTAGTTGAATAATTTTGAAATCGAATGTGTGGCAAATTTAATTTTCATCAATCATTAATGCAGGCCAGAAAGCAGGATTTATTAAATAATCCATATTTCCTTTCTTTTTAACAATACCAGACATGAGTTTCATGCTGTAGTTAAAGTTATAGATATATTTAACTTCTTCATCTACTACTAATCCTATAAAACCATACCACAATAAAAGTTCAAATATTTTTTCAAGCAAAACATCTTCAATTCCGAACTCCTTCAATACGGCACATATCTCACTTTGCTTTATTGTTGCATTACTCCCAATGAATGCATATAGGACATCTTGGGTTCTGTTATCGACATCAGAAATTTCATAACCAATATCTGCAAGAAGATCAGTTGAATATGCTTTCAAGCCTTTTTTAATATCATCCCCAAGAATCTTCTCATGATTAAGATTTATGGCAAAACTCTTGCATTGGCTGACTAAATTTAACAAAAATCGAGGCCTCATTAAAGACCTATCAATCAAATATTGAGAGCTTTCTTCTCCTTTGTAGTGGCTAGTGCATATTTTTGGCCATAATGCTTCAAATGTACTGGCCCCGTTTATTTCATTAGAAATTATTCTCAACCTAATAAGTTCTCTTAATAAGTCTGGGTCTGTCCAATCCAGTAAAACGCTAGCTTCCTTACCTCTATCTGATGTTTCCTTTACCAATAACTCATAAACATCATTTCGTAGAAAAATAATTGTATTAACATCAATCCCAGATTTTCCAAATTGACGTTCAATCTTCTTTGTTGCATCAATCAAGGCTCGAATAAGTAACATGTCTTCGTGTTCTAGTCCAGATGTTGGCCAACCTTTATCAATATTATCAAATAACAACCAGCATACTTCTTTATGTCGCATATACTCTATTATTTGTCTTGTTAACTCCCTGACATCATGGCAATAAAGCATTTCAGTCAAGGCTGAAGAAGTTAATCTTACATTTTGTTTTTCGCCATGCTTAGATTTATATTCAGTGGATATTTTCTCCATGAGAATCCCCATTCTTTCAGAAAAATCTCCTTCAGTTTCGTAACCTTCGGCATGATAAATATCAGCCAAATTTCTGTATAATTCATACAATTCATGATCGCGCTTATGATTTTCTCGATCTTTTTCAAGTATCTTGTAGCAGATTTCCAGAAGTAAAACATACTCCCAGAAAGCCATTATCGTATGTTGAAATGTCCCTTCTTCTAAAAATGACAATATAAGTTCTTTAAACTTAATTAGTTTGTAGCCATCCGGTTTTAAGTCTAAAACAATATTTCCTTTCTTATTTCTTTCTCTATCTCTCACCTGGAGAAAAATAGCCGATTTTCCTGAGCCTTTCCTCCCTACAACAATATTTGCTTCCCCTCTGAGAGACTTTAAAAACTGATCAGTCTTTAAATAATATCTTTCAAGTGTGCGCATCTCATTTTCTGCAGATGTCGATCCCAGGTCTAACGCTTGAAGGAAAGAGTCATCTTTAGCAGCAAATTCAGAACTTGAATCTTGTTGAAATGCTTCTGCTACACGAGCTGCAAAATCAGCTATATATTCATTTACATCATTGGGATGAAAAGAGACGTTTACGAAATCTCTATAATCAATCGGTACTGGATCTTCACCGTCTTGCAGTATACATAATGCTTTTCGCATGCCGTCTGCAAGTCCTGCAATAAAAGCGCCTCTCATATTATGAACTTCATATCCGATATTGTTGCTGGATAGTAATGGAACAACAATTCCGTGGGATTGAGAAACTTGACTTATTGCGTCATTAGCTGAAAGTCTTGGCTGTTCATTCGGATCAAATGATCTGAATAAATATCTAGCTTTTTTAATTCTAGAGACTATGCGTGAAGCCCAATCTGTTTTGTGTAACCCCTCCAGCAGATATACAGGCGATTTTATATTTATTTTATTTGGTATATTTAATGGTTCACATTTGTTTGTTTTTTTTAAAAACGAATAAAGCTCTGACGAATTTTGGTACTCCTTATATCCAAGAGTGTCAAATATACCAACTTCTCTAATTGTAAGGTTTTTCTCGATTATGCTTTTGTTTCTGAAGATCAATACACGTTTTCTTCTTCCAATTGCGTAACCAATTTCATATGTAACATTAAAATTTAATATTGAAATATCAGCAACTAGAAAATCACAAGCATCTAAATCTTCTAAAACTTGATCCGCAATAAAATGGCCAACTACATCCAATGCTTTCCATGTTTTTATTTTAATATCATCCTTTTCAGTTATTTTATTGATTGCCTCTTCAATTGTTTGTCCAATTTCTCTAGGTGAAGAAGCATATGCATAAAAGCCAATATTTTTTCTATTCACGAAACATCCTATTTAATGCTAAATGTGTGAAAAATCACCAAACTAATTGCGGGGCTAGCTATTATCGATATTTACATATTTTATACACCAGATTAATCTATGTGAGCAACGTATTCATAAAAATTTAGAATAGTTGATTTCGAAATTTTGGTTTATGACTTCTCTGAAGTCTTGTAGGGCTGTAGGTCCGATTTGCGTAGCTTAATCGGACGAATGTTTGTATTACGGATGAGGGACGCTTTCCATCGATTGAGCGATCGCTAATTGGGGCTATGCTAGTTGAGCTATTTTACATATCGCTAACAGTTTCCAATTCCGCGAGGAGTTTTGTCCCGTTATGCCGCGCCGAGCACCGGAGGGTTTGAACGGTTCAGCCCGCAGGGGCGATGCAGGGATGCATCGCGTTTTTCGTAGGGGCTGGGAAGCCCCTTCGGAAAACCCCGTTCAAACCCGAGGAGCGCAGGAAATACGCGGCATTCGGGTGTCGTTTCTTTTGGGTACTTTTCTTTGGACAAGCAAAGAAAAGTACCGCGCTCGCCGGTGCGCGAACCGGCATTAAAACAGGCGTCGCGATAGCGACACATAAACAAAAATCACCAATAAAAAAGGGCCTTTCGGCCCTTTCTTCAAATATCAAACAGCGAAAACAACCTTACTCGCTATCAATATCCTTCATACTCAATCTCACCCGTCCTTGACGATCAATCTCCAGCACTTTAACTCTAACCACATCGCCTTCCGACAACTTGTCGCTGACTTTCTCGACGCGTTCTTCGGAGATTTGCGAAATGTGTACCAAACCGTCCTTGCCCGGCAGGATGGTAACGAAAGCGCCGAAGTCCATCAAGCGCACCACTTTGCCTTCGTAGACTTTGCCTACTTCGACTTCGGCGGTGATCTCTTCGATCATTCTGCGGGCTTCTTCGCCGGCGGCTCTGTCGACGGAAGCGACGTTAACCACGCCGTCGTCGGTCAAATCGATGCTGGCGCCGGTTTGTTCGGTAATGGCGCGGATGGTGACGCCGCCCTTGCCGATAACTTCGCGGATTTTCGCCGGATCGATCTTGAAGGTGATGATGCGCGGCGCAAAATCGGACATTTCGGCGCGGGTGCTGGACAAGGCTTTGTTCATTTCGCCCAGGATGTGCAGACGGCCTTGTTTGGCCTGTTCCAGGGCGACTTTCATGATTTCGGGGGTGATGCCGTCGATCTTGATGTCCATTTGCAGCGCGGTAACGCCGTTTTCGGAACCTGCCACTTTAAAGTCCATGTCGCCCAAGTGGTCTTCGTCGCCCAGGATGTCGGACAAGACGGCAAAGTTGTCGCCTTCCTTGATCAGGCCCATCGCAATACCGGCCACGGGGGCTTTGATCGGCACACCGGCATCCATCAGTGCCAAGCTGCTGCCGCACACGGAGGCCATGGAGCTGGAGCCGTTGGATTCGGTGATTTCCGAAACCACGCGGATCACGTAAGGGAATTCGCTCATGTTGGGCAGCACGGCGGCAACGCCGCGTTTCGCCAAGCGGCCGTGGCCGATTTCGCGGCGCTTAGGGGAGCCGACAAAGCCGGTTTCGCCCACGCTGTAAGGAGGGAAGTTGTAATGCAACATGAACGGGTCTTTGTATTCGCCGGACAGTGCATCGATAATTTGCGCATCGCGCTCGGTGCCCAAAGTGGCGACCACGATGGCTTGGGTTTCGCCGCGGGTGAACAGGGCGGAACCGTGGGTTCTGGGCAGTACGCCGGTGCGGATGCTAATCGGTCTGACGGTGGTCAGGTCGCGGCCGTCGATGCGTTTGCGGTCGTTCAAGATCGCGCCGCGCACGATGTCGTATTCCAGATGTTCGATGACGTCGCGAATGTCTTTCTCGGCGTATTGGGCGTCGGCGGTCAGTTTTTCCACCACGGCGCTACGGATGGCGCTGAGCGTGTCTTGTCTGACCAGCTTTTCGGCAACCTGGTAAGCGGCCTTGATGCCGGCTTCGGCTTCGGCGGCAACGGCTGCTTTCAGCGCGGTATTGGTTTCGGCCGGGGTCCAGTCCATGGCCGGAGCATTCACTTCGGCGGCCAGTTCGTTGATGGCGTTGATGGCAACCTGCATTTTTTCGTGGCCGAACAATACCGCGCCCAGCATCACGTCTTCCGGCAATAAATCCGCTTCGGATTCAACCATCAGTACGGCTTTGGCGGTACCGGCAACCACCAGTTGCAGTTGCGATTCCTTCATTAACGGCAAGGATGGGTTCAGCAGATATTGACCGTCCTTGTAGCCGACGCAGGCCGCGCCCAAGGGGCCGTTAAAGGGCAGGCCGGAGATGGCCAGCGCCGCGGACGCGCCGAGCAGGGCAGGGATCTCGGTGTCCACTTCCGGGTTGAGAGACACCACGGTAGCAATGATCTGCACTTCGTTAGTGAAGCCTTCGGGAAACAATGGACGGATAGGCCGGTCGATCAGGCGGGAAATCAGGGTTTCGTTTTCGCTGGGTCGGCCTTCGCGCTTAAAGAAGCCGCCGGGAATTTTACCGGCCGCAAAGGCTTTTTCCTGATAGTTGACGGTGAGCGGGAAAAAGTCTCCGCCGGCTGCTTCTTTTTTACCAACGACTGCCACCAATAACGAGGTGCCTTCGATATCAATCATCACCGCGCCATTGGCTTGGCGGGCTATTTCACCGGTTTCTAACGTGACGAGACGATCGCCGTACTGAAATTGTTTCCTGATAGGATTCACTATAAGGTTCCTTTGTGTTTAAAGGTTGTTTTAAAAATTTGCCATAAAGCGAGAAACGGCACCCGAAGTGCCGTTTCTTTAAATACGTTACTTACGAATGCCCAAACGCTCGATTAAGGAGCGATAACGGACCACGTCGGTGCCTTTCAGGTAATCCAGCAATTTGCGGCGTTGGTTAACCATGCGCAATAAACCGCGGCGTGAGTGGTTGTCTTTTTTGTTGGCGGCAAAGTGAGGGGTCAACTGATTGATGTTGGCTGTCAATAAAGCAACCTGAACTTCGGTGGAACCGGTGTCGGATTCCGACAAACGATATTCTTCGACGACTGCTTTTTTTTGTGCTGCGGTTAATGCCATTCTTAATCCCTATCGATTAAATGTTGTTAAAAATAAAGCCATCGGTGTTGATGGCGGGTAATCGCCGTTCCCACAATAGGGTGCAGGAGCGGCTGAATTTTTGGTTGAATAATCAAGCGACTTGACCGTTCAGAATAAATAACTTTTTCGGGGCTAGTTTATCATCCAAAAGGATTTCTCCCAAACCTAAAAAGGTTTGTTCGCTATACATGCGCACGACGCCCGGCGCATGGCCGTCAATCCGGATTTGTCGGCCGTGATTGATGTTGGCGGCTTGCTCTGTCGACAGTTTGACCGCCGGCAATTGGCGCAACGGCGCATCCACGGCTATCAGGCATTGCATGCGCTCCGACTCGGTCATGGCTTCTAATTGCGCAAGCGTATGGGCGTTTTCCAACCCGAACATGCCGGCGGCGGTTCGGCGCAGGGCCGTTACGGTGGCGCAACTGCCCATGGCGAGCCCCACGTCCTCCGCCAACGAACGGATATAAGTGCCTTTGGAGCATTCCACGTCCAGGGTGATGTATTCGCTATCGAAGTCGAGCAGATGCAAGGCGTAAATCGTAATGCGGCGCGGCTGCCTTTCCACGGTCTTGCCTTCCCGGGCCAGCTCATACAGTTTTTTACCCTGATGTTTCAAGGCCGAATACATCGGCGGCACTTGGTCGATAGTGCCGGTAAAGCGCTGCAGACAGCTCAGTAAATCGGCTTCGGAAAAGGCTGGAATCGGCATTTCCTTGACGATAGCGCCTTCGCTATCGCCGGTATCGGTCATCAGGCCCAAACGCAGCGTTACCCGGTAACGCTTATCGTCATCCAGCATCAGCGCGGACACCTTGGTGGCCTCGCCGAAACACAGCGGCAACAGGCCGGTAGCCAAGGGATCCAGGCTGCCGGTATGGCCGGCCTTGTTGGCGTTCAATAAGCGCCGTACTTCCTGCAAGGCTTTGTTGGACGAAACGCCCAAGCGTTTGTCGAGCAGTACGATGCCGTGTACATCGCGCCCGGACTTGCGTTTGGCCATCAATCGTCCTGTTGCGGATTGCCGTCCGTTTCGCCGGCATCCGCGGGTGCGCCGTCATTCACTTCGTGCAGCAGTTCGCTGACGCGCATGCCGGTATCGAAGGAGTGGTCATAGAGAAAGTGCAACTCGGAAATATGCCGCAAGCGCATGCGCTTGGCCAGTTCGTGGCGAATGAACGGCGATATTTCGTTCAAGGCTTTCACATTGGCCGATTTACCGGCGTCATCGGCATTTAACACGGTGATGTAAATTTTGGCGACAGCCAAATCCTTACTTAATACCACCTCGTTGACGGTCACAAAACCCACCCGCTTATCGTGCACATCGCGTTGCAGGATTAGCGCCAACTCTTTTTGCATCTGCGAGGCAACCCGCTGGCTGCGGCCGAACTCTTTAGGCATGGATTATATTTCCCGTTTTACTTCAAAGCGCTCGAATACTTCGATTTGATCGCCCGGTTTGACGTCGTTGTAGTTTTTGACGCCGATACCGCATTCCATACCCATTTTGACTTCGCCGACGTCGTCCTTGAAGCGGCGCAAGGATTCCAGCTGGCCTTCGAAAATCACCACGTTGTCGCGCAATACCCGAATCGGCAGATTGCGTTTGACGAAGCCGTCGATGACCATGCAGCCGGCGATCGCGCCGAATTTGGGCGAACGGAATACGTCGCGTACTTCGGCCAGACCGACGATTTTTTCCTGGATATCGGGGGCCAACATGCCGTTAATGGCGCGTTTGACTTCGTCTATGGCTTCGTAAATGATGCTGTAATAATGCAGATCGATGTCTTTTTCTTCGATCAGTTTACGCGCCACCGCATCGGCACGGACGTTAAAGCCGATCAGAATCGCGCTGGATGCCAGCGCCAGATTGGCGTCGCCTTCGTTGATGCCGCCGACGCCGCCGTAGACGCATTTGACTTGCACTTCGTCGGTGGACAGGCCGACCAGCGATTCGCGCAGGGCTTCCAAGCTGCCTTGTACGTCGGTTTTAATGACGACGTTCAGGGTGGCGGTTTCGCCGGCCGTCATTCTGGAGAAGACATCGTCCAGTTTGGAGGCGTGCGCGGCCGCGTGGCGGTTGGATTTTTTGCGGTCTTCGCGGTGGGCCGCCAGTTCGCGGGCGACGCGTTCGTTTTGCACTACCAGGAACTCGTCGCCGGCGTCCGGCGTGCCGGACAAGCCGAGGATCTCCACGGGCGCGCTGGGGCCGGCCGATTTAATGGCATGGGAGTTTTCGTCGAACATAGCCCGGATACGGCCGTATTCATGGCCGCACAACACGAATTCGCCCTTGCTCAAGGTGCCTTTTTGAATCAGTACGGTAGCCACGGCGCCGCGGCCTTTATCCAGGCGCGATTCGATACAGATACCGGAGGCCACCCCTTCGGCGGGCGCGGTCAATTCCAGCACTTCGGCCTGCACGATCAAGGCCTCGATCAATTCGTCGATACCGGTACCGACTTTGGCGGATACCCGCAGGAATTGTACGTCGCCGCCCCATTCTTCCGGGACGACATTCAGCGTGGCCAGTTCCTGCATGACCCGGTCCGGATTGGCTTCCGGTTTGTCGATCTTATTCAAGGCCACGATGATGGGCACGTTGGCGGCGCGGGCATGTTCGATGGCTTCCTTGGTTTGCGGCATCACGCCGTCGTCGGCCGCCACCACCACGATAACGATGTCGGTCACTTCGGCGCCGCGGGCCCGCATTGCGGTAAAGGCGGCATGGCCCGGGGTGTCGAGGAAGGTCACCGAGCCGTGGTCGGTTTTAACTTGGTAGGCGCCGATATGCTGGGTAATACCGCCCGCCTCGCCGGCGGCGACGCGGGTTTTGCGGATGTAGTCCAGCAAAGAGGTTTTACCGTGGTCGACGTGGCCCATAATGGTGACGATGGGCGCGCGCGGCAGCAGTTTTTGTTCTTCCAAGTCGCCCATGACCTCGGCCAGCATTTCCTGTTCGAAGTCGTCCTCGCTTTGCATGATGGCTTTATGGCCCATCTCTTCCACCAGGATCACTGCGGTTTCCTGGTCGATAGCTTGGTTGATGGTGCTCATGATGCCGAGCTTCATCAAATGCTTGATGACTTCGGCGGCCTTGACGTTCATTTTGGCGGCCAAATCGGAAACGATGATGGTTTCCGGAATGGTCACTTCGAATACGGTAGGCGCGACGGGCTTCTCGAATTTGTGCTTGCCGGTTTGCAGTTCGATTTCGTGTTCGGGCTTCTCGCGGCGGCCGGCTTTGCTTTTCTTGCCTTTACCGCGACGGGCGGCATCGCTGGTATCGGCGGCGATGTCGGTCGCGGGGCCGCGAGTGGGCTTGAAGTCCTGCTTTTTCTTATGCAGGGTTTGCTGTTTGGCTTCGGCGGCTTTGCGGACTTTTTCCGCGTTCCGTTCCACCGCTGCTTCCAAGCGTTGTTTCTTTTCCAGTTCCAGGCGATCGGCTTCGCTTAAGGGTTGCGGCTTGACGGCCGCTTTGAGGCCGGCTTCCGGTTTTTCCGCAACCGGTGCAGGGGCGGGCGGGGCTTCGGCTGGAGCGGTCTCGGCCACATCGGGTT
>NZ_JANIBK010000152.1 GCF_024505165.1 Methylomonas rivi
CTGCCCAAATGGGCAGGCGTTTAAGACATGCAAAAAAGCTTAAAGCGCTTTATTTGCCGCAATATCCCAACCCATATCAGGTTTTGCGCCTTCGCCGCCTTTCGCGGTTTGTTCGATGTATTTAACCTTGACCGCGCCGAAATTCAGCGTGACATTCTCGGTCAAACGGTCTTCGCCGCCGGAACCGCCGGTGGAAACGGAGGTTACGATCAAGTCCGTCATTGTGATGGTTAAATATTCGACCGGTTTCTCGCCAGCCTTACGGACGATTAAATCCGCCGTTTCAAAGTGCTTGCCGTTGCAGCACGCCTTCATCAGATCGGGACTGCTCTTATCGATATATTTAGTGACGCTGATATCCTGCACATTCACTTTTCCGGAGCCGGAACCGCCGCCCATATGGGTCGAGCCGCTATTCGACATACCCCAACTCCACGCCAGCACGTCGATGGTATCTTTGTGCTTGTCGTCCTGGGCTTCACCTTTTACATCTTTGATTTTCAAAAACATATCAACTGCCATGACCTTCTCCTTTCTTTTACAGAATTAAATTTAAACTTACGGTTAGATAAAAAAACGCTTATTTGACATGCTCATACCATACTCAAGCCTCCTGAATATTCAAAACCCTCCTTGACAAATCCTAGCCACCTTTTCCGGAAGGCAATTTGGAAACCAAGCGCAAGGACACCGTGAGTCCTTCCAATTGATAATGCGGCCTCAAGAAAAACTTGGACGAATAATAGCCCGGGTTACCCTCGACTTCCTCCACCACCACTTCCGCGGCCGCTAAAGGCTTGCGCGACTTGGTCAGTTCGTCCGACATCGCCGGGTTAGGATCGACATAATTGTTTATCCAACTAGTCAACCATTTTTCCATGTCGTCGCGTTCCTTGAAAGAACCCACTTTATCCCGCACCATGCACTTCAGGTAATGCGCAAAGCGGCAGGTTGCAAATAGATAAGGCAGCCGTGCGGCCAAATTGGCATTGGCTGTCGCATCCGGATCGTCGTATTCGGCCGGTTTTTGCAGCGACTGCGCGCCGATAAAGGCGGCAAAGTCTGTATTCTTTTTGTGAATCAACGGCATGAAACCGCTTTTAGCCAGCTCGGCTTCGCGCCTGTCGGTAATGGCGATTTCGGTTGGGCATTTCATATCAACCCCGCCATCGTCGGTGGGGAAGGTATGCACGGGCAAGCCTTCCACGGCGCCGCCCGACTCGATACCGCGTATGCGGGAACACCAACCGTACAGTTTGAAAGACCGGTTGATATTGACCGCCATCGCATAAGCCGCATTCGACCAAGTGTATTTAGTGCTGTCGGCACCGGAGGTGTCCTCTTCAAAATCGAACTCGTCTACCGGATCGGTTTTGGCGCCATAAGGCAACCGGCTCAGAAAACGCGGCATGGCCATGCCCAGATAACGGGCATCGTCGGATTCGCGTAATGAACGCCAGGCCGCGTATTCCGGTGTCTGGAAGATTTTGGTCAAATCGCGCGGATTGGCCAATTCGGACCAACTTTCCATTTGCAACACGCTAGGGGCAACCCCGGACAGGAACGGCGTATGCGAAGCCGCCGCGATTTTTGCCATTTCGCCCAGCAACTCGACATCCGGCGGGCTATGGTCGAAATGATAATCGCCGACCAAACAGCCGAACGGTTCGCCGCCAAAGGTGCCGTATTCCTCTTCGTACAATTTTTTGAACAGTGGACTTTGGTCCCAAGCCGTACCTTTGAATTTTTTTAGGGTTTTACCCAGTTCTTTTTTGGAAACGTTGAAAACCTTGATTTTCAGCATTTCATCGGTTTCGGTGTTATTCACCAAGTAATGCAAACCCCGCCATGCGCCTTCCAACTGTTGAAAATCGGGATGATGCAATACCAGATTCAACTGCTCGGAAATTTTTTCGTCCAAGCTGGCGATGATGGCCTGTATGCTTTTTATCGCATCGTCGGAAATTTTCGAAACGTCCTGCAAGGCAAATTGGGCCAAGGTCGACACCGCTGTGTTGACCTGATTGGCTGCTTCCGTGCCGGGCTTGAACTCTTTCGACAACAGCGCCGAAAAATCGTCGAATTCCAGGGTTTCCGTGGCGCCTTGCTGGGCTTGTGTATCTAATTCGGCCATAAATTACTCCCCACTGCCTTCAGCGGCATCGGCTGGTTTTTCGGACTCCGCCGGCTTGGCCTTCTCGGCCAGCGTTTTCAACAAAGCTGGGTCGTTAATCAATTTGGCGATCAATTCTTCGGCGCCGGTTTTACCGTCCATATACGTAATCAGATTAGACAATTGGGTTCTGGCTTCCACGATTTTATCCAGACCGGCCACTTTTTTGGCCACAGCCGCGGGCGAAAAATCGTCCATGTTTTCGAAAGTGATATCCACACTCAAGTTGCCTTCGCCGGTAAGGGTATTGGCCACTTGAAATGCCGCTCTGGGCTTCATGGATTTCAAACGTTCGTTGAAGTTATCGACATCGATTTCCAATAACTTGCGGTCGGCAATGGGAGGCAAGGGTTCGGAAGGTTTACCCGACAGATCGGAAAGTACACCCATTACGAAGGGAAGCTGTACTTTTTTCTCGGAGCCATAAACTTCCACATCGTATTCGATTTGAACGCGCGGCGCCCGGTTTCGTTGAATGAACTTCTGACTACTTTCGGCCATTTCCTACTCCATATGATTGGTTGATTATTAATATTGATCCGCATCCGGATCGGGACCTTTTATCTGCTCTAATTGGGACATGCCATCCGGCAACAAATTTTGCACAATTTGCATAAAATCCGCATTGACTAATTTTTTTGCCCGCTCAAGCAAAATGGGCACCGGGCTGGAGGGTTCGTTTTCCCGATAATATTTGCAAATTAAATCCAGCGTTTTCAGTACATCTTGGCGGGAGTTCACCCCACCGACAGCCGCGGCCTTGCGGGACGAACTTCCAGGGCCCGGCTCACCCGCGGCGCCTTCTCCGTCGCCGGATAGCTCGTCCTCTTCGCCCGCGCCGGTTTCCGCATATTGGTCGAATACGTAGCGCATTTCTTTCAGCAGAGAAGATAACGCGGATAAATCGGGGCCATTTTCAATGCCGACTTTCTCGCCGACAAAGCTATCCAGCTGTTGCACCAGACTAATGCTGTCGTTAATCGCCTGATAGCTGGCCGCAACCGATTCTTCCGCCGCATCCATGAATGCCGCCCGGATACTATTAACGTCCGGTTTGGCGACACCTTCGGGCGCCTCTACTTTATCGGAGGCAAGGTGGTAATCGCGCAAACTATAGCGGCCGACCGCTTTTGAATCCACCAATGCCGCCAACGTTAACGGCCACAGCACCGATTCGAAATTACTGAGTTCTTCCAGGATATTAACGCGGGTAGTGGGGTCGAGATCATCGTCCGGATCCAAAACGGGATGCAGCTCATCCCAATATTTTTCCAACAAACCGTACAAAAGCTTTAAACCGTCCCGAAATCCTAACACCCCTTCAAGATTGATTAACGCCCGCAACAAATAAACGACAACCTGCATGTCCTTGCTCTGTTGCAGAATGGCCAGGGATTGCTTATGAATATCCCGCCAATTGGGCGGCTGGGCTTTTTCGCCGGTGATAGGGTCCTCGGGTTTTCCCAGGATGTTTTTGCCCAGTTCAAGATAGGCGGGATCATATTCCAGATAATCGCCGCAAGGGTTATCGGGGGAAACGTCCTCTAACAATGTTAACAAATCAGCCATGAAATGCCTTTTTGGACTTATTTAAATTTACGCTGCACCTAGCCTAGTCCAGTTTGCCGAAAAATTAAAGGCCTTTCGTTCCGGCTCGCCGTAAATCAGTAATTCAGAATTTTATAACCCTCACCCATCCATACAGGTCAGTACCTCCGTCTGCATTCCCAATAATGCCTCGCACTTTACCAGCAATTGCCGAAAGTATTGCCAAGCTTCGGGCATTTCACCCGCTATTAACGCGTCTTCCAGCCGGCCGGCAATGCCCCGAAAATCGTGAAACCCATAAAAACAAAAACTACCGTGCAGCTTATGGGCAACATCCAGGGCCAGTTCCGCCGATTGGCCCTGCAAGGCCTGCTCCAGCCGTACCAGTTGCAAAGGCAATTCCTGAAATAATTTTTGCAAAAACTGCCGGCCCAATTCGCGGTTACTATCGACTTTTTCCAGAACGGAATTTGCATAATATTGGCTGTCCGCATCGCTGACGGGCGCGCGCCACACAGCGATGATGCGCTGCAGGTCGGCCAGCACAATGGGCTTAATCAGGCAATCGTTAAAACCGTCCGCAATCAATAAGTGTTTTTGATGGCTTTGCACATGCGCGGTAATGGCGATAACCTGCGACGACTGGTTGGCGGAGCCGGCCCTGATTTTTTTCACCAATTCGAAACCCGTCAACCCCGGCATGTTGACATCCAAAAACACCAGCGCATATTTTTGCTGTTGCAAAAAGTGCCAAGCCTCCCGGCCATCGATCGCCAGCGTAATATCGTCGCTCCAACATCCCAACTGTTCAGCTAATAACCAACGGTTCATTTCGTTGTCATCGGCAATCAAAATAGATAAATCGGTTAAGATCATAAAAATCAAATCCTGTTTAAATCGCCCGAATAGGGTATTTAGCGGTAGCGAAACCGATCATCAGATTAAAATGTCACAAAATTATCACGAAAGTTTGCGGTAACTGTGATTGGATTTACGACGATGGCTACATCATAATGTACCGGTTTAGAATCACTTGCAAGCCCCGATGACACTAACGGCAAAACGCAGCATTCTTGTAATCGAGGACGGCCCCGACATTGCCGCCATGGCGGCCGCCAATCTGCGCGGCGCAGGCTATGCGGCGGAAACGGCCGCCGAGGGCGAAACCGAAATGGCCGCAATAGCCGAAAATACTTACGATGCCGTGATACTCGATCTGCTGTTACCCGGCACGACGATCTGGAAATCTGCCGCGGATTGCGCGCCGGCCCCACTATACCCCGATTATCGCCGGAAGTTCAAATCGTCGCGACAACTGCGAAAGCTCGTCAACGCAAGAAGGTTTAGGCTGAATGCAGTAATTACAAATCTGAACCATGCCTTACCGTTGGTATATTTTCAGCGGGGATCGATGGCGGGATTGAAATACGCAATTTCCAGCCGGTTACGGCCATTTTGTTTGGCGAGGTATAAGGCATCGTCCGCCACCCGTATAATCGTGGGTAATGAGTCGATAGCCGTCACTCGCCGGGTGCAAACGCCGATCGATATCGTGGTGGGTATCGTTTGGCCTTGATAACTAAAAGGGTGCAGCATCACCGATTGCCTAATCCTTTCCGCCCAGCCCACGGCCGCATCTCCAGGCGTTTCCCGCAATAACATGATGAACTCCTCGCCGCCATAACGCGCCAGCAAATCCTCTTTTCTCATTTGTTCGGCCAGAATAGCGGATAAATCCTTTAACACTTGGTCGCCAGCCGGGTGACCGTAAGTATCGTTTTTACATTTAAAATGATCCACATCGCACATGACGATGCTCAATAAGGCGTTATTGCGTTTGCAAAAGGAAAACTCCTCGTGCGCGCGCTGCATAAAAGCGCCCCGATTGAGGATACCGGTCAATGCATCGGTGTAAGCCGCTCTATACAAAGCCTGTTCCGACTCGGCTTCGTTGAAGCATTTATAATCGACACGCATAATAGTGTCGCCGGCCTGAATCCGGTCATGCGTATTCAGCCAGTGCTTTTCGATGCGTTGCCCCGCCAGAAAACTGCCGTTAGTGGACTGCAAATCCTCGAATAAGATCCGGTCCTTAAAAACGGTGAATGCACCGTGCCTTCTGGAAATTTTCGGATCGCCGATGACGATATCCGCTTCGTCGCTACGGCCTATCACATAGGCTTGCTGTTCTAATTTGAATTGCCTGCCCCGATCGCAGCCCGACAAAATGACCAGATAGGGTTCGAGCACATGTTTCGTCTGAGCATGGTTAACCGCCCCACCGACCATAGTGGTAGAAGGCAGCAACGAACCAATTTTGCGTGAAGAGCTCATGATGAAATACGAAGCAATGATTTAACCCGAAAGGCCGGCCGGCGGCGAATCTCCCCACAATCGATAAACATCCATATCTCTATCCGTCTTTTTAATGCAAGTATTTTGCAGTGTCTCAAAGAGAGGCTTAAGCTTCAAGTTTTTAAGCTCCGTTTTGCCGACATCAAGGCCTCATGATAACACGCATAAAAAAGCCCCGGCACCCAAAGGTACCGGGGCTTTAGGGCTTAAAGCGCCTTAAACGGCAATTACATCATGCCGCCCATGCCGCCCATGCCGCCCATATCAGGCATTGCAGGCGCTTTGCTATCGGCCGGCGCATCGGCCACCATGACTTCGGTGGTGATCATCAAACCGGCAACCGACGCCGCATTTTGCAAAGCGGAACGAGTTACTTTGGCGGGATCCAGAATACCCATTTGGATCATGTCGCCGTATTCGCCGGTTGCCGCGTTGTAACCGAAGTTACCGCTGCCTTTTCTGACTTCGTTCAGCACCACGGAGGCTTCATCGCCGGCGTTGGTGACGATTTGACGCAAAGGCTCTTCCATAGCGCGGCGCAGGATGTTGATACCGACGGTTTGATCGTGGTTGTTGCCTTGCAGGCCTTCCAGAGCGGACAGCGCACGGATCAGCGCTGTACCGCCACCGGCAACCACACCTTCTTCAACGGCGGCGCGAGTAGAATGCAACGCGTCTTCGACACGGGCTTTTTTCTCTTTCATTTCCATTTCGGTAGCCGCGCCAACTTTGATTACCGCTACGCCGCCAGCCAGTTTGGCCAGTCGCTCTTGCAGCTTCTCGCGGTCGTAATCGGAAGTCGCCTCGTCGGCTTGAGCGCGAATTTGCGCCACGCGGCCCTTGATTTGGCCTTCGTCGCCTGCACCATCGATGATGGTGGTATTTTCTTTGTTGATTTGCACGCGTTTTGCGGTACCCAGTTGGTCCAACTCGGCTTTTTCCAGCGACAAGCCGACTTCTTCGGAAATAACCGTACCGCCGGTAAGCACTGCGATGTCTTCCAGCATGGCTTTGCGGCGATCGCCGAAACCAGGTGCTTTAACCGCCGCCACTTTAACGATGCCGCGCATGTTGTTGACAACCAGAGTCGCCAGCGCTTCGCCTTCCACGTCTTCGGCGATGATCAGCAAGGAACGGCCTGATTTGGCCACGCCTTCCAAAATCGGCAACATTTCGCGGATGTTGGAGATTTTTTTGTCATACAACAATACAAAAGGATCGTCCAGTTCGACGCTCATGCTTTCTTGTTTGTTGATGAAATAAGGAGACAAATAGCCGCGGTCGAATTGCATACCTTCGACAACGTCCAGTTCGTTGTTGAGGCCGGTACCTTCCTCAACGGTGATAACGCCTTCCTTACCGACTTTTTCCATCGCTTCGGCAATGATTTGACCGACCGATTCGTCGGAGTTCGCCGAAATGGTGCCTACTTGAGCAATCGCTTTGCTGTCGCTGCAAGGTGTTGCGGCTTTTTCGATCGCGCCGACCGCGGCGTTTACCGCCATGTCGATACCGCGTTTCAAATCCATTGGGTTCATGCCGGCGGCGACGGACTTCAAACCTTCGTTAACGATAGCTTGAGCCAGAACGGTAGCAGTGGTGGTACCGTCGCCGGCCACGTCGGAGGTTTTGGACGCCACTTCTTTAACCATTTGCGCGCCCATGTTTTCGAATTTGTCTTGCAATTCGATTTCTTTCGCTACAGACACGCCGTCTTTAGTGATGGTAGGCGCGCCGAAGCTTTTGTCCAATACCGCGTTACGGCCTTTAGGACCCAGGGTAACTTTTACTGCGTTTGCCAAAATGTTTACGCCTTGCGCCATTAAGGCACGGGCTTCGCCGCCGAATTTTACGTCTTTTGCTGCCATTTCTTGATTTCCTGAAATTTTAGTTATTGATAAACAATCGCTCTTGAGGATTAACCCAAGATGCCCATGATGTCTTCTTCACGCATGACGATATATTGCTCGCCATCGACTTTGACTTCAGTACCGGAATATTTGCCGAACAATACTTTGTCGCCCACTTTAACTTCCAATGCGCGCACTTGACCATTGTCCAGAACTTTACCGGAACCCACTGCCAATACTTCGCCTTCGCTGGGTTTTTCCGCTGCGGAACCCGGCAATACGATACCGCCGGCGGTTTTGGTTTCTTCTTCAACACGTTTTACGACAACGCGGTCATGTAACGGACGAATTTTCATCAATGTCTCCTTAATGGGTTAAAAGTTAAAGATTAAACTAAACTATTAGCACTCTCTTGCAACGAGTGCTAATAATATCGAGCTTTTGCACTCTGTCAAGCTCTTTGGCATTATCCGCACCCTATTCATCACCCGTATTCATCATGAACGACCAACAACTACTCCGTTACAGCCGCCAGATCATGCTGCCGCAAGTCGATATTGCCGGACAGCAAAAACTGCTAGCCGCCAAAATATTGATCGTCGGCGCCGGCGGCCTAGGCTCGCCCGCCGCGATGTATCTTGCCGCTGCCGGGGTTGGACAAATCACAATCTACGATGATGACCAAGTCGACTTAACCAATTTGCAACGCCAGATTGCCCATGGCACCACCGATATAGGGTTGGATAAAGTCATTTCAACCCTCAACACGCTGAAAAATATCAATCCGGATATACGGGTTCTACCCCACAAAGCCCGCTTACAGAATGAATTGCTGGCTCGGGAGGTAGCCGCCGCCGATGTAGTCTTGGATTGCAGCGACAATTTCAGCACGCGTTTCGCCATTAACCGCGCCTGCGTGACCCGCGGCACCCCGCTGGTTTCCGGTGCGGCTATTCGGTTTGAGGGACAAATCAGCGTATTTACTCCCGGCACGCATAGCAGCCCGTGTTATAACTGCCTGTATCAAAGCGAGGGCGAAGAATTACAGAACTGCGCCCGTAACGGCGTGATTGCCCCCATCACCGGCATCGTCGGCAGCATTCAGGCCTTGGAAGCGTTGAAGGTGATCATGGGGATAGGCGAGACTTTGACCGGCCGCCTGCTGATCCTGGATGGCTTGAGCATGGAATGGCAAACATTGCGTTTAAAGAAAAATCCGGCCTGCCCGACCTGCGGAACGGCTTGATTTCTGCTTGCAAAATAAAGCCGGGAATCCCCGGCTTTATTTTTTTTCGGCGGCGATACGCTTATTTTTTACCGATCAGCGCTT
>NZ_JANIBK010000153.1 GCF_024505165.1 Methylomonas rivi
CGGCATCGGCACCGCCCGCCATCAAGGCCCGCTATGTGCAAATCGGCCCCTCGCCGCTGCCTGCCTTGCCGCTTTTCCAAGGCGCGCTATCGGCCCTACCCATACTGGAAACCGCGGCGGCCGGCAACGGCGCCTTGACCTTTATCGCCGACGCCGACGGCGTGATCAGAAAGGTGCCTTTACTGCTGCGCTACCAAAACAGCCTGGTGCCGTCCCTGGCGGCGGAAAGTTTGCGCCTGGCCCAAAAAGCCGATAACTATACTTTGCGCAGCCAAGCGGAGGGTTTGGCTGAAATCGGCATAGGCGGCATTCGAGTACCGACCACGGCCGGCGGCGAAACCTGGATCCATTACAGTCAGCCGGACAGCCGGCGTTATATCCCGGCCTGGCAGGTGCTGGCCGGCCGGATAGACAGCAGTCAACTGCGCGGCAACATCCTGTTGATAGGCGCTTCGGCGCAAGGCCTGATGGATTTGCGCTTTAGCCCGCTGGGCGGCATCATTCCCGGCATCGAAGTTCACGCCCAGGCCTTGGAACAAATCCTCGGCGGCATATTCTTGATCCGGCCCGACTGGGCCATTGCCTGGGAAATGCTGGTCATCGTACTCGGCGGCTTGCTGATCGGCGCCATAGCCTTGGGCCGCGGCGCGATCCTTTCGTTTTTCGGTTTTGCCCTGGCCTTGCTGCTGTTGTGGGCAGGCGCCTGGCATGCTTATACCGCATTTCGCTACCTGCTCGACCCCACGGTGCCGTCGCTGATGCTGTTAACCGTCTTTCTCTTCACCAGCATTTTTCGGCATATTTACAGCGAACGCAGCCAACGCTGGGTCAAACAGGCGTTTTCGCGGTATATCTCGCCCAACCTGGTGGACTATCTGATCAGCCACCCGGAGGAGCTGGAACTGGGCGGGCAGCGCCAAACCTGCAGCTTTGTCTTCACCGATCTGGCCGACTTTACCTCGTTGATGGAAAACCTGGACCCCGGCCAAGCCGTGAGCCTGTTGAATACCTATCTGGAAAACATGATCGCCATTGCTTTTTCCCATCAGGGCACCCTGGACAGGATAGTCGGCGACGCCGTGGCCATCATGTTCTCCGCGCCCGTCAAACAGGCCGACCACCGGCGCCGCGCCATTCAATGCGCCTTGGACATGCAACGCTATGCCGGCCGCTATGCCGCCGAACTCAACGCGCAAGGTATCGCTTTCGGCCAAACCCGCATCGGCGTGCATAGCGGAGAGGTGATAGTCGGCAATTTCGGCGGCAAGACCATTTTCGACTACCGGGCCTTGGGCGACGTGGTCAATACCGCCTCGCGGCTGGAAGGCGCCAACAAATATCTCGGCACCCTGATCTGCGCCTCCGCGGCCACCTTGTCGGGTTGCGCCGATATAGCCAAGCGTCGCATCGGCCATTTGCTGGTAAAAGGTAAATCCATACCGCTAGAAGTTTACGAGCCTCTGGACAGCCGCAGCCTTGATTTTTCGGCTTTGACCGCCTATCGAGCCGCCCATGCGCTGATGCGCGCCGACCGCCCCGAAGCCGTCTCCGCCTTTCGACAATTGGCGGCATCATACCCCGGCGATAAATTGGCCGCCTTCCATCTGCAACGCCTGCTGGCCGGGCAAACCGGCGATTTGATCGAGTTGAGCCAGAAATAACTCGGCACGAAGGAGAGTGCCTAAACAGTCCCTTCTACCTCCGTACCCACGGCATAAAGGATAAAGTTGCATATTCCACCCTAAACCAGCCACCTGTTCCGATTGATTGTCGGCCAGCGATTCCAATCGCAAAACCCCACCCATTCCGTTACGATTACTCCAGTTGTGAATGACGGCTTTTGGAAGTGGCAAATTGTCGCAAACGACCCCTAGCTGCCTTTAATAGTATATGTTCGACGAGCTGGTTAGGGTCAAACAACAGACGTTCGTTAGATAAAAAGAAGCTTTATGTTGAGAGATGAAAAATATATTTCTGACTCAGGATTTTGCTTAGAGTAAAAAGTAATAATTGATGATATGATTCATATTAGTCTACTTACGTAGGCTAGGTATTAGTAAGTGGCACCCAAAATTAGAAAAGTATTTCAATTTGTCCCGTGCCAGAAAATAATCGACCGGAAACAAAGGTGAACAAACAGGAGGATTTGACGAGTATTAAGGAGTAGTTGTATTTTCAGTTTTGTAAACGCGTTCTAACAGGCTGTTGATTTTTGCAAAAAGTAAATTATTGAACACTGTATATAGTGATAAATTCCGTTTTTTTAATACTAGATACCGTGACAGTCTAATGTGAAAAATCAGTTTTCAACAGCCTGCTAACTTTGCTAACAAAGGATAATATATGAGTTTAAATGCACTATTAAAAGATATCCCGCGCTCCAAACCCTCGTCTGGGGTTGTATCGGATGAACCAACTTCTCCTCCGAACGATGGAGCTATACAGCGCGTTTGGGATTCACTCACCAAATTTATACCAACCGAAGTCCTTGCTCCATACGCAGCTGGACTCTCATTGGCATCAACTCAGCATTGGGATCCATTCACAATTTATCTGGGTTTTATTTTTGCAACATTCGGGTTGACTATATTATTTGAATTCGCTAAAGCTGCGGCAGATAAGAAGTCTTGGCCTGCTTTACCTCCTCTTATCTGGCGAGCATTCGCCGCAGCCATAGCATTTGCAGTTTGGGCGCTCTCAGTACCCACCAACCCGCTCCAGTCATCAGTAGGTGGTGCAGAAGTAGCTGGTTTTTTAGCTATGCTTGTTTCTCCCGTTATTTATGCGTTGGACACAATTGTCATGAGATTATTTGAGGTTAGTCAAAATAAGCAGTAATCGATTAACAACAGATATTTTCGGCGCATAACTAAGACGTGGCCGTTACTTTTTTCTCATGTCTATTGATGTCGAACGATTGGTATATTTATCCCTGACCTATAAATAAATCTGGGGGGGGCTATTAGAAGTTTAATGAGCGACTCTAAACTTTTTTCCACTTTGCCTTATCATTTCGGGGTTAATCAATCATTTATTACAAATTACTGAATTTTGCCAAAGGGACGTGGCGATAAATGGCAGTTGTAAATTCCGGGTCAAGGTAACTGGTTAATCGCACTAAGGCTTCTCCGAAAGAAGCAAGTTTCAATTGACTGGATACTTCTAATCCCTCCATTCCTTGCTCGTAACTGCGAACTCGATCACGCAGATATTCGATACCTGATCGAAACCATGGACAGCCGAATGACTCTAACTCCACCAACTGATTTGCTGCCTCAGCATGTTCGCCAATTCGTGCTAAATACTCTACTCTCAATGCAAGAACATCGGGTACGTGGCGGGCTAGTCGCAAGAGATTGCTCGTACATTCGTCGAGACCATTCAACTCGTTTCTCCTCAACAACACATAGCAACCCAACACTGGGCCTAACCATGACTTCAATGATTTTAGCTCTGAGCTCCCAGCGCCTATGCACCGCCCAACATAGCTGCGAGCAAAATCGGCAGCCTCCAGCGCGTTGCTGTGGTGGATGTAGCGAAGGAAAGCCGTTAGTTCCGAATCTTGAAAAAAAATGCTAACTTTGGGACGCTTCGCTTCGGAATGCTCGCCATCCTTAATTGTTGTCCGGCTGTCCCAAGACAGTCCTATGCGGGTTGTCAAGGGTCCTGGACCGTCGAACGGAATCGCAAAAAAGGTTGCGAACCCCGTATCCGGTTCCCTGACACTAACAAGAGTCTGTTCTCCTCGTCTCCGCATATTGGCGCGCAAGCTTATGCCATTAGAGGTCAAGGGCTCTGCTATCTCAGTCGCGAGACTGTAGCTTCTCAGCCAACTATCAAACCAGCGTCCACGCCAGACATGAGGATTACCCAGCAAGTTGGCTTCCACCTGCGGTTTTTCCAATTCTCCATCATTCACCATTATCTGTGTCGTCGTTTCTGCTAAAGAGCTTGCCGATGATCGAAGCGCCTTCCGCCACTCATCCAATATTCCCCCGGTTTGGCCGGACATAGTTGCGGTTCCACCTCCGTGGCCGGGAGGTGTTGGGAAAAAAGAATTCCGAGGCTCAACTACAACTCTGGTGACCTCATCATCTGCCGAAACTTTGAGCGGACCTGCGAGCACTGGCAAGGTACCATCCGGCATACGCGCAGTGACGAAATAAGTGCCTGCAGGAACCTCTACATGAGTATCTGATAGGCCAGTTGCTTTAATTGTCATATGTTTGTCACGAATCTGCATAGGCAATCGCGTTTTTGAATCGCTAAAATCGCCAACAAGATCAAATGCTAATTTCGTCAATTTTGTCACGTTACACCTCCTGAAAGATATGGCATTGCCATATCGAGAGATAACAACCAAGGATCAGGTGAGTTCGGTGTAATATATTGAACACCAAAAGTCAAAGGGTCAACAACATTAGAGATAGACCGAACCAATATCTCATACCGACCCATTGGAAGATCCTTAAATAAGTTTTGACCATTTTGGACAGGTTGCTGGACTTGGATTATCAAACCGCTATCTGACTTCAGTGTGACCAATGCGTCTTCTCTTAACTCTGGGTCCGCAATCACGAACGTAATGTCGATTAGGGGTGGGGTCTGCAACCAACACAAAATTTCCAACTTACCACTTCTTCCATAAATAGCTGCAGCCTCAATGGGATCTAACCCTCTTTGCTTCCTTCGCCGTTCGAAGAATTGTGTAAGGCTTGGGCCGGTCACAGGAAACCGAGTTTTACCTCTCGGGTGTGGTTGCCCTGGCTCCAAACCGTTGGAAGCTCCAGTTGTAACTGCTTCCAACAGCATGTCTCCAAAATAGGTCAGGTTTCCAGCGCGTGATATGGCGGTGCCACCATCTACCGTGGCAAAGTAAGCCATCCGGGTGCGCAAATCCGGGCCGTCACCTGATTCTAGGAAAGTCCCACGAACTCGAGCTAAGTCTAAGTCAGTCAGGTTTTTATCAGCAGGCTTGTTACGGCAGCAATCGAGAAAATAGAACTGAACTTTGGATATTTTTGCCTGGCTGGCGTTAGGCGCCATACCGTTTATCACGTCCAAAAACTTTAGAGTTCGATCCAAATTAGTCCAATCGGGTTCAAGAAAATCCTCCGCCAGTATGATGGCGTCATTGTTATCTGCTCGCAAACCATGTCCACCGAAGTAAAAGAAGGTGCAGCCATTAGGTTCTTGTCGCGCATCATCTCGCCAACGCCTCAGTGCATATTGAATGTTGTCACGAGTTGCCGGAGATGGAGGGTTACTCTGTGCGTCTGGATGGCCAGAGATGATTTCTTGCGGATCCGGCGATGTCAACAACCTAAGTGTCTTGAGCGGATATTCAAGTAAGGTATTGGGATCTCTTAACCATTCACCAATTTTCCACGCGGTCAGTGCAGGTGAGGCAAGTCCGCCCATTTTGAAAACCGGATCACCTATCCCGTCACTAGCTTTTGGCAAGTGACTATACGCACTGATTCCGATAACCAGAGCGTGCATTCCGGGCTTATTGTTGGCTGCCCTATTGTCCAACACCAGACTTAGGTCCTGCCTCATCAAGGGACCTATCGTTATGAGTAAATAGCATTAATCGTCGCAATGTCGCCTGGACTTAAAACTTTCCTTTGTCCCATAACAACGCCTGGTGGTAATGATGTGCGAGGTCTGATCGTGTCCGAACCATTGATGGAGAATGCCTTTGGCGGGTAATGCATGATAGAGCCAAAATCATACGCCCCGACATCCTTACCATCATGGATATGTTGATCAAAATTGTGTCGCTTTGACGAATCAACATTCGCCCAGAGAATCTCGATAAACAGGTCGCGGTCAATGCGGCTTTGTTCATGCCACAGCCCCAACGTATGCCCAATTTCATGAATCACATTGCCTTTTGAACAATTGTCGCTCAACCAAATCTCTTGCCGCCCTCCCTTCCTTCCCACCGTTGATGCACAACCATCTTGGGCAGGAACAAACACTACAAAATCAGGTTCTCCATTATGTTTAGAGAACTTAACATTTGTCTTTTGCTCCCATTCTGCAATGGCATCGGTTACACGATTTTGATTTGGCAAGGCGCCATCAATTTCGTAGGGGACAGTGTTTCCAGGCCAACGGACTCCCTGTCCTACGATAACTGTACCCAGCTTTATCGCATTTGCATCAGTCAACAAAGCAGGCTGGTTTTGGATGTCGTTAGCCAGTTCGTTCATTTCCTCCACAGTTCCAAGTATGATGCAACCTTGGACAACGACATAGTCTATGCCATTTTGGTTTACGATGCTGCCTAGAATTGGTTGCCAAGGCTGCCCTGAAGGTTTGATATAGCCTACTGCAAACCCAGAACTCGTAGGAAATTGACTAGTATTCATGTTACTCTCCCAAAAATTTTGACAGATCTAAAACGATCGTATTGTTGAAGTTTTTCAGTCATCATCCCTCTTCGCCATTAAACTCGAACGAGAGGAATCGACCAAAAACTGCATCTGGAATATGGTTCCCAAGGAATTGCCACTGTAGAAATATAATCGCCCTCCCTAAAGATTTCTCCGCCACTTGCCCATAACTCAGCCCTCAAAACATAGCGACGGTTGCTAGATACTGGGAGGGGCACGTTCAATCTAAACGGTACCTTTGTTACGCAGTCGCCAGTCACTCTTCCTTCTGTCGTTGCGACAGTAATTGAACTGACATCAACCATGGTTACATCTTCAAGGGTCACTTTAAAAAACGCATCATCTAATTTTGTCTTTAAATCAAGGGAAAGCTCGCCCTCAAGTATCAAACCGCATATGCTCACGGGATTGTTTCGGCCTAACAGGACTTGCCATTACCAAAATGGCATTAGTTACAGTTCGGGTGCTGCATCCACTCCGCAAACTTTTTAACGCATAAGACAGTTTCCTCCTTGATCGAGCCACAGCTAGCTTTGTCAACAGCTTGATCCGACGAACTATCTCCATGACTTCCTGAAGGCTGATCTGCCGCCATTCCCTTAGCCATCAATCCACCGACTTCTTTAACAAGATTCGCTGAAGACTGAATCGTTTCGTCCACCTGTGGGTCCGAATTCAGACCAATCTTCTTAGGTACTCCGGATTCATAGAATTCTACTGAAAAATCATTGCTAGCGAACCATGCAGGATCTACGTTAACAGTATAGTTTTCACCGCTTGGGACATTAACATAAACTGTTGCCATCTTTGTCTCACAGTTTTTTCCATTTTTGTCCATTGAACTTACATTCTTAGTAATCGCAATGGTCTCGAACTTTGGGACTGAAATTCCGTTACCAGTTGCATTATGTTCGATTACAAGCTCTGAAGCGCATCCACTTAGGCTAATGGTAACTACAGGAACTATTACTCTGATCCATGTGTTGATAATTTGCATGATTTCATACTCCTATTTGAGTTATACGCTCCTTATCTGGCCCGATGACTTCCCGAATGCGGAGCCATCGTGGAGCTAAACCAACCGCTGGAGCGAAGGAAGTAGGTTGGTTTGAGCACCATTTAGCCTTTTTACGGTATTGTGCTCTCAAATGCATATCCAATAGATGCAATATCCAATAGTGAGTAGTAATTTGACTCTGTCCACGGTGTAAGCTGCAATTGATCACGTGAAACGCTTGGATGACTATTCGTATGTGCTTGCTGCCATATCCACCACAGGCGATCAATTTCGCAATGATGAAGCCAGAATATTGGATCAGCAGGGGAGTAAGATGTGTTATTCATAACACCGCCCACCCACACATGAACATGGTTATGCGCAGGCAGGTCATCAGCCCAGCCTTCTAAACAAAATGTAAATTTTTCATATTCATTTGCTCCGTCGAACCTCCGACGACTTCTATCGAATGAATCGGCAAAGTTGGTTAGTATTTCATCGACTTGGTTAATGTTAGGCAAGGCGCCATTAGCACCTATTTCACGCGGCTCAATATTAGAGCCTATCCCCCCAGATCCAAACGCAGGAAAGACATCAAGTAACCACGAAGGGAAATTAGAATTTTCTGACCAACGCCAATAGGGAATACCTAAATCACTCACATCTGACCCTGTAAGCTCGGCATCAACTTTGCGTAATTCCTGTTCAAATGCAAGAAGAAACCTACGATGCCACGAAAGAAACCGATTCAATCCTAGGCGTCCCATTGCGCCGTGCATATTGTGGTGCATATTGGCGTGAATAACAGCTATGTTTTGGTAGCTTCCCCTGTGCATCATTTCCCGTAAGGCATTAATAAACCGAATTCTTTCCTCTGAAGGGAGCGTGGACTCATTTTTTCGAGTTACAACTGAAACAGAAAGAACATCTGCCGCAATATGACGAAATTCAACTTCTCCAAAGGGTGGGTCAAAAAGAAGCCAGTCACTAAAGCGTTGTTGATGAGCATGTTGATGTGACATTTACTCTCCTCTATTCGGTGAAAGACTCTAATGGATTCGTAAGCCGTTAATATCATTTCTACCATGAATTGTGTGTGGCCACAATGATTTTGTGAAATGCAAGGAATATTCGATTCTGTATATCCACTCTACGCTAAAATCGCTGTTGGAGTTTTCCATGTTGCCCGTTCCAGTGTCGCTGAGTGAGGCGTTCGAGACTCAACTTAGACAGTGGAATGTTCCGGATCAGCTTCACCACGATTTTCACTAAGTGGCTCAATTTTTATTTGGATTTTTGCACAAAGTATGCTTTTGATCCGAAACTTACCGACAGTTTTGCCGGTTTGACGAAATATTGCAGAGGGCCGTAGGATGTGCTGAACAGCGTGAAGCGCATCGTTCGCGATTGGTGCGGTTCCTAAATTCACCACACCCTATGCCTGCATTTGGCTGGACAGCAGTCTTTGGCATTTCCCATTCGTTTGTCAGCTTTT
>NZ_JANIBK010000154.1 GCF_024505165.1 Methylomonas rivi
AGCATGTCGCGCCGGCTGACCGCGCGCGGCGCCGGGTGGCTTAGCAAGGCTTGCAAAGCCGACTGTCCTGCCGTCACGGCGGCGGTCTGGTTTTCAAATTGAAACATCGGCGAGAACAGCGAACATTGCGCGTAACTGCCAAGCTGCGTCTCGCGGGCCATGGTAAACTCGAAACTGCCGTAAGGGAACGCATGTTCGAATTTGTTGCCGGGCGGCTGTGTTATCCAAGCGGAGTCCGTTGTCGGCAACAGCAGCAGATTCATGCACCACGGCGTAATCAACACCCCCAACCAGTCGCGGTTGACCAAGCCGAAACTCAGCGCCCGCACCGCAAGTGCCGGGTTGAGCAAGGGCAGGCCGCGCATGCGCGTCGCCAGTATCTCGTTAAACGTTGCTTCCAGCGCCGATTTGATTTGTTCGCTATCCAGCCATTGCATGCTCAGTCGTCCAGCAGCAGAAAATCCCGTTTCGGCGCGCCGCATTGCGGACAGCTCCAATAATCGGGCAGTGCCGAAAATGCCGTGCCGGGCGGGAATTGCCTATCCGGGTCGCCGGCGGCGGGTTCGTAAACGTGCCAGCAGATTTTGCATTCCAGTTTGGCATCGGCCGGCAGGCGCGAAGCATCGCCGCCATAGGCGCCGGCAAAGAAGCCATCGCTCATAGGTAAACCTGCAAAATTTCCTGCAGACGTTGCCAGCTGTCGGCAATGTCTTCCGGCGAAGCGCAGGCTACCGTGGGCACATCGCTGACTTCCAGCGTGTTGAGGATCAAAGTGTCCTGCGAATTGAAATAACGCACCCACCAGACGAAACGGCTGCCGGTGGCGGTAATGCGGCAATTACCGTAGCCGCGCGACAAAATAGTTACCGGTCCCCGGCCCAGCCGTTGTTCCAAAAATGCCAAATCCTGTTCGGTTTGCGGCAGCAGGCTCAGGTTGATGATGTGCGCCTCGTCGCCGGGCCGGTAGACGGCAATCTTGGAATTCAGCTCGGCCAGCAACGGCGGTGCGTTCATCACTCCGTCCGGCAGTGCGCTCATGTCGGTATCGATTTGCTCGGCGGCAGAAGCGAAGGTCGTTTGGGCGACGCTTTGCGGCATGATGCCGACCTCCAACACGTCGGCCAGCAGGCGTTGGCCGACGCTTTGCCGAGAGCGCCAGACGCCGGCCAGCACCGATTCCTGTATCCGCAGCTGTTGCGCGCCGCCGCAAATCACGCTGACCTCGCCTTCGCCGAGCAGTTCGTCGACGAAGCGGCGGTTGGTCTGGTCCAGACCGATCAGGTCTATGCTGGCGCTGTCAGTCGGGTAAGCCGCCAAATCCTGTTCGAGCTGCTGCAACACGGTCTTGGCTTGGGCCAAATCCGCCGCGTTCAAGTCCACCGAAATCTGCGGCATCCGGTAGGTGGTCATTTCTTCCGGCATCGCCAGGTATTCCAGCTCGACGCCGTCTTCCTCGGCGGGTTGGCTGCCTTGGCCGAAAATTGGGAGAGTTATTGATGTCATGTGTTTGGGCGTTGGCTATAGTTTCGGGTTGTTTGTTGGGTTTACGGGTGTTTGTTTTATTTGGTGTCGCTATCGCGGTTTGTTTGAATCGGGTTCTCGCACCCGAAGGCGAGTTTCTTTCTTTTGCTCCGCCAAAAGAAACAAACCAAAGAAAAGGCGGCCCGGATTCCGCCAATTTCCAGCGCTTCTCGCTTTTGGCGAGGGTTGCTTGAAGGGGCTTCCCAGCCCCTGCAAGCAACGAGTGGCATCCCTGCCGCTCCCCTATCGGGCTGATCCCGCCAAAAGCTGCGATGCTCGGGGCGGAATAAGGGGAGGAAAACCATCTCGAAATTCAAAGAAACACCAGAAAAATGTAGGGTATGCATCGCATACCTTTTTTGGGTTTAAATGGAGGATTGGAAGAGGCACTCGATGCGTACCATACTTCACCAGATCTTCTGAAACAAAGGTTCCTAACGTGGAGGTTGGGAGCTAGAAAAAGTTTTTTCCGCGTGGGCACAACAAGCCGTGCCCACCCTACGGGACTTAAAGCAGAAGCTGAATTATATCCACCTCAATCCGGTCAAACGCGGTTATGTCGATTTGCCGGACATTGGCGCTATTCCAGTGCGCGCAGTTATGTTGGGATGGAGGGGTTATTGCCGATTTATCGGGATTGGTTTTAACCTGACCGCAGCGCGGTTAGCCTGTGTTCCCACGCGGCGCGTGGGAACGAGGAAAAATATCGCGGTAACATAAATTGCAATTGCGTATATTTATATTTTAATTATTTTTGATACTTTTCCACATACTCGACACTTTATAGAGTTTCCTGGTGTGCCTATGCATTTAGCACAACCCGTAGAACCGCAGTTATTGCATTTTACGAATGGAGCTCCGCCAACATTATTGCGGCATTTTGGACAAGGCGAATTGTGACTACAGGTTGGCATAATTTATCCACTATGTTATTTTTATTAAGCATATTTCGCATATGCCATCTTCTTTATCTTCCGTTATAGTTTGAAATTCCTTGAGACCATAAATAACTATCTGATTACTGAAGTTTTTTACTAGTAATTTATCTAGAGCCTGATGACGACCTGTTTCAGGTCTGATGCGATAGATAAGCATCCATCTTTGCGATCTATGTTCAATCGATTTTAATTTTTTAATATCTGATTCTATTAAGACTTTGCCATTGCCTTTATAATTCTTTACTTCTATGTAAGCCCAATTTTTTCCACTTCCAGGTTCTTTAAAAGCAAGATCTGCTCTACGAGGGTTTTTTTCACTTTCTTTTGGATAACTGCGCTCGTAATCTATGGTTTCCCATCTTCTATATCCTTTTCCTATCGCAGATTCATAAATTCCAAGAACAGCGACGGTTTCAATGCAACAAGCAATGCCTGGGGTGATTGTTAATTCTTCTGCGGTAGATGCATGAAGATATCGGTGCCTGAGATCCTGCAACTGTAATGCCCAATCTGCTAAAGCCAGTAAATCATCTGCCCATTTCATAAAATATTATTTAACAATTTTAATTTCACTATAACCCATCTCAAACAGCAACCCTGCACCCGCGTCTTATCTGGTACTGTCCTCAGCTCGGTAAGGATGTGCTGAACAAAGTGAAGTGCATCTATAGCGAATGATAAGCCTACTACCATCGGGAGCATACTACAGTAGAATCACAAATTAAACTTACAAAATCGTCTAACGATTTTTCATTTCGCGAGGGGTTGTTCCCGTTATTCCGCACCGAGCATCGCAGTTTTTGGCGAAAAAGGCCCGATAGGGGAGCGGCAAGGATGCTGCTCGTTTTCGCAGGGTCAGGGATGGCCCTTCGAAAACCCACGGCAAAAGCGACAAATTTGCCTGGAGCAAATTTGAACAGCCGATAGGCTGGCCCGCAGGGCGAAAACCATGGATGGTTTTCGTAAAAGCGCAGGGAATTGGCGGAATCCGGGTGTCGTTTCTTTTGGGTACTTTTCTTTCGACTGCATGGATGCAGGAGGTAGGGCAATGCAGGAGCAATTGCCGAGGACAAGCAAAGAAAAGTACCTCGGTTGTCGGTCCGAGAACCGACTTCAAAAACATCCGTCGCGATAGCGACACCAAATAATCAAAATCCCCGAAACAAAAAGTCCAACGCTGCCCCAATCTCAAACCGTTGCGATTCCAGCGACGCCACTGGCGTCTTTAGAATCCGCGTGGGAACAGCCGCCAATTTCGGCGTTTCCATCACGCATTCGATACCTTCCACCAAAAGAATCGGCATTAAATTAGCCGGTAACAAAACAGAAGGAAAACGATCCCGTCGCTTTAGGGGGATTACGACCCGGCTATCCAAGGCACTTAATACATCGCTTTGCACATCCAGCAAATAGGGCACGTCATTGGACCTTACACCGCTGTTGCGGTAGACATCGAAGCGGGCCATGTCAAAAAGACCGCCATTCGTCCAGTGGCAAGCCTTCCTGTTCGACTGTTTGGTTGTAAGCGGCTATGAACTCGGCATGCTCCTGTTGCCAGCGCTTTTCTCTTTCGCCGCGCACCAAGTCGCGCAAATAGCGGTCGCAAGCCTGTGAAATGTTGATATTCAATGCCTTGGCTTCGGCCAGCACATCGGCGGACAAGGTGATATTGGTGGCTTTTTTCGTTACGCTGTTCGTGATGGCCATGGTGTTGTCTCCTGGAGAATGGCTTTAATATGCGCATCATACTCCAACATGATCGTTGTTGGCGCGCATCGCGATAGCGATACCAAATTGTTAAAGAGCCGGTGAGGAATAGAATCTTGTCACCTTGGCCCTATCCGGTAGGAAGAGCCGAAATCTTAAGCCGGAAACGCTACGCTTATTCCGGCCTACGCATATAGAAAACTAAGCATGCCCCCCGCATACTTTTTCCAAATCAAACCTGGGCGGTTGCTTGGGCTGCAGGGCCAAGATTCTGGCAAATTCCTGACCGAATTCCTGCCAGTCCTTGATGCCGGTAATCACCCCTAGATATTCGCCGCGCCGTAAAAACACCAGGGCCGGCCAGGTGGTGAAGTGGAATCTGGCCTGCAGTTCCCGTTCGATGGAGCGATCGATTACCGCCCCTTGCAGCTGGCTGTTGAACACTTTTAACAATTCCGGCAGAATCACCTGCACGTCCTGACTTTCCGGGAACAGTGTCGGGTCGTTGCGGAAGAACAGCACCACGGTGTCGTGGCTGTAGACGAAGTTGTCGTAATTGTCGGCATCCAGCAAAGGCAGGCGCGAACGGGTGGACGATATGTCTTCGGAAGGAATGCTCATGATCGTAAATGCTCCGGTAGTTCGGGTTCCCGCTCGACCAGATCGGCGAATAAGTGGTCGATATCGGTTTCGCCTTGCATGGCAAGGCGCATGGCTTCCAGCGCGTCGGTGATTTGACGGGCTTTGTCGGCACTGATGACTTCGCGGGCGGTATCCAGAAATACCAGCAGCCAGGCGCCCTTGGGCTGTTCGCCGACCAGCATCATGTCGACCAAACCGGTTTCGCCCCGGTATATGCACAGAGCCGATTCGCCGCGCGGTTCGATGACTTGCATCGGAATGCCGATGCACATCAGTATTGTCCCCGATAATCCACATCGACCTGCAGGCTGGGCAGTTCGGAGGGTGTTGGCGGGCGTACCGTAAAAACGCCGGTTTGCAGAACGCGCTGGTCGCCGATGCGGCAGGCTTGAGCGGGGGAAGGGCGTTCGGCTTCGTAACGCTGCATGTCCAGCGCCGGATCGTTCAATTCAACAGCCGTATCGATACGGCTGGCGGCGACGCCGACATTTTGCAGATAACGTAAAGCGGTTTCGATGGCGGGTTGAATTTGCGCCTTGATGTTTTCGCGCAGGCTGCCGCCGTAATCGTCCAATTCTTCCGGCTGCACGCCGATCAACAATAAATGTTGCGGGTATTGGCCCAACAATTGTGCGGTAGCCAATACCTCTTGGAAGCCGGTTTGATGCAGGCTCATTTTTTTAGCGCCGAGAAAATTCGGCACGTCGTCGTTTTCGATACATTTCAGGGTGGCGGGCGGCAGGCCGTAATCGATAGCGTCGAACACCACCAACACATCCGCCGCCTGCACGTGTTCGACCAAATATAGCCCTTGGGTGCCGCCGTCCAATACCGTGACGTTATCCGGGAAGCGGTAGTGTTTTTGCAGATGCTCGATGACGCGAACGCCGAAGCCTTCGTCGGCCCACAGCAGGTTGCCGATGCCAATCAATAGGATTTGAGGCGATGAGGTCATAAAATCATTGCAAGCTGAATCATATAGGATGTACCGACGTTAGGAGGCGCATCGTCAAAAATGCAACGTTCAATGCGCATCGTCTACCGGCTTGTCGTCTTTAAAGCTGCGCCAGCCGTTGGCGATGGTCGACAACATACTTTGACCGGACAGCTTATCCTCGCGCACCGCTACATAGATATGGATCAGCACGAAGCAGACGATGGCCCACATCACCAAATGGTGCCAACTGTGCACACTCTGGCTGTCGCCGAACAGCGGCAACAACCAGCTGCTGAACAGAATCCATTGCCAGCTGCCTTGGCCGGCGCCTTCGCCGTAAAGCGCAAAGCCGGTAAGGATCATGAACAACGTACCCCACACCAACACGAAATGCATGGCCAATATCGCCAGCGGGTTGTGGCCGATGTAATGCCGGGGCGTTTTGGCGATAAAGGCATACCAGAGTATTTCCTGGCGGACGCTGTCCCAGAAATGCGTGCTCAGCAGAGGCGGTAAAAAGATTTGCCGGGCGTGCTCGTTGCCGGCATAGGCCCAATACAAGCGTCCCAGCAAGCCGACGGCAAGCAGATAGCCGGCGGCGAAATGCGCGAAACGGATATAACCCATCAGAAAATGCGCGGAGGCTTCGCCGGCCGGCGAGGGTAAGGGGGCGGCGATTAAATAGCCGGTTACCGCCAATACGCTGATCGCCAGCGCATTGATTCCGTGCCAGAGACGGACCGGCAGTTCGTAAACATAGACCGGTTCGACCGGCGCACTCATTGCGGTCTCCGGCCCGGCGCCTTGGCGCGCAGCCAAAGTCCGCGTACCAGTGCCACCGCCGCTATCGATAAAGCGGCCGCAAACAGATGCGGCAACCAAGTCGGGTAAGCAGCTAGCATGTGCTCCAGGCTGTGTGTGAAGGCATCGATGCCGGGATGGCTATGGGCTTCGGCTTGACCGGTCATCAACATCAAAACGGCGGGCGAAAAATATTTGTTCATGTCGTTCTCCATGGGCTGGTAAAAGCCCGTAGGCCGGAATAAGTGCGTTCGACGTTTAGTAAGAACGCGCGTTTCCGGCAAGCTTTTTAACGCCGGAAACGCCCGATTTCGCTGTCGCTGCATCGGGTTTATTCCGGCCTACGTGTAATCGTTCAGCGCACCTTGACGCTGGTTAATTCGGTGCCGTCCGGACTGATCACATGCGTGGAGCACGCCAGACAGGGGTCGAAACTATGCAAGGTGCGCAGAATTTCCACCGGTTCGTCCGGGCGTTCCACTTTGGTGTTCATTAGTGCGGCCTCGAAGGCACCGATGTTGCCTTGCTCGTCGCGCGGCGAACCGTTCCAGGTGGTCGGCACCACGCATTGGTAATTGGCGATCTTGGTATCTTCGATTTTCAGCCAATGACCCAGAGCGCCGCGCGGCGCTTCGGTGAAACCGACGCCTTTGACGCTGCTCGGCCAGGTTTCCGGATCCCAACGTTCGACATTGGCGGTAGCCAAGTCGCCGGCCTTGATGTTGGCGATCAGTTTGTCCATGAAATAGCGCATCTTGCCGGCCGCCCATTGCGCTTCCAGACCGCGTGCGGCGGTTCTGCCCAAGGTCGAGAACAGCGCGCTGACCGGCACGTCCAGGGTTTTCAAGACGAAATTGATCTGCTCGGTGATTTCCTTGTTGCCTTGGGCATAGCCGACCACATAACGCGCCAGCGGCCCGACTTCCATGGCATGGCCGCGCCAGCGCGGGGCCTTGATCCAGGAATATTTGGCGCCTTCGTCCAATTCCTGAATATGGGTGCGGTCGCCCTTGGTGTTGGGGCCGATTTTGTAGTTGGGTTCGGTAATGCCGTCCCAGGGGTGCAGACCGATGGCTTCGTCGGGATAGCTGTACCAGGAGTGCGGCACGAATTCCTGGATCTGTTCGGGATCGGTCAAGTCCACTTCGTGCACCTTGCTTAAATCGCCGTTGATGATGGCACCGCGCGGCATCAGCAGGTTGGACGCGGAATAGTCGTTGGCATTGTCCGGAATGTCGCCGTAAGCCAGCAAACTTTGCCCCGAGATGCCGCCGCCGTACAGCCAGCCTTTGTAGAACTGGGCGATAGCCAGTAAATCCGGGATATAGACTTGGTCGATGAAGGCTATGGTGCGGTCGATCAGCGACGACACCAGATTCAGCCGCTCCATGTTGATGGCGCCGTTGGCGCCGACGCCGTCGATATTGATCGCGCAAGGCACGCCGCCGACCAGCCAGTTCGGATGCGGGTCCTTGCCGCCGAAGATGGTGCGGATTTTCATGATGTCTTTTTGAAAATCCAGCGCTTCCAGATAATGGGTCACCGCCATCAAATCGGCTTCCGGCGGCAATAAATAAGCCGGGTTGCTCCAATAGCCGTTCTTGAACGGGCCAAGTTGGCCGGATTCGACGAATTTTTTCAGCCGGTTTTGGGTGTCGCGAAAATAGCCGGGCGAGGACTTGGGATTATGCGGCGAAATCGATTGCTGCAGGGCCGAGGTGGCGGCCGGATCGGCCTTCAAGGCGTTGACCGGATTAACCCAATCCAGCGCGTGCAAATGGTAGAAATGCACTAGATGGTCCTGCACCTGCAGGCTGAGTTGCATCAGGTTGCGGATGGAATTGGCGTTTTCCGGAATCTGGATTTTCAAGGCGTCTTCGACCGCACGCACCGACGTCAAGGCATGGGTGCCGGTGCAGACGCCGCAGATACGCTGCACGAAGGCCCAGGCGTCGCGCGGGTCACGGCCTTTCAGAATCACTTCCAGACCGCGCCACATCGTGCCGCTGGACACGGCGTTGCGGATGATATTGTCGTCGTCGATGTTGACTTCGCAACGCATGTGGCCTTCGATGCGGGTGACCGGATCGACCACGACGCGACGGCCGGCGTCGTTCAAATGAAAACCGTTGGGGGTGTTTCGGACTGTCATTATTGTTCCGCTCCTGGATGTTTGTCGCCGGATTGTTTGGCGCGGTTCAAGGCCGTCAAGCCGGCATGCGCGGCGATACCGGCGCCCACCACGGCGGCGGCGGTACCGCCG
>NZ_JANIBK010000155.1 GCF_024505165.1 Methylomonas rivi
CGCGCTATCCGGTTCGACAGCCAGTTGCCGCGCCGCGCCGACGGCATCCTTGGCGATCGATACCGCCGCCAGCCAATCCCGCCCCCGGCATTTGGCCGCCAGCAAACCGCCGCTAGCGGTTTCCATGACCGCCAAGCTATAGTTTTTTACGCTCATGCCGCGATCGATCACCGCCAGTAAATCGCCGCCTTGCCTGTCTTCCAGGCCATCGACGGCAAATACATAATCGCCTATCAGGCCGGCCGCCTGCTGTACGCAGATCTGCAATTCGCTTTGCGGAAAACCGGACGGAAACAGCAGCTTGGTTTGCACTTCATCCACCGCGGCCCGAAAGCCCAGCCGTACACCGTCCGGAAATACCAAACTTTCCAGGCATTGCTGAATTGCCGACTCGCCGATACCGATGCTGCGCAAAGTCACCAAGCGAGCGGGCCGCAGGGTAAATCGAGACAACAACTGTTCGCGCACTGCGGCGAACATGGCTTTCATTTCCGACGGTACGCCGGGTAAAAACACGAACCAGCAGCGCTGAATCCGTAGCGCAAAACCGGGCGCGGTGCCGGTCGGGTTATCAATGCGCAAGGCACCGGCCGGAAAATAAGCTTGTTTGCGGTTGATGGCCGGCATCGGCCGCAGCCGATTCTCGAAATAGGCCTCGATATGCCGCAGGGCCACTTCATCCAATTTTAAGGTCTCGCCGCTGGCGATAGCGACGGCTTCGGCGGTTAAATCGTCGCTGGTCGGGCCCAGGCCGCCGGTGCAAATACAGCAATCGGCGCGGCCGGCAATCTCCTCGATCAAACCGGCCAAATCAGCCAGCCTGTCGCCCACCGCCGTATGGCGCTTCACTGTAAAGCCCAATTCGTTTAGCTGTTGCGACAGCCAGGCTGCGTTACTGTCCACAATCTGGCCGCAAACCACTTCCTCGCCTTGGGAAAAAATTTCCGCAATCGCTGTCATAACACTCTAAACCAAAACGGCAAACTCAGCAGACTGAGCGCGGTCGTCAGCGTCACTGCGGTGGCGTACAAAGCGCTGTCCAGGCGGTAGCGGTCGCACAACACCACCCCCAACACCATGCTGGGCATGGCCAGATCCAGTACGGCGGCGGCTTTAAACTGCTCGCGCAACTGCACGGCATCGGCGATATGCATGGCCGCCCAAGGCAATAGCAGCAATTTGAGCAGGATAACCGGCAACAGGTAAGGCAAATTCCGCAACCGGATCGCCCGCCAGCTCAAGGCCAGTCCCAAGGAAAAAATCATCAGCGGCGCCACCGCCGCCGAAAGCTTTTGCAGCAAACCGGCCAGCCAAACCGGCGCGTCGATATGATTCAGATTTAACACCACCGCCAGGGCAGCCGCCCAAAACGGTGGCGCGTTAAAAAAACCGAATAAGGACTTGGGCTTTTCGTCTGCATTGCCCCCGTAATAGCGGGCCAGGGCAATCCCGGTGGTAAACACCATCGGCGCGGCGGCGAACAAGTCCAGCTGAATCACCACGGAACGCGCCCACGGGCCGAAGGTTTGTTCCAGCACGGGCAAGCCCAGATAGGTGACATTCGGGTAAGCAGCGGCCAGAATCACCGCGCCGGTCTGCGGATTTTTGAATTTGAACAGCCGGGTGACCGACCAGCTGCACACAATCCCCAACAGAATGGTAGAGCAGCCCAAGGCGCTGTATTTCAAGGATTGCCAGCCGATATCGGCTTTCCACAATACGTCCAGCACCATGGCGGGCAAAAAGAAGTAATACACCACGCTGGTCAAAACCAGCCGGGTTTGGTCCGCCGACAAGCCCGGCAAGGGAAACAACCGCCAACCGGCCCCGCACAACATCAATACGGTCATTTGAATCAGGGTGGTGTTCATGCTGAGGCTTAAAAAGATTGGATTAGGGCGATTATACTCCCGCGATTAACGCCGTTTGCAATGAATCGGCATCGGCCCGAGCCCGCAAACCATCGATGCAAGGCCATCCGTTACGGCCGCGCCGAACGGCTTGGCCTCATACCCAATCGGAATCGCCATCATCGAAATAGTCGCCGCCGTCATCGCCGGCTAGATAAGCGTTACTGTCGCTATTGTCGGCCGGCCGATCGTCGTTATCGCCATAATAATTATTGATCACGGTCTGTTCCGGCGGCTGATTGTCAAAAGCCTGCTGCCCCCCGCCGGTAGCGGTTTGATGATGCCCCATCAAGTTTTCGATGCCCTGAAACAAAAACGAACCGGCCACTACGCCCGCGGCCGTGGTGGCGATATTGCCCAAAAAGCCGGAACCAAACCCAGCCCCGGACGCAGGCACCGCTGGCCGGGCAAAATCCTGCGCGGGCGAATTGGGCGCCTGCGGCACGCGGTAACTGTCCGCGCCGGGTACGCCCGCCGCCGGTTTGGCCGGATTAGCCCAAGGATCGTTGTTCAAAAAGCCGTTACCGGCGGAAGCGCTGCTTTTTTGCAGCAGCTGAGTTTGCAAATCGGCAATTTGCGTTTGCGCCGCTTGCAAGGCCTGATTTTGCAGTAGGCAGCGTTGCACCAGCAGATAGGCCGCATCCGGCTGACGGGCAACGGCATCCCGAATTAGCCTTTCCGCGTCGTTGTCTTTTTCGTAAAGTTTCACCTCGACCAATTGCTGCAAAAATTGGTTAAGTTGTACTGATTCCTGTGTATTCATGTAATTAACTCCAAATGAGTCGAACTCGATTCAATAGCTATCTCAAGGCGACAGCGGTTGTTTATCCAAGACTTTGCCGTCGCCGGTAATCAACACTTTCCAGTCCGCGCCCGCCGCATGCAGATAAACGTCGTACTCTTCACCGACGCCGTTGGGGTTACCGACCAGCTCGGCCCTCTTTAGTTCGTGCTGCGGAAATTCTTTCTTCAATTCGGCGACGACTTGCGGGTAAATTTCATTGAAGTCTTCAATCCGCAGCTCGTTGGTATATAAGTGGCCGCGGGAGGTGAATAACTCCATTATTGATTGCCCGGCCTCGTCTTTGTAGCTGACCTCCAACAATGTCTGGCCAAAATGGATTTCCTGGCTGGCTTGCAGTTCCTGGGCCGCGGGATGCCGCTTCAAAATATTGCGGACGACTTTTTCCGGAATAGCGGCCGGACCACTGGCCGCATAGCCTAGGTTGGCAAGCGAGAACGCAATAACCGCAATACTTGATACTAAAAATGGACGCATGGTTTCCTCGTCAAGTTTAAAAAAAATCACCGTGACTTGTTTAGCCGGCAGCGATCGATCGTCATTCGCGGCGGCTTAACAAGCAGGCAAATTATGCCATGCGTTTTGCCGGCAACGGCGGATCAATCCGGTTTTTTTCAACCCCTTTTTACGGTGCAAAAGCACCGCAAGCTCCAGTCGCACAAGCTGAATGCCACGCCGAACCAGGCTTCAAACGGCATGGCATATTTTTGGCTATATCCAGTTCATCCCTGTAGGGATCTTGGAATTCGATAAACAGTCATTAGGCCAATTACGCCAACCAAAGGTGCTAAATGCGTACAACATTCATTAAATTTTTGAAATATTTGCCGCTGGCCGCTGCCGCGCATGCCCCTGTCGGCATGGCGATAACCAACGATGTCGGCGGCACCTGGAGTTCGTTAACCTTGTCGGGAAGCCTGCATGAAGCATCTCCGGTTCTAAAGAATTTTCACTGGCAGATTATGAATCAGGCCAGAACCCGGGACGATAATCCCGGCGGTAACCGTTTTTCGGAAAATCTGTTGTTTGCCCAACTGGGCTATGACGTAACTAAAAATACCGGCGTCTGGATCGGCTATGTACATGACTGGATTCACCCGCTGGATAAGCCGGCTTATCAGGAAAGTCGGCCTTATCAGGATTTTTTATGGCATTCTAAGTTTGCCGATTTACAGTTTACGGCCCGCACCCGGCTGGAACAACGTATCAGATTGGACAGCGGCGATGTCGGCGTGCGTTTGCGGCAATTGTTCCAGGCCAGTTATCCGCTGCTATTTATCGATGGCGACCTCAGGGTATACGCCGGCGAAGAAATGCTGGGTTATCTCAACAGCAACAGCTTCGGCCGCGGCGGCTTCAGCGAGAACCGCGCCTTGGGAGGATTCAGTTATCAAATCACCCCGCAGCTGAGCGCCGACTTAGGTTACATGGGCCAGTATGTGTATAACAAAACCGGCAATAATCTATTTACTCACAACGTGCAATTCAACCTTGGCTATAAGTTTTAAAGGCCGCGGCCAGCCTCAGCCGCAAAATCGAATTTAGCCGTATGTTGCTCTTTCGAATCCTGGTTTAAACGAGCAAGCCGGGGACGCATTGGCGTTGGCGTTAACCGTTAAACACTACTTTGTTCCGCCCACCGGCTTTGGCTTCATATAAGCCTTTATCCGCTTGGCCCATCAGCGAATCCAAATCGCCCCGTAGCGGTGTCATCATCGCCACGCCTATCGATAGCGTCACGTTTAACATGACCCCGCTATCCAGCATCATTTTACCGCCGGCCACCTGCTCGCGTAAACGCTCGGCGACTTCCGCGGCCATTTGCCGGCCGGTTTGCGGCAAGACAATGGCGAACTCCTCGCCGCCTATCCGCCCCAGCACATCCACTTCCCGCAGCACACTCCGCATGATGTGGGCGATTTCCCGCAAGACTTTATCGCCGGCTTTATGGCCGTGCTCGTCATTGACCTGCTTAAAAAAGTCGACATCCAGCATGAAAATGGCGACCTCGTTACCGTAACGTTGCGCCCTAGCCAGTTCATGTTCGGCCAGTTCCATGAAGTAACGTCGGTTGGGAATTCCGGTCAAATAATCGATATGCGCCCGCAACTCCAATTCCTGTTGCAGACTTTTAAAACGGGTAATGTCCTGCACGGCGCTGATTAAACTCGCGGGCTGTCCGGCCGCATCCCTGAGCAGGGCGATGGATAACTTCACCCAGGCGATAGTGCCGTTCTTGCGGATATAGCGTTTTTCCAGATCGCGGCGATTAATATCGCCTTGGCAAAGCCTATCCAGCACCTGAACATTATTTTGCAAATCGTCCGGGAAAGTGATGGCCTGAAAGTTTTTCTTTTCGTTCAGCAATTCTTCCCGGCTGTAGCCGGTTATATGGCAAAACGTATCGTTGACCAGCAAAAAGCGCCCATCCAGCCCCACTTGGGATATGCCCACTCCCGTGGTTTCAAAAATACGCCTGAAGCGCTCCTCGCTGAGTTTTAAAGCCTCTTCCGTCAATTTCAATTTACTGACATCGCTATGGGTACCGGTCATGCGCAAGGGCTTGCCGCGTTCATCCCGCCGCATGACCCGGGCACAATCCAGTATCCATTTGTACTCGCCGTCTCGGGTTTTCATGCGGTAAATCATTTGGTGCTCCGCCGTCCTTCCGTCTAAAACGGCGCGAATCGATTCCCAGGCAGCCTCTTTGTCGTCCGGATGCACGAAATCGCTCCATTGCCGGGTAGTGAACGCTATGTCATCCAAGTCATAACCCAACATTTCCGCCCAAATGGCATTCCTCTTGACTTCGCCCGTCGACAAATTCCAATCCCAGAAACCCAAATGGCTGCCGGCCAAAACGCGGAGCAGGCTCTCCTCGCTTTGCTCCAGCTCCGCGATGTTTTCGATGTGATTCTTTAAATGCCGCCGGAATAACCCAACGCACAAACCGGCTCCCAGCACGACAAAGCCAATATCCTTGGCAATAGTTAACCATTGCCACCGGACCGGGTCGGCTACCAGCCCGGATAATAAAAATTGCGTTAGTAAAAACCAACCAACCGTAAAGGCCGCGAATATCAGCGCAACCTTTTTGATCGAGCATACGATGCCATTAAGACATGAATTGCCGGCCAGGCCATGCTCAGTCATGACGGAGCCGAGTCTCGCCAGCGGCAAAAACCGACATCGCAAACCCGGTAATGCATGACATGCTCGCGTAAATCCCCATCGTTGCGCTGTTAAGGATGCCCGAACCCGGAAAACCAATATGCCCGATAAACCGATCCCAGCAAAAAACCTAGGTAACTGAAAATGAACCAGGGGTTTTTCGCCTTACCGCTCGATTTTTGGCCGGCGCGCGCATCCCGCACTTGGTAGCCCAATACCACCGCCGTCAGATTGTCCTGGCCTGCCTGCTGTTTTTGCAAGGCGGTATCGCATAAGCATTGCGCGGCCCGCATGGGCATTTCCGCCAAACAAGCGACGATTTCATCCGCCGACAATACCCCATCGATACCGTCGGAGCAGAGCAACACCCTGTCGTCGGCCCGCAGCGCCAAGGGATTTAAATTGCGCTCGACTTCCGGCAGATAAGGCAAGCCAAGGTAATATTCCAGCGCCTGACGATGCGGATGATTGTCGGCTTGGTCTTGGCTGATCAAGCCCTCGTTGACTTGCTCCTGCAGCTGCCTGGCAAAATTATGGTCCGCATTCAGCTGGCTTAAACGCCCGTCCCGGCATAAATACAAATGACTGTCGCCGACCGCCCGCCAGTACAGATGATCTTGATAGATCACCGCCGCCACCAGCGTAGTACCCATTTCGCGAAAACTGTCATACCAATGCCCGGCATCCAAAACCGCCTGATTCGCCATATCCAGGGCTTGATCCAGGGCATGGTCCACCGAATGGACATTGGACTTGGCCAGATAGCGGTTTACCAATTCCGCGACGGCAATATTGGCGGCCTGCGCGCCATTTTGCAAACCGCCGATCCCATCGGCGACCACGGCCAAATAACCGCCATGAGCAACAAACTCCGCATCGGCAAAATCCGAAAAAGCGAAAGCATCCTGTTGCTGCTGACGCTGCCCGATATGGCTGGCGTTACCGGGAATGACCTCCATCATCAAAATTCGACCCGCAGCTCGGTGCGGCCCAGCAGTAATAAATCGCCGCCGCGCAAGGGGTAATCGTTGTGAATGGGCACGCCGTTGACCAGAGTCCCATTGGTAGAATTCAGATCGCGGGCGCTCAACTTGCCGTTCATAAATTGCAACAGGGCGTGCCGATTCGAAATTTCGACATCGTCGTCCAGGACCAAATCGCAATTACCGGCCCGGCCCAGCGTGGCGCGTTCGGCAACATTCAATCGATAACGCCGGCCTTTCCGTACCCCCGCCACCACTGTCAATGTGACCGCCAGACCTGCGGCGGATTTTGCGATCGTGGAAGCGGCAGGCGGAACCGTCGTCTGTTCGGCAGCTAGTTTCGGTTGAGCCAGACGTTGCCGGTAAATCAGCGCCAGCCCAAGCAAAAACGCCAATACGGCCACCGCAAAGATCAATATGGGCCATCCCGATTCATTTTCATTTTCGGAGCGAGGCTGGCGCGGCGGGTCGGCCGCGGCTGGCTGAGGCAATAAGCGTATATCGAAACCGTCGTTCAAAGTGCTTTGCCCGTCGCTCCAGGTTAAGTCGATATGGTGCAGTTGCCCGTCGGCCACGCAGGCCGTGCAGTCGAGACGTAACCGGTAGGCCCGGGCGATCGATTGATGCTGTTTTTCGTAAGCGCTATCCAGTTGCTCGGGATCGGCCTGCACGAAATAGCCGCCCGATTGGCGGGACAACATGCCCAACATTTTCAGGCCCTCCCGCCTTCCGTCATTGAGGGGAGGGACCGCAAAACCGATGCTATAAACCGGTACCCGATATTCGCGACTCTGTTTAAACACTTCATCCACCGACACGCCGTCCAGGCTATCGTCCATCCCATCGCTCAACACCACGATCGCTCGACGGCTGGGTAAACCGGGTTCTCGAGCGCGGCCTAAATTGATCGCCTCCAGCAAGCCGCGATATAGACTGGTTTCCATGTCCGTCGCCGCCAACAAGTTAATTGCATTGTTCAGCTTGAAACGGTCGGCGGTAAATACCTGACTATGGGTCACCTCGCGGCCAAAAGTAATCAAGGCGGCTTGATCGTGCGGCCCCATACCCTCCAGCCAGCGGAACAGGGAGCGTTTAATTTGCACCAGTTGCCGGCTTTTCAGCGATTTGGAAATATCCACCAAAAAAATATACCCAACCCCTTCCCCGGTCTTTTCAAAAGGGTCGATGGCCAAGACCTTGGCTGGATGCCGCCCTACGCTGACATTGAATTGCTCCCGCTGAATTTCCGTATCGGCCGGCATATTTAACCAAAGCTGCAAGGCCGGTAAATGGACATGGGCCTGAATCAAGCGCAAATCGTCCACTTCCCGGGCCTGAACGAATCCGCACATAATCCCCAGCAATAACGCGGCAAAATAACGCATGTTTTATTCCTCCCCGTTTTCCCAGCTAAATTTTTCCCCGCATAACGGCACGAATAACAGGAGCGTCTGGCCCAACTCAATACGGTCGTAGGCCTGCAGAGGCATGGGGACATCTACTTCCTCGCCGTTCAAATAGGTCATGCCGCGGCCGTCGCCGGGCGCAATTCTAAAGCTGCCCTTGCGCGGATTGAAACTGATATAGGCATGGTTTTCGCGGGATATGGCTTCGTCGCCATTGATGCAAATGGCCATGTCCGCGCCGCGGCCGATACCGTTACGCTCGCTGCGAACCCGGTAATCGCGGCCTTTTTCCGGCCCCTGGATGCACACCAGCCAGCCGACCACCGGATCGATGCCGATTTTCTTGCGCACCATGGCCACCGTGACGCCGACATCCGCCACGGCGCCGGTCTGGCCCCGCACTTGCGTCGCCATGGCGGCCGA
>NZ_JANIBK010000156.1 GCF_024505165.1 Methylomonas rivi
GGTACGATTAGCGACAGCGTAATCGTATGCAAGAGGTTATTCAACCATCCTTCGATTACCCATCGCTAATCGGAACGATAGTGATCAGGCAGGTCACGTTGCCGCGATACGACGGCATGGATGCGGGAGGTAGAGCAATGTAGGCGCAATTGCCGAGCGGTTACGTGACATTATCGTTCCCACGCTCCGCGTGGTAACGCCTTCCCGGACGCTCCAGCGTCATCTACCATAAATCAATCTCAAGCAATCCACTCTGTCCTGCGTAGTTAGACGCACTGGAATAGCGCCAATGTTCAGGTAAATTCACGTAACCGCGTTTGACGGGATTGGCATGAATATAGTCTAACTTCTCTCGCATCATGGCTTCGTTAAAAATCAGTTCCGCATGTACGCCTTCCTGCCAAAACTGAAATTCCCTATCCCGCTTGTGAGCGCATTTGGCTAACCGTAGTCGCTGTAACAATCGTTCGGATCGCATATCTTGCAAATGATCGATGATCTGGCGGGCGGTATAGGCTTTGAAGCTGGCGACACATTTATTCAGGCTGGCACTTTGGGCGATGAAGTGTAGGTGGTTTTCCAGGATGACGTAACCGTACAATTTCAACCCGGTTTGCTGTCTTTGAAATTGCCAGCAGTCCAGTAGGATTTGCACGGTTTCCTGTCGGGTGAATACCGGCAACCATTCCACGACTGTACAGGTCATGAAGTGGGGTTTATCCGGTTCTGTAATGGTGTAACGACTTCGGCCCATTTGATGCTTTCCGGTTTTGGGACGCTGGAGCGTCTGGGGCTGCGTTCCCACGCGGAGCGTGGGAACAATAAATTCGTCAGGGAGCGCCGCGCGCACCCTGACCTACGCCCCTAAGTATCAAAAATCTCTTTCAACCGTTGATAATCCAGCTTGCCGTTGGGCAGGCGCGGCAAGGCATCCAGCACCAGATAGCGGCTGGGTTGCATGTAGGGCGGTAACTGGCGGGCCAGAACCTTACGTATCCCGGCGACGTCCATTTCGGGCGCCAGCACCACGACCAGGACGGGACGTTGACCGGCTGTCGGATCGTCGACGCCCAGCACCGCGCAATCCCGCACGCCGTCAATGGCATTCGCCACCGCTTCGATTTCCGCCGGCTCGACCCGGTAGCCGGAACATTTCAGCATACGGCCCAGGCGGCCGTGAAAGCGGTATTCGCCCTGCTCAATGCTGACGCGGTCGCCGCTGGCGTACCAGCCTTGCCGGTTTAAAAAAGGCTCCAGACTGCCGTTGCGCCAGTAGCCGCTGGCCAAGGTCGGCCCGCGCACCCACAGCTCGCCGCTATCGGCGTCGATATGCAATTCGCAGCCGGCGGCGGGTTGGCCTATGGGTATGCTTTGGCCGGCTTGCAGCTGTTCGCGCCGCACCGGCCAATAGCAACAGACGTTGGTTTCGGTGGGACCGAAGAAATTGTACAAAGCCGTGCCCGGCAGGGCGGCTGCCAGATCGATCAAGGCCGGCGTGGGAAACACTTCGCCGGCGAAAATCAGAAAACGCAAAGACGCCAGCGCCGTTTGCGCCAGATTGCCTTTGTAAGCCAGAAAAGCCAACAGCGACGGCACGGTGTACCAGCCGCTGATCGCTTGTTCGCCGAGCCAGGCGCTCAGACGGGCGGGAGCCAGGGTCAGTTTGGCCGGCAGGAAATGCAGGCTGGCGCCCGCGCCTAGCACCGCGTAGAGGTCGAAAGTGGAGAGGTCGAAAAACAGCGGGGCGCTGCTGGCAATGCGGTCTTGTGGCGTCAATGCCAGCAAATCGGCGGCCCAGCCGGCAAACGCCGCAATCGCCGCATGGCTCAAGGCCACCCCGCGCGGCTGGCCGGTGGAGCCGGAGGTATACAGTATAGCCGCCAAGCCGGCGGGTAAAATCTCGACAGGTTGCGGCAACGCGTCGGCGCAATCGGCAATGTCCAGCCATAAACCGGCATCCAGCCAGATAGGCACCTCACCCAAACCCAATACCGCTTTAACTTGGGCATCGCCGACGATAAACAGCAAGCGCGCACTGGGATTTTTCAAGTCCAGCGGCACATAACAAGCACCGGCAAGCAAGACGCCGAACACAGCAACGACCGCATCCATGCCTCTATCGATATGAATCGCCACCGGCTGGCCGGTTTGTATGCCGCGCGTCAACAAAGCCGCAGCCACGGCTTGCGCCCGGCTTAATAACTCGGCATAAGTCAACTGGCTATCGCTTTCCGCCAGCGCTAGCGCGTCGGGTTGTAGCCGGCATTGCCTTACAAAGCCGTCCAGCAACATCCGTCAGCCCGCTTCGCTTTCCAGCAATTCGGCGTCCATGCGGGCTATCACCGCCTCCAGCCAAGCTTCATCGACGGCCGGCGACAAATAATTGTACGACAAGGTCAAACGGCCGTTGACTTGTCCGACCAGCATCGCCAAACCCGGCGGCAACGTCATCCAGCACATCATGGACATTTCGGTGACCGGCACGCCGAGAAAACCGTTTTTGGCCCAGGATAAATCGCCGACATCGGAAAACCACAGAGAACTCAATTCGCCGCCGCTATGCTGTTTGCGCAGGAATTTGGCGTACTTGGCCGGCTGCAGCCATTGCCCCAACCACATCAACGGCAAGTAGGCAAAATCCAGTTCATCTCTAACCACTTGCTTGTGTTGCGCCAGCAAATGCTCGAACAAGGCTTTTCTATCCCGAACCTGCTGACGGGTGGCGCGGGCGAACAGGCAGCCGACGTGATTGCCGAATACCGGGGTCGGCGCATTCTGCCGGCGCAGGTTAAAAGCATAAGGGATGCAATAACCGGCCTTGGCGGCCGGCGGCCCGACCCGTTCCATGGCTCGCATGAAACAGCCCAAATAATATAGGGTGCGGCCGGCAATGCCGGTGTGTTGCTGCGCCAGTTTGGCGATATGTTTGGACTGTTCGGCATCGTAACAGCGCAGCTTTAAACCCAGGGTTTGCGGGCCTTGCTCGACCTGGGTCGGCAGACAGCTATCCAGGCTGTTGGCTTGGTTGTTGTGGCGTTTGGCTTTTAACAACAGCCACAACTTCTTCCATAAGCTCCATTGCGCCAATTTGGCTTCTATCAGCGAAGCCGATTCCTTGAAACTGTCCGGACGCTCCGAGCCCAGAAAATCCAGCAGGATTTTCGCCCCCCGCGCATCCAGCAAGGGATGGTTCCAATTCAGCAGTAAAATGCCGCCGCTATCGCGGGCGATCCAGTGCAGCGTCAACGGCTGGGTTTCGGGGCGGTTGAATATTTGCAGCTGGATGGGTTGGGCCTCTATGGCTTGGTCGGCGGCGGTTTCACACTGATGGCGTTCCAGCACAATGCGCTGCCCGGTCGGCCGCCAGACGTGGCGTTTACCCAAACGCTCGATACGGGCCGAGGCTATCGGGAAACGTTCCACCAATATATCCAGGCGTTGCTGCAACCGGTCCAGATCGGGTTCGGCGGCCAAATGCAACGCAAAGCCGCAGTAGCCGCCGGGCATGCCGGCGTCGCGGATTTCTTGATCCAGCACATAGGTGAAATAGTCGGCCGGATTAAAAAAAATCGGTGCGGGTTGGCTCATGCGTTTTGCGGCGCCTGTTTGATCCAGTTTTCCAGCGCATTCAGGCTTTGCACGTTGTCGGGTTCGATTTCGGTGTCCGGCAGAATCACGCCGAACTCTTTCTCGGCAAACATGATCAAGCGCATGATGCCCATGCTATCCAGGCCGGCTTCCAGCAAATCGTCGTCATCGCCAAATACGGACGGGTCTTCGTGATAAATCAGTTCGGAGAAAATAAATGCTTTGAGTTGTTCCTTCATAGGCTTGAATAGTCGAGGAGAATAAAAGGTGACGGAGCGAAAATTGGACTAGCCTATGCTTGGGCGGAACGCCAACCCCAGCGCGGCACTTTCCGGCAATAGTCCGAGTAAGCCGGCCCGAACCGCTTGGCAAGCGCCGGCTCTTCGTAAAACACCACAAAGGTTTGAAACACCAGCGCAATCGAGCCGGCATACATCCACAAGCCGGCATGCGGAAACAGCAGGCATTCGGCCAGCAATAACAGCAACACACCTTGATACATCGGATTACGGCTGCGGCGGTACAGCCCGCCGATCACCAAATGCTTGGGCGGATCGATGGGCGCCGGCGTCCCCAGGCCCGCCACGGCAAAATCCCAGGCGCAACGCAGATAAATCGCGACGCCCGCCAGCATGAACAAACCGGCCGGAACCGCCAGCGCGAGACTGCCGACATGCAAGCCATTGCTGGAAGCCGACACCATCGAGTAGGGAAAATACAGAATCACCGTGCCCGGAATCAGCAGCGTAAACAGCAAAACTTTTAAACCCAGGAAAAATCGCACGTCGGAATAGGTTTGGTTAGCGGGGGTGCGGGCAATTTTGGCACTCATTGCCCGCCAATCCAAGTGTTTTTGGTGCTTGCCGGAATTTTGTGTAGAATCTTGGCTTTGTGTAAGGAATTTAACCTGCCATGTCAGATGACTTGATCAGCCAATTGAAAACCATGCTCATCGAGGGCTTGCGCCTGGAAGACATCGTTCCGGACGACCTTTCCGCCGACACGGCGTTGTTCGGCGGCGGCTTGGGCCTGGATTCCATCGATGCACTGGAAATAGGCGTGATGCTGGATAAGCAATTCGGCGTCAAAATCACCTCCGGCGACGAACGCAACAACCAAATTTTTGCCTCCTTACGCTCGCTCGCGGAATTCGTCGCCGAACATCGCGTCCGTTGAGCATGGCAAACGCACTCAAGGCGACGGGCATTACCGGCCTCATTCTGGCCTATCCTTTTCTCAGCGCCTATCTGGCCGCTCATGGCTTTGCCGGCTTGGTATTAATCCTATTCGCCGGCCTGACGGTCTGGCGCGGCATCCGCATCAAAAAACCGTTCTGGCGGCTTGTCTGCCTCGGGTTTGCCGCGCTGTTATTGGCCGGCGCCTATTTTGCCAACGCCTACGCCATTTGGCTGATCCCCTCGCTGGTCTACGCCTGGCTAAGCGTGCTGTTCGGCCACACGCTGCGCCATCCGCCGTCGTTGTGCGAAAGACTGGTACGCTTGCAGTTTCCGGAATTCAAACCCGGCATTGCCGAGTATCTTCGCGAAGTGACGTGGGTGTGGACGCTGTTTTTTGCCGTCAATGTGCCGGCATGCGCCTTGCTGCCCTGGCTGGCTGGCCCGCAAATCTGGTCTCTGTATACCGGCTTGCTGGTTTATCTGCTGATGGGCCTGCTGGTGATGGGCGAATGGCTGTACCGCCACCGGCGCTTCCCCGGCCTGGAGATTCCGCCGATGCTGGAAACCGCCCGCTATTTCGCTCTGCACGGCCATAAAGCCTTCAAGGACATCTGGTCATGAAGCCGCGCCTGGGCGCCCTGTTGTGGCTCGGCATGGTCACTGCCGTTTTCGCCGACGACGGCAAGCTGTCCGAAGTGTTGGCCCGGCTGCGCCAAAGCGGACAGGCCAGCTTCCAGTACCGGGAAACCCGCCAACTGGAGCTGGCCTCATCGCCTTGGCAAGCGCAAGGCGTGATGCTGACGGACGCTGCCGGTACGCTGGTCAAGCTGCAATTGCAACCCAGCCGGGTCATCATGGCGATCAGCGGCGACAGTTTGTACTACTGGGATGCCGCGCAAAATCAGCGCCACAGCATGCCGATCAGTTATGCCGACGACGCGGCGGCGCAAATCCTGATCTTCCGCAGCATTTTGCAAGGCCGCACCCAAGAACTGCAGGCCGGCTACGATCTGGCCGCGGACATCCAAGACCGGCACTGGTCGTTGCATATGCAACCCAAATCCGGCCAAGCCGGCGAGAACGCGCCCAGCATCGACATCTCGGGCGATGCCAACCCGGATAAAAGACAAATTTTGATCCGCCAAGCCGACGGCGAAACCACCGAATACCGTATCGAAAAAGCCGCCGAACAGCAGTCGGCAGCCTACACTATTCCGCAATTGCTGCAGGAAGCCGGCGGAGAATAGCGAGTGTCTTTCGTTTGGAGAAAGCGCTGGTTTTTGCTATTGCTTCCCTTGCTATTGGCGGTCACGCTCTGGCAAATCCGGGTCGAATCGGATCTCAACGCCTTTTTCACCCATACCGACGATGCCGACGCCAAACTGCTATCCGGCCTGCTGCAATCCGGCGAACTGTCGCGCCGCTATCTGCTGGTGGTGGAAAAATCGGCCGCCCATGCCGAAGACGCGCCCGGCTTGGCCGCATTCAGCGGCAAGTTGATCCAACAGCTGGCCCAACTCGATCAGGTTGAGCAAGTCTGGCCTGCTCACCAGCCGCCGCGCGACTGGCTGAACGCCAGCCAATTTTATGCGCCCTACCACGCCCGCATCTTCAGCCTGAATCCCGAGCAAGACGCCGCTGCCCTGTTCGATCAGGAGGCATTGCCGCGCCGCGCCGAAGGCCTAAAGCAGGCGCTGCTTTCGCCGCAGGGCGGCTTCATCAAAACCATCGCCAAACAGGATCCCTTGCTGTTGTCGCTGAACGGCTTCAAAACCCTGCAAGCCCAATTTCAACAACCAGGGGACGCTGGCGCCTTGATACTGCAAAGCCGTCCGCCGGCGCTGGATTCCGCCGCCCACGAACGGCTGCAAGCCGCCATTCGCGCCCGCTTCGACGACTTGAATCAAGCCGCCGGGCAGGCTTTTAGCCTGTCCATGGCCGGGGTACCTGTATTCAGCGTGGCGACGCGCGACGAAATCAGCCGCGACGTCGCCCTGGTTTCGACCGCCTCCAGCCTGTGCGTGGTGCTGGTATTTTTGCTGTTGTTTCGCTCTTTCGCCGCCCTGCATTGGCTGCTGCTGCTGCAGGGCGGCGCTTTTGTGGTCGGCATTCTGGCGACCCAGCTGATCTTTCAGCAGGTACACAGCCTGACGCTGGCCTTGGGCGCCAGCCTAATCGGCATCTGTGTCGATTATCCCATACACATCATGGCGCACAGCGCCAAACACCGCACCAGTCCGCTGGCCAACGCGCGCCTGTTATGGCCCAGCCTGTTGATGGGCGGCCTGACCACCGTGATCGGCTATGCGGCCATGGGCTTTAGCGGCTTTCCGGGTTTCGAACAAATCGCCGTGTTCGCCCTGTTCAGCATCGCCGCTTCCTTGGGGTTGACCCGTTGGCTACTGCCCGCCTTGTTGGATCGAACCGCGTTGCACATCGCCGATTTACCGGGCATTGCCGGCTGGGTGGCTTTTTGCGGCCGGCGACGCACGCTGTTATTGAGCCTGATTGGGTTCGCCGCCGTGCTGGCGGTTTTTTCCTTGCCGCAATTGCGCTGGATGGACGACATGCAAAAACTGACCATCAATATGGACGCCATCAAACAGCAGGATGCCACGGTGCGCGCGCATTTCTCCAGTATAGAACCGGGGCGATTCGTGTTGATCCGGGCCGACGATTTCGAAACCGCCCTGCAACGCGCCGAAGCCGCCGAACGCCGTCTGCAAGCCTTGCGGCGGGCCGGCATCGTCGGCAGCTATCACGGCCTGTTTCCCTGGCTCAGCTCTCAAGCCCTGCAAGCCGAGAATGCCCGGGTTTACGATGCCGCGCTGACCACTCAATTCCAGGACGCCTGGCTCTCCGCGCTCAACCACGCCGGGCTGTCGACAGACAAGCTCGGCCAATTAACACCGGCCGGGACTGCGGGTTTAGCGCCCGAAGCGGTACTGGAAACGCCCGTGCGCCATGTATTGTCCGGCCAGTTATTGGCGGGACAGCAGGGCGCGGCCCTGGCTTTATGGCTGGGCGATCACGATCCGGCCAAACTGGCCGCGGGCTTACAAGGCTTGGCCGGCACCCGTTACTTTAGCCAGCGCGACCAGTTGAATAAGTTGGCCGGCCAATACCGGGACCGCTCCTTACAGATGCTGGCAATCGGTATCGCCGTCATGGGTTTTTTAATCTGGCTGCAAACCCACAGTCTGAAAAATACGCTGCTGACCCTGCTGCCGTCACTGGCCGCCGCGTTGTTTATCTTTGCCAGCTGGGCCTTGCTGGGGGAAGAATTAAGTTTCGTGCATGTGATCGGACTGTTGCTGTCGATCTCATTATGCGTGGACTACGGCATCTTTTTCATCGAAAATCGCGGCCGGGACAGCAACGTCACCTACCACGCCATCGCCGCCTCGACGCTGACCACGCTGGCCTCTTTCGGCGCGCTGGGGCTTGGAAAAACCCCGACCCTGCCTATTCTGGCCATGTCGGTCAGCCTGGGCGTGACGCTGGGTTTCCTGCTGTGTCCCTTATTAATCCCCAAAACCGGCCCGGCATGAGCCAAGCACCGCGCATCGCCCCCGTTGCCGTCACCGCTTACCGATGCGTCAGCGCGGCGGGAGACAGCCTGAACGCGTTACACGCCGCCTTGCTCGCCAATCGCTGTTGCTTGCGGCCGCTGCAATTGTTCGAACTGCCTTTCGACACGGTAGTGGGCGAGGTGATATCCCGCTTGCCGGACATCCGCCCCAGCCTGCAACGCTATGCCTGCCGCAACGCCGGACTGGC
>NZ_JANIBK010000157.1 GCF_024505165.1 Methylomonas rivi
GGATGCCGCCGGGGTGGCGATTGCCGGCGGCTCGGGCGCGCCGAGCGTCCAGGCTTGGTCGATGCCGCCCGATCTGGCGGGTAGGCAAAATCCCAGCCCCAGGCAGATTCCGGCCAGCCGTTTAGTCGATAAGTTCACCTGCGCACCCCGCCAAAAATCAAAATTTGCCAAACTTTAAATAAAAAGTAAGCGGTATCGGATACCGCTTACCTTGGGCTTTAAACGCCGCTTGCGCGGGTTAATGGATGGACCACACGGCAACTTCATGATGCAAGGGGTCGAACTGGTACCAGCGCAGGCGCCGGGACGGTTCGAAGTTCATTTGCATGACAATGTTATGCTCGCCGATCACGTCCCTGTCGCCGTTTTTGGTCGCCGGCGGCGTCATGATCAGGCCGGGGCGGCTGGCGGTCGGCATGCCGGCGTTGACCCACCAGTGCGCACGGCCGAAGGTAAACCATTGCCCGGCGCCGCCGATGGCCTCCGTCGATTGGAAAGTGTTTTCCCAGCCGCGTCTGCCGCCGAAGTCGACATTGAAGTAGGCGTGATCGAAATAATCGCCGTTCAGCATTTTGATTTTGACGGTTTTGCCGCGGGTTTTCCAATCGGGGTAGGTCGCTTGGCTTTCGTCCAGGATGCCTTTCATCTCGCCGTAAATCGTGTTGTTGACGAAGAACAAGGTCCAGTCGCTGTTCGGATCGGGTTTGACGCCATCCGGCAGTTTGGTGCGGGTTTGCCACTGATCGAAGGCCCGGTTCAGCTCGGCAAGCTGTTTTTTATTGGCGTTGCCGCGAGCCTTGATTTCCCTTAGCGTATTCCACATCCGTTTGGCCGGCGCCAAGTCGCCGATTTTGGCAATCGCCGCCAGTTTGCTGGCTTCGTCGGCTCTTGGGTTTTGTCCGAACACAAAGGTTTCCCATTCCGCCAAGGTCATAGGCCCCAATTTTTTTCTGGCGTTTTCGACAACCTGCACTCTGGGCGGATGCTGGCGCCAGCCCCAATGGTATGACAGGTTGTAATACTTGCCGGGCGCCATTTTCATCATGTATTCGGTACGGGTACCGTCTTCCATGGGGAAAAAGGTCTGGTCCATCAACACGTTAGGCATGGGCGGCATGCCGGGCGGACTCAAGGCCGGGTCGTCGAAATACATTACCATCGGCGCGAAGTCTTCGTGGCCGCGATTCAAGGTATCCACTTTGTAATGTATGGTCCAGGGTACGTCCAACACGTCGCTTGGATCGACCATGTTGGTATCGCCCTCGATATGGCTGTCGAACCAAATTTGATGAATTTCGACGATACCGCCCACTTTTTCGCCGGCGGCGTTAAAAATCGGCTGTACACGTTTATTTTTGTTCGGCCCGTTGTAATGCAGCAGCGGTATGCCGCTGTAATTGCGGTTCGGTACCGGGTTACCTTCCAGGATATCGATACCCAGCTTTACGGCCGCCTGCAAAGAAAGTTTGCTTTTATGGCGGTCATGGTCGTGGTCGTCGCCGTAACGGTCTTCATAAAATTTGCGGTCCGTTTTACTGATTTGCTTGATGACCATCATCAAATCATCGGTCGGCGAGGTTTTGTCGATGGGAGTAATGATGGGGTCGGGATGCAAATTGTAAGGATGCTCGGGCGTGGACGGCAAAGTGTTGACCACTTCAACGCCATTGCCGTCGCAGACATTCTTGTAAACCGTCGGCAAATGGTTGCTGCCGGGCGGCTCGGCAAAAGGATCCTGCGCGGCGAAGATAGTATTTTCAGGCGTAATAACGGTCGTGGTTTTACCGTCGGCGGAAACCGATTCCTGGGCTTGTGGCGGCCTTGGTTGCGGCATGACGCAGTCGGCGGCATTGGCTGTGCCCGCTCCGGTCAAGGCGACCGTCACGGCAAAGGCCAGACGGCTACGATTTAGTGTTTGTTTTAACATGATTCAACTCCATTCCTTAACTTGGCTCTTGAGCTTCGACTTGGCCGAAGTGGGATTAAACATCGCGGTTACTGTTGCTATCTTTGCCTGGATCGGCCAAGGGCGCGGGGCCGGCGCGCTTGCTATCCTCGCCCGCTATTTTGCCGTTTTGCATCCAGGCGACGCGGCTGACCGCCATTGCAGGGTCCGCATCGACGGCAAAGGCGCCCCAGATGCCTACGCCGCCGTTGCCGTAATGCACCATGCGGGTATTGATGCCGGCGTGGTGATGGTGTCTCGACAGATGCTTGGCAAAGCGATCGCCGAGCGCTTGAGAGCCGTCTTCCGTTGGACGGAGCAGCAGCCAACCGGCCGGTAAGGCGTTTTTCCGTGCATATTCGGCAAGCCGTTCGACGGTATCGGCCGTCGGCTCGGTGGTAATCGAATAGATATTTACTTCCTGGCCCAACTTGTCGCCCAATTGCTCGGCCACTTTTGCCAAATGGGACATGGAGGGGAACTTCCGTTGCGCATCCAGCGACATAAATTGCACCATCGCTACCTTGTTACTGATCAGTTCGCTGTGAAAGCGGTAAATTTCGCCGTCGTGCGATGCCACGGGGACGTCGGGGAAACGGTTGCCGCCGCGGCCTTGGGTCGGCGGCGGTAAAAAGGCTTGCAACAGCAGGTTTCTGAGTTCCTGTTTGGAAATGGAATCGGCTGCGTACCGGGATTTTTCAGTGTTCATAATGACCTCGGATAAATCAAATTCGGTTAGTGATAAAAGGCAACATCAATCGCCTTGACCAGGTTCGACAATATCCCAGCGGATCATCATGGCGTGGTCTTCATGAACGACGTTGTGGCAGTGCATCACGTGCTTGCCGAGAAAGTCCCGCCAACGCGAGAAGAATTTCACTTCTTCGTTGGGGCCTAGCATGATGACGTCTTTCCGGGCATGCTCGACATTATTGCGGTCTACGGGTTTGCCGTTGATTTCCAGGATCTGAAATTCCTCGAAATGGCTATGGATGGGGTGCATCCAGGAACTGCCCGCGTTTCTGAAGGTCCAGATTTCCGCGCTGCCTTGTTCGATTTTGGCGTCCGAACGGTTGGGGTCCATCAGCTTGCCGTTGACCGTCCACAAGCCATTGTCGTAGTCGAACACGAATAAACGCTCCCTTCTGACTTCGGACAGGTTGATCGGCGGCAATTCGCGCATTTTGTGCGGTATGCGGCTGCGATCGGGGCCGGTGGCCGGTATGACGTCGAAACGCATGATTAAGTCGGGGTTTTCCAGCTCCCGGCCCGTCCAGCCGGCGCCGTCCTCTCGGCTCTCCATACGGTTGGAGAGGTACAGCGATTGGCCGGGGCGGTATTTGGAGAAGTCGATGATGATGTCGTGGCGCAGGGCCGGCCCGATACGCATGGTTTTGGATTCGATCGGTTTGGGCAGTAGGTTGCCGTCGGTCGAAATGATGTAAAAATCTTCGTCTTTGTCCAAATGGCCGTGCTTATTCAGGTATAACTGATAAATACGCGATGGGCCGCCGTTGAGGACCCGGAACCGGTATTTGCGCGCTTCCACTTTGAAATGGGGCTGAATGATCCGGTTGACGGTGAAACGGTCGCCCAGCATGCCGTGGGTGGTGTAAAGCGCGCTGGGCAGGTCGTCGCCGGTGGGTTCCGGATTGAAGAAGTCCCAAAGCGGCTGGCCGTTTTGGTCGAACATGACGTCGTGCAGAATCAGCGGTACGTCGTATTTACCGCTAGGCAGACGGTAGGTGCCGGGTTTGGTTTCGTCGTTGGCGTCCATTTCGTCGAATAGCAGATAAAATCCGCTCAGGCCGGCATAGACGTTGGTGGCGGTAAAATCCAGCCTATGGTCGTGATACCACAGGGTAGACATGATTTCCCGCTTGTCGAAGCCGGCCGGAAAATTTGCGTAGTGATGATCCCAAAACTCGCCGGCGTTGAAATAATCCTGCGGAATGCCGTCGCTTTCCGATGCGGTATGCGCATTGTGTAAATGTATGGTGGGGCTGGGCATTGCGAAGCGGATATTGCCGGCGCCCAGCGGCGGCAGGTTGTTGATGCGGCGCAGAAAGATAGGATCGCCGTATTTGGCGTGTATCGTCATGCCGGGGGTGATGCCTTTGGGCATATGCGGGTCGCGGAAGCCCCAGGCCCAGGAACCTTGGTTATACGGAAAGTCCGTATGATAGTTCCACAGAAATTCTTCGATATAGTGGACGTAATGCTTCCGGGGTTTAAACTCGTTAAATCGTTGGTGCCGCTGCGGATCCGGTGCGTGGCCGCCGCCTGCCGGAGTGTTGAGAAAGGCTTCGGGTACGCTTTTGGAAATAGGCATTACATTAAGCGGCACCTTGAACGGTGTCACCGGGGGGCTGGGAGAGTCCACGATGCTGGGAATGAAGCCATCGGGAAACACCAGATCGGCTTTGGCCGTTTTAGGTGCCAGTAAGCCATAACTGGTCCCAGCTGCGCCGTATTTCAAAATATCGCGTCGAGTTGCCATTACTTCATCCTCTTGAAAGTTAACACACCAAGCTTTGCCGGAAGCGGAAAGCGTTTTTGCAAGTTGTTTCGGTGGCATTGTCGGCTGAAATTTTTAGCCGTATTTTTATAAGCCGAATTAAGATTAAATTAAGAGGGCGGCCTTGTATTGAGGAAGTAGTACAGTATTTGCTATAAAAAACTGGGTTATTTGACCTAGATAACTGCGTTAAATCACACAGATTACCCACGGTGCTTGTCTTTTTGCGGTTAATGGCGGCGTTGGCGGACTAGTCTGGAAACCGGCGTTATATGGCGAAATTTTGGTTAATTTTTTGATATAAAACGAATTTTTCTGGCGGGCGAGGGTGTTTTTGCGCGTCCGTTTTAACGGCGGCGGTTGTCCTTGTTTTTGCTAGCCCTTTTGGGATGCGTATCTCGCCAACTCCAGGCGGTCGCTGACTTCCAGCTTGCCGTAAATCGAGTAAATGTGATTGCGTACCGTTTTTTCGCTAATAGCCAGGGTTTTTGCGATGGAATTGGTATTTAGCCCCTGAACAACCAGTTCTACAATCTGTAGTTCGCGTTTGGATAAGCCGTCAAGTTTGTTGTTAATGCTGTCAGCGGTGTCGGTGTGCGACTGAGGGGGGATTTTATCCGCCGTGTCGACAATGGATTTCAGTAGCGCGCGCTCAAACCACAATTCCCCGGCCAATACTCTATCGATCGCTTTCAGCAATATCTCAAAACTCCGGGCTTTCAAAAAAATGCCTGAAATGCCCGAACAAATAAAGCGTACTAAATCTTCCGTGCCGCATGTCGAGGCGATCAACAAAATGCAGGTATCTTGAGGTTGAGACAACAGTTTTTCTATGAATAAAAGATTGGCTTCCGGATTTTGGCACGGAGCCGCCAAAACGATATCGGGTTTGAGATTGAGCACCATTGACATGGCTTGATCGGAAAAGTCCGTTTGGCCAATGACTTCAAGATGCGCTTGCATATCCAATAGCCTGACCAGGATGTCGCGGTAGAGAATGTGGTCATCCAACACCATGACAGTTCGGGCGGGGGAGGGTGGAGTGATCGGGTTTTGCATAATGGTTGATCAAAAAAATCAGCGGATATCGTTTATCGAAAAAAACCTAACCTTGGTCGGGATGGAGGGCGATTCCTTACGCCGGCATGAAAAATAATTTCGGTGCCGGAAGTTGGATCATGCCGACATTCCTGGCGGAGGGTGTCGGATTCCTCAAAATTCGGTTGACCGGAATAGAAAATCGGTTAAATCATAAACAAATTGTGGGAATTTTTTGGGATCTAGGGTCATTAATTTAATGGCTATTTGATCGCGGAAAGTAAGCGTACGGCGAACCGGGTTAAGAGGGCGACGAGCCCGTGGGCCGGTTAAGCATGATCGGCATGCCGAAGTAGGGCGTTAGAAATTGGCGGGTTTATGCGTAGGCTTTACTGATAGGCCCAGTTTATCTTGCGGTTGCTTCGTTATGCCGGCAAATGATTAATTGCCGACTTGTTCACTGTTATTGGCTTTGGTTCTGTTAAATTGATCGCCGACGTTTTATCCGCTCGGCAAGTTGGATCGGTTGGTGTGCTTGCTGAGTTTTTCATTTTAAGGTGACCGATATGACTCCTAACAAAAACATAAAAATTGCAACCGTTGTGGCTACGCTATTGTTTGCCTCCAATGTAATGGCAAATACCGGGGCGGCTCTTATCAAAGAGCAGCCCCGCAACGTATACCATGTAATTAAAAATAAAACCCTGCTGGAAGCGACCAATCAGTTGGCCAATCGCAGCGGCATTGTTTTTAAAATCAGCGCGGATATCGAACGCGATGCGGTCAATAAAAAGCTGGCGGCCGACGATTGGGGCGCCGCGATAGGACAATTGTTACAAGACTATAATTTCACGGTAGAAACCGAAAATAACAACATAAAAACCGTTTTGGTCACCGGCAGGCATGGTAGCGGAAATGGGCTGAAAAACATATCTGTAAAGGAAGACGAATTGATCGTGGTGGCGCCGGATTATGCCGGCAAAATACCCGGGAAATATAAGCATTTCAATGCCGGTTCCGTATTTAATGTGGCACTGCCCATGGAGCAGCTGAATAATATTGCGGTTGGCGGCGAGTTAACGCTCGATCTTCCGATTGGACAATATAAAGTCAAGCATGACAATCGGGTTGAGCATGGCGACGGCAGTTCAACCTGGGTGGGTTATTTGGGCGATGAAGGCCAGGGATATAGAATCTATCTTTCGCAAGGCGAGGCCGGTGTGATCGGCAATGTGTATACGCCCGATGGCGCGTATAACATAGAAACAGTCGATGGACAGACGGTTATTGTGGATATCGACAAATCGGGCCTCGATTCCGCGGGCTATGATCACGATGAAGCCGAGGCCGCGCCGGAAACCTTGGCGTTGATGGAAAATGGTTTGCAGATGGGCGGTATTCTTTCCGACTTGCAGCAAGCGGCCGAAAAAGCCAGGGCAATCGCCGACGCCTTGGCCAAGGAAGCCCAAACGCTTTACACGCAGTATCAACAAGATTTGGCAAGGGCCGAAGCCGCCCGAGCGCAAGCCGGCGAATTGGCGGCCCGCTCGAAAAACACAGGTGTCCAACTTAACGCGGCATTATCCGCGCTTAGAAAATCCCCCAGGAATGCGCAACTGATAAGTGCCGTTACCCAATTGCGCGCAGAGCAGAGTCAACTTGCGCAGCAGACAAAATTGGCGAATGCGGCTTATAAAGCGGCCAATAAAGCCATGGCTGCTTCTAAGTCCGCCTATAACAAGAAAGTCAAGCAGGCCAATGTGGCCGAGGCTAATGCGAAAAAAGCCGAAGCCGTCTATGCGGCGAAAAACACAAACTCGACAACCGCCGTCACCAGTTCTACGGCTGCTCCCGTGAATACGGTGGTTGACCTGATGGTTTTGTATACCACCGTCAATCAAACCGCGAGTTATGCCAAACAACGCATCCAATATTTGGTGGACGTTTCCAATCAGGCCTATAAAGACTCCGGCATTAATATGAGTTTACGCTTAGTCCACGCCAGGTCCACCCATTATGTGGAAAATAACGCTAATTCCCAAGCATTGACGGATTTGGCTAGCGATGCGGGAGCTTTTGCCGGCACCGCCGCGCTTCGCAATCAATATGGCGCGGACTTAGTGGTGCTTTTCAGGCCATTATATGCCCAAACCGCCGGTAGCTGCGGTACGGCCTATGTGGGTTTTGCCAACGGCGGCAACGCTAACGCCAATTTGGGATTTGGCACTATCGGCGATGGCTATTCAAAAGACGCCAAGTCCAATTACTATTGCGGGACCAATACCTTTACCCATGAAATCGGCCATAACCTTGGTAACGTTCATGATCGCGAATACAGTAATTTTACGGGGAAATTCAATTACTCATATGCGTGGGGCATCAGCGGAAAATTCGGTACCATCATGAGTTATTACGGCCCCTCCGTGATGCTGTTTTCAACTCCCGCTTTGTCGACGCAATGCGCGGGCTCGCCTTGTGGGTTTGCGGAAGGTGATGCCAAAGCTTCGGACCAAACCAAAACCATTAACTACACGGCGCCCTTGGTTGCCGGGTACCGTCCGAATATGGTTAGTGTTCCGGTGATTCAATAAGCAAAAAGTCCGCTACCGCGCGGAAGAGAGATGAATTATTGAGGCTAAACAGTGTTGAATGGCGGCCGAGAGTGCCGAGGTTTTAAAGCCGATAAAAAGCCGGGCAATGCCC
>NZ_JANIBK010000158.1 GCF_024505165.1 Methylomonas rivi
ATCGGCAATCAACGCCACGGTAGGCAATATCATCAGCGCCAATACCAAGATGGCTGTCAGCAGGCTGACGCCGGGCGGATGCAGCCGGCCGACCAGCGGCGCCAAGGTAACCAAACCCCAAAAACCGTATACCACCGAGGGAATGCCGGCCAGCAGCTCGATCAACCGCCGGTAAACGCCGGCCAGCCGCGGCGGCGCGTAATATTGCATGAACAGCCCGGAGGCGATGCCCAAAGGGCCGGCCAATAATAAGGCGCCCAGGCTGGACAGCAGCGTCGCCGCCAGCATGGGCATGAGGTTATATAAACCCTGAGTCGGATGCCAGGAAGCATCGGCGAAAAAATGCCTTAATGCCACATGCCGCAGAACCGGCCAGGATTCGTTCAGCAAAAAGCCTAAAATCAATACCGCGACCAGCGCCGCCAGCAGCGCGCAGCCGCCCAGCAGCCAAGCCAGCCAAGCCAGCCGTTGGTCAGCGCGAGACGGGGACAAAATATTGCGCTTCGATAAGGTCGTTGACGTCAGCCGAACTTGCAAAATCGATGAAGGTTTTGGCAACGCCAGCGGGTTCGGTTTTGGTCACTAGATTCAACGGTCTGGACAGCGGGAAACTGCCGTTGCGGACATTTTCCACCGAGGCTGCGATGCCGTCCAGCGGCAGCAATTTAATGGCGGCCGCATGGCCGGCTTCGTATTCGGCGGCGCCGACCGAGACATAGCCGACGGCATCCGGGTTGCCGGCCACGGTTTTGATGCCTTGCTGATTGTCGCCTATCACGACTTGGGCTTTGATGTCGGTATTTTTCAAGTCGAAATAATGTAAAAACAATTCCAGCGTGGAACGGCCTTCGGCTTTGTTGACGACGGTAATCGGTGCGTCGTTGCCGCCGAGTTCCTTCCAGTTAGCGATTTTGCCGGTAAAAATGTCGATGATTTGTTGTTTGTCCAGCGCGGTCAGCGGGTTGGCCGCGTTAACGATGATGCCGATGCCGTCCAGGGCAATGGTAAAACTTTTCAACTCGGCTTCATCGGCATTCAGCGCCCGCGACGCCATGCCTATGTCGGCCAAACCCGCCCGCGCATCGTTGACGCCGCGGGAGGAGCCGCCGGTTTGTACGTCGATACGGACGTTGGGATGCCGCGATTCGAAGCGCTTGCCAATTTCCGCCGCCAAGGGTGCCACCGTGCTGGAGCCGGTCAGCACCAGTTTTTCGGCGGGGTTTGCGGTAGCTTCGGTGGCGGGCGAATCGAACTTGGGCTCAATGTAGAGCCACAAGGCTAAAACGACAAATAACAAGACTGCGGCCGCGATGGTTTTTTTCATGTTTGCTCCGTTCATTAGGTTCATCCGCCGGGTAGGATGAACCTGTCTGTCGTTATTCGGCAAGCTTCCTTACAGTATGCGGCAAATTTTGCGGCCGGCCCGGGGCGGGTAAAGGCGAAAGCCGGGCTTGTTCAGGCGTGAAATGGCGAAGGGACATTGGAATTGCGCGGAGGCGAGAACGCTTAAAGGAGCATCCTCGCCACCCCGCAACCCGATCGACAGCGCGGATTAGCCGTTTTCCGTCCGCGAGCGGCGGGCGGCTTCCAGTAGTTCGGTAAAATCCGCCGCCGTCATTGGCTTGCCGAACAGATAGCCCTGAGCTTCGCCGCAATCGTGTTCTAATAGGTATTGCGCCTGTTGTTCGGTTTCCACGCCTTCGGCAATGACTTTGAATTTCAAAATTTTGGCGATGGAAATAATGGCCAGTACGATGGCGGCGTCGTCCGCGTCGTGCATGATGTTGGCGACGAACGACTTGTCTATCTTCAGCTTGTCGAATTCGAATTGTTTCAGTTGATCCAGGCTGGAGTAGCCGGTGCCGAAATCGTCGATCGAGATTTGCATGCCGGCTTCCTTCAATTTTGCCAGTACCGCGCGTTTCTGTTCCGGGTGGCGGATGAACAGGCTCTCGGTTAATTCCAGTTCCAGATATGCCGGCGCCAAACCGGTTGCGGCGACGATATCGATGACTTGGGCGGCGAAATGCTCCTGGTCCAATTGTCGGGCCGAGACATTGACCGCCATGATGAACGGCGCGAAGCCGGCTTGCTGCCAGGCGTGGTTTTGCCGGCAGGCCACGCGCAATACCCAGGCGCCGATCGCTTCGATCAAACCGATTTCCTCGGCAACCGGAATGAATACGTCGGGCGGGATCTGGCCGAGTTCGGGGTGCCGCCAGCGTATCAGCGCTTCGGCGCCGACGATGCGGCCGCTGGCCAAATCGATTTGCGGCTGGTAATGCAGGTAAAACTCCTCGCGCTTGAGGGCGCGGCGCAAATCGCTCTCCAGCCGCAGCTTGGAGGATACCGCGAATTCCATGCTGTCTTCGTAAAAACAGTAGGTGTTGCCTTGTTCCTTGGCGCGGTACATGGCGGTATCGGCATGCTTGATCAGCAAGCCGCTGTCGGTGCCGTCGGCCGGGTACAACGAGATGCCGATGCTGGCGCTGATATAAAACTCCTGCTCCATCAGCACAAACGGCATGGCGATGTTTCGGCAGATTTTATCGGCCACCGCCGCCGCGATCAGCGGACCGTCGATTTTTTCCAACAGCAAGGTAAATTCGTCGCCGCCGAAGCGCGAGACCAGGTCTTCCTTGCGCACGCAGCCTTGAATGCGTTCCGCGGCCGCCTTCAACATTTGGTCGCCGACGTCGTGGCCCATGGTGTCGTTGGTTAGCTTGAAGCGGTCTAAATCCAAAAACAGCACCGCATGCATATGCTTTTGGTTGCCGGTACTGTCGATGACCGTATTCAACCTGTCCATGAATTGGGCGCGGTTGGCCAGATTGGTCAACGGATCGTGATAGGCCAAACGGTTCAGGGTGCGTTGGCTGTGGCTGGCCTCCAACAGCAGGGCGATGCGTTTGCGCAATACCGCGAAATGAATGGGTTTGGGGATGTAGTCGTTGGCGCCGGTGGAAAAGGCCAGCTCGACCGAGTGCTCGTCTTCCAGGGCGGTAATCATTAGAATCGGCACTTCGTCGCCTTTCGGCAGCGCCCGGATTTTTTTGCAGGCTTCGAAACCGTTCATTTCCGGCATCATCGCGTCCATTAAAATCAAGTCGGCCATGTTGCGCTGGCAAAGCGTCACCGCCATATGGCCGGTACTGGCCACATCGACCACATAACCGTCTTTTTCCAGTACGTCCTGCAAGGCGAACCGCATCGCTCTGTCGTCGTCGGCCACCAGGATCCGGGGGCCGAAGGGTTCGATGGGGGCGTCGTCATCGCCCGCGCCGCTTTCCCGTTGCAGCAATTGTTCGATGAGTCGGTATTCTTCGCCAAGCCGCGCTAGCAGCGCCTCGCCGCCTTCGATGCGCCGTTGGCCGGCCTGTTCTTCCAGTTGGCGGGCGATGGCGGCCAGTTTTTCCGCGCCCAGATTACGGCTGGCGCCTTTCAGGCTGTGGGCTAGTTCGGCCAATCCCGGATAATCGTCCGCCGCCAGCGCCTGGCCGATTTGCTCGATTTGCCGCGGCGCGTCTTCCAGATAAAACCCCAGCATTTTGGCGAAACCCTGGCCGATTTCCTCGCGCAGCTGGTTCAACACCCGTTCGTCCAGTGTCTCCAGGGATTGGGTTTCGACGGGTAACAGGCCGGTTTCAGGCGGTTTCGAGCGCTGGTCCAGCCTGTTCAGCAACTTGTCGCGCAACGGATTCAGCTTGATGGGTTTGGACAGATAGTCGTCCATGCCGGCCGTCAGGCACAAATCGTTGTCGCCCTGGCGGGCATTGGCGGTCATCGCCACAATAGGCAGCCGGCCGGCAGGCCCATCCAATAGGCGGATGCGCCGGGTGGCTTCGAAACCGTCCATGTTGGGCATGTGGCAATCCATCAGCACCAAGTCGAAGCTTTTGCGTTGCAGCCATTCCAGCGCTTCAACGCCCGAAGCGGCAATTTCGTAACAGCAACCGAGCCTATCCAGCATGCCGGCCGCCACCATCTGGCTGGCCCTGTTATCTTCGACGATCAAGATGCGGTATCCCAAAGCCTCCTGGCGCGGGGTTTCCGCGGGTACGGCCGGGGCCTGCCCCTGGTAATTCTGGCCGACCGTCAAAATAAAATCGTACAGCCTGGAGGCTTGTATCGGTTTGGTCAGATTAGCCGCCACATTCGGCAACTTTGTCAGCCTGACGCTAGAGCCCGGATTGGACAGCAGGATGATTTTCAGCCCGGTCAAGGCCGGATCGTGAGCAATCAAGTCTATCCAGTCGGTATCGCCGGCATCTTTAAGGTCGATAATCGCAAATTGGTAGGCCGCGTCCTGTTCGCTGGCGGAACGCAGCATGTCGACCGCGCGGATGCCGTAACTGGAATGGCTGTGGTGAATATGCCAATGGTCCAGGCTGTGGGCCAGAAATTGCCGCATTTTATCGTTTTCGGTGACGATCAGAATGCGTAAATGCGCGAAATAAGCCTGCCGCGAATCCGACAGCAGCCGGCTGCCGCAGGGCGGGCCGAAAGGTACCGTAAACCAAAAGCAGCTGCCCTGGCCGGGCTGGCTGTCCACGCCTATCTGGCCGCCCATCAGTTTGACCAATTGCCGGCAGATTGCCAGGCCCAGTCCGGCGCCTTCGTAATGGCGGGTAGACGAGCCGTCGGCCTGTACGAAGGCTTCGAATATGCCGGCTTGCGCGGCGGCGGGTATGCCCATGCCGGTATCGATAACGTTAAAGCGCAGCACGGTTGAGTCGTTGTCCGATTTTTCGGCGTTTACCTTGATGTAAATGGAGCCCTGTTCGGTGAACTTGAGGGCGTTGCCGACCAGGTTGATCAGCACCTGCCGCACTCTGGAGGCTTCGCCGTTCAAGACCAGCGGAATATCGTCGACGATGTCGTAGTCCAGCTGCAGGTTTTTGCGTTGCGCCTGGGCCGACATCAGTTCGACGACTTCGTCCAGGGTTTCGTAAAGCACGAAATCGACCGGCTGGCGTTTTAGCATGCCGGCTTCGATGCGGGAAAAATCCAGAATGTCCTCGATCAGTTTCAGCAAGGCTTCGCCGGCATTGCGGGCGATGATGGAATATTCCAGTTGTTTGGGGGTCAGGCCCATGTCCTGTAAAAGTTCCAGCATGCCCAGCACCGCGTTCAGCGGGGTACGCAGCTCGTGGCTGACCGTGGCGGCGAATTCGCCTTTCATCCGCGCCGAGTCCAGGGCGGCGTCGCGGGCGGTTTCCAGCTGCTTTTCCCGGGTTTCCAGCACCTCCATCATGGTGTTGAAGGCGGCGCCCATGTCTGTAATATCCCGCGGCCCGGTTAATTTGGCGCGCACCTTTTTTTCGCCCGCCGATGCTTGGCCCATGCGGTGCGCCAGTTGTTTGATGGGCGAGGTCAAGCGCCGCGACATGGCCAGCAAATACAATAAAAACAACAGCGCGGAGCCGCTGGAAACCGTCAGGGTGGTCCAGAGAATTTGTTTTTGCATGATGTTCAGCGATTGCTTGCCGATTCCCAAGCGCACGTAACCGATCAATTCCGGGGCGGGAGTCCGGGCTTCGAACGGCGAACTTTCCTGTTCGGTGCCGCTACGGGCGAATACCGGGGCGGTAAAATACCAAGCTTGGCCGGTTTCCCGGGTTATCGGCGCGGAATCCGGCCATGGCGACTCGCCGCCACCCGCCGCCGACAAGGATTCGCCGCGTTCCAGCAAAGGCCGGCGGTCGATATTGTAAACCGCCACGCCGCGCACATCCGGAAACGCCAAAAAACGCCGGGCCGGTTCCTCGGCGTTTTCCTGGCTGCCGTACAGCAGGGCCAGCGCGCTTTGGGCGGCAAAGGCCTCGGTCGATTGCCGGCCTTGCGCTATCCATTTATCGCGCACGATTTGGTAGGACAGCGCGGATATGCCGATCGATGACAGCAGCGACATGACCAGCAAGCCGAACAGGAATGTCACCGTTAATTGTTGCTGGAAACTGGCGCCCTTGAAGCGGGGCAGGCTGGGAAACTTCATCGGGATTTAACGGGAGGGGAAAACCATGGCGAATTCGCGCCGAGTCTGATTGGAAAAACGCAGGCCCAAGTGTTCGGCGGTGCGCAAATTGACCGCGACCAGCAAATCCCGCAGTAATTTCACCGATTCGAATTTACCGTTGGACTGTACTTGTTGCAGAGCCAGATTGGCCAGACTGCGGCCCATGCCGAAATTGTCCGGATATAGCGAAAACAGCGCGCCCTTGCGGACGTGTTCCAGGTTACTGGAGAACACCACGAAGTTTTTCTCCCAGGCTTCCCGCAGCACTTCCGGCAGCAGCGATTGTTCGTCCATGGCGGCGTTTTCGCGCGGCAGCCACAGGGCGATGGAATTGTCTTTTACTTCCAGCAAAATTTGCCGGAATAATTCCGATGAATTGCGCAGGCTTTCGGTGGGCTGGGCAATCAGCTGTAAGCCGCGTTCCCGGGCGGCTTGTTCGGCATGGTCGATTTCCCAGGCGGTTTGGCGCGGATCGTAAATGACCGTAATTTTTTTGATGTCCGGCACCAGCTTTTTCAAATGGTCGAACATGGCCTCCGGGGCCGGCGTCAAACTAATGCCGGTCAGGCCCTGCGGTACTTCGTTCGGATGGATGATGGTGGCGCCGATCACCACCGGAAACACGGCGGACAGCGGCTTTGCGACCGCCAGGCCGGCCCGGCCCAGGGTGACGACCACATCGATGCGGTCGTTTTTTAAGGTGTCGATTAACCGGTCGGCGGTATCGCCTTCGTTCAACAAATAATGCCCGACCGGCTTGCCCAGTTCCTGCTCCATGCCGCGGGCAATTTCCTGGAAAACGGACAGGAAAGGTTCGCGGACTTCCGGATAAACGATGGCGACGGCGGGCGTTTGCGCGCGCGCAATGCCGCAGAACAGCAACAACCACAACGCCAGCCAGCGCGAAAAAAAGACTCGACAGAACAAAATGACTCCTGGGTAATTCGATATAAGCGTAATACCGCTGCTAGCGGCATGGCTAAAATTTAATATTGACCTCGCCGTAAAAATTGCGGGATGCCAGCGGCAAATCGTTGGGGATAGCGGCTTGCGGGTTGCCCGCCAAGCTGGGTTCCCGGGCGCTGACATCGAACAAATTCCGCACCGAAAAGGCGATTTCGACGTGTTCGAGTATATTGTGCCGGCGCAGGGTCAAATCGACCCAAGTATAGTCGGCTACCGGCTGGCGTGTGTCGCCGAAGCCGCGGTCGCGGCCGACTATCCATTTGGCTTGCGGGCTGAAACTCCAGTCCGGCAAAAACTCCCACTGGGCGCGCAGGTAAATCTGGTGATGGGGCGCGTAGCCCGAGTCGCGGTCCGAAGCTTCGTCGCGGCTGCGCTGATAGGCGTAATTGCCGATCAGTTTCAGCGTATCCAACGCCTGCCATTCGGTTTCCAGCTCGGTGCCGTAACCTTGCTGGGTGCCGGTGTTTTGCGCCGTCGAAGTGGTGGCGTTGCTGTCCGGAACGAAACGGATCATTTGCTTCCACCAATAACCGAAGAAATTCAGCCCCAGCCTCAGCCTGTCTGTCGGGCGGTAGTCGAAGCCCAACTCGATGTTTTCCATGGTTTCCGGTTGCAAGGACGGATTGCCGAGCTGGGCAGGGTTGTTGATGATATACATTTCCTGGAACGACGGCGCCCGGAAGGCCGAGCCGTACATCAATTTGGCGGTGAGGTCGTAACCGGCTTCCCAAATCAGCGCCGCGCGCGGGTTGAAGGTGTTGCCGAAATCCGAATAGCGGTCGTAACGGGCCCCGGCCGTCAAGGTCCAGTCGTTGGTGAAATTCCATTGGTCCTGTAAAAACAGATAGGCCACTTTACGGTCCACTTCCGGAATAAAGGTGGACGAGGTGCCGGAGACGTCGGTCAGCGGTATGCCGGGCAACGTCGGAATCGACGCGCCGGTAGTCGGGTCTATGCCGAAGTTTTGGCTGACCCTGGCCCGGAACAGGCTGTCGTAGTTAAAACCGACACCGCTATGCAACTGGTGTTGCTGGAAGCCGGTATAGGCAAATGTCTGGCTGATGCGGACATGGCGTTCCCATACTTCCGGGTTGCCGATGTAGCCGTTGGGGAACGTCACCGGCGCGCCGGCGCCGATCTGGCCGTTGGCGCCGATCGGCAGCGTGGCG
>NZ_JANIBK010000159.1 GCF_024505165.1 Methylomonas rivi
CGCTGCTCGAAGGACGGCTCCGCCGCCAATAAGCCCGGCCGGGTCGGCGCGTCCGTATGAGCGGGGGCAACTTCCAAATGCCGCAAGATGCCGGCGATATTGCGGCCCACATCGATCTGCGGCCCGGACGCGTCCAAACCCTCTTGCCGTTCGCGTTCTTCTATCAGTTGGCGGGCCCGTTCGAAGGCGGTAATAAACGAATCGCCGTCCGCCAACGCCTTGGCGAAGTAGGATTCGCCGAAATAGGTGTATCGGGTAAAATCGCCGCAGCCATAAGACTCGTGGTCGCGGCTGGAGGCGGTTAGCACCAGCGTGTTGTCGTCTTTCAGCACGTCCAGAAAACCGCCCGAATAACAGGCCGAGACCACGATGATCCGGTTGCGGATGCCGGCCTCGTCCAGCATGGCCTTCAAATCCTCGGCTTTCAGGTCGTTCGGATGTAGCGGCCAAAACGAGACGGACAAGCTGTGGTCCTGTGCGCCGTGGGAACTCAGATAAAGGAACAGCGCGTCTTCGTCTTTATCCATGCGCTCGGCAATGCCCCGCAACACGGCGGCCAGGTTGTGCCGGTTGGCTAGCGGCGCGCTATGCGCGGTATCGGCATTGTTCACTAACACCACGGAGCGGCCGGCCGTGTTAAAGCGGCGGTCCAACAAATTTCTGGCCAGGCTGACGTCGTTGAAAAACACCCGTTCCTCCGCTTGTCCGGCAAAGCCGACGAAATAAAGGTCCGTCTTGCCTTTACGCTGAGCGCGCAATGCCGCCAATTCCTCATTGACCAGCCCGGCTTGCCGGTAATACAAATATTCTTCGTTCAATGCGTTTGCCGCTTCATATTCGGCAGTGCCGTCGTCGGTCTCGGCCGGGTAATACAAACGCTGCGAAGGCAATAATCCGTTCAAGGACAGGGTAAATAAGGCGTAAATGCTAAGCAGCAGTAAGGCGGAAGGCGCGGGTTGCGGATACAGCCGCCGCAGGATTCCGAACACTACCGCCAAAGTCCAAACCACGGACGCCAAGTATAATCCCAACAGCAGGCGCGGAAAATCCGGCCACCAGCGTTCGGCGGCCAGCCAGCCGGAAAAGTAGACGGCATGGATGACGATTTCCGCCGCGGCAATCATCACCAGCAACCGCAACATGTTTCCGCGCTGCAGCGTTAAATGGCCGATACAGGCGGCGCCGGCCAGCATCAATAAAGTTGTGACGGCGAATTTATCCAGCCCGTAGACATTGAATTCCGGGGCCGGCATGGCGTCTAGGTAGTCCACAATGCCGATGCACAAAAGGTTCAACAGCAGCAGTTGCAGGAATAGGCCGAGCGAAACGCGGAACGAGCCGGGCTGGTAATCGAGGAAGAACGCTAGCCGGGCCGCCTGCAGCAGGTTGCCCGCCAGCGCCGACGCCTGAATAAAGGCTTGGGCCGGAGGGATGGCCGGCAGCGTTTTGCCTGTGTTGTCCGGGTGCGACGACCAGTATTCGCGCACCATTGCGGCGAAACGGCCGGCATGGGCCGCGTCTTCCAGGGCCTTTAGGGGAATGGGGATGGCGACATCGCGGCGCAGGTAAAGATACAGGTCGGTACCGGCCTCTTCGAAACCGAGTATTTCCGGCCAAGCGTAAAAACTCATGCGCCCATCCGGCGCCTTGCAGGACATGCCGGCGGGCGTCAGACTCAGCAGGTAGTTTCCCGCGTACCGTTCCAGCCAGCGCCGCCCGTATTGGGAGCGTTGCCAAATCGGCAGCCAGATTAAGGCAACGAAAAATAGCGCAACCGGCAATAGCCAGATTAAATAGTGGTAACCGTTGCCGTTTTCCCGCGCGTACCAACGCCATGCAAACGCAACCGCGGCGCCGATTAACGCCCAGGCGCCCAGGCGCAGGATCGTTCCGCCGGTCCGTCGGCGCTGGCGCAATAGCAAATGTCCGCGCAAGTTCTCCAGATCGGAACCTTGCAATTGATAGTCGATTTCCATGTCCGTACCGTTGGCTGGTGGGAAATAGGCGCGGCCGGGGAGGCTGCGGTCCGGCCGTTTTGCCATTGGGCAATGTCTGGCGCGGATATTAACCCAAAATGGCGGGCCGATCACCCGGCGGGCGTTACGGCGGCGCGGAGAATCTCAAAAACCGCTTGAAACGCATGCCGCAATATTGGAATAACGAGGAATGCGAGGCATATAGAGTTCGTCCGAAGGCTTGGCGTGCCATCCGGCAAACTTGGCGGAAACCGGTTGTGGTGGCCTGGATGCAGTGAAGCGGAATCCGGGGATTACCGGCCGAAATAGCCCCGATTTCATTGCGTTACATACGGGCTACGCTGGCTACTCGACCGTTTGCCGGTTGTTCAGTAAAAGCATTGGTTTTGGCGGAGTTGTTCGAGCCGGTGCGGAAAGGTTTGCGCAAGGTAGTTTTGTAGTCTCTGCCAAGCTGCGTTGGCTTCGGCAATCAGCCGTTGTTCGACGGGCAGCTTTTTTTCGATGCGCGTGTAATGCAAACCGTGGTAGTCGATGCCCGCCTCCCGTAGCGCCTCACGCATCGCGTCGATATTCCTGGTGCCGTCATCGACCAATACGATGTGGTCGTACTCGAGTTTGAGTTTTGCCAAAAGGTCCAGCAATAACGCGCCCTTATTCTGCCCGCTGACCATGAACACGCCATCGTCGTAACTTACCGCGACTTCCGTGGCGTTCGGGTTTGCTTGCCAGCCGTACATCAGGCCGTTAGGGTCGCCGTTGAGCGGCAACGGTAAGGTATAACCGGCGTTTTTCAGCTCCCTTAGCGTCGGGCCTCGGCTATAGGGACTGCGGGCAGTGAGTATGATTTTATCGGCCTCAATCGAGTTGACGATTTGCTGGCCATTGGTTTCGGTTTTTTGCAGGGTTTCCGTTTCGTAATTGATGGCGTTGACGTCGAACTTGCACGGCACGTAGTCGGGGTCGTTGCTAGCCAGCGTGCCTTGCCATTGGTACCAATGATCGCTGCCGAAAAAGGTTCCCGACGTCAGCAGGGTATCGTCGATATCGAATACCACCAGGGTTCGGCCGAACTCGGGCGCCAAATAGTTTTTGACGTCGGACAGATTCTTGCTGGGAATGACCTCGGAAATGGCGGGTTTTGAGAGCCCGTGGCCGGTGACGGTTTGCCGGGGCGAGCAAGCGGCCAAAAAAACAGCCAGCGCCGAAACGGTTAATGCCCTTTGCAATGTATTGATTTTTTTCATCGTTAATCGTTTACGGCCAATCAAATATCAAAAGCGTAGCCCGTATGCAGCTAAGCGGAATACGGGATAAGAGTTTTCAGGATTGACATCGTTTCACAACATGATGCCAGGATTACGCTGCGCTTCATCCGGTGTAACCCGTATTTCACTGCGTTACATACGGGCTACGCTGGCTTTTTGAACGATAAGGTAAGCGTGTAATTCCGGATATTGATCATACTCCAGGTGCCTGCAGATACAGCCCAAGCCGATTAATGATTGTAGAAAACCATTGATGCCTAATGACGAGTAATAAAGCTCTGGCCCCATAAAGTCATCCGTATGCTCGTCTTCTTGGTCTATGCCGCCACAAGAGAATATTAATACTCCGTTTGCGTTGAGGTGCGAGACCAGTTTTGTTAATACTTTATGCTGCTGATTAAGCGGTATATGCCAAATGCTATCCCAAGCTGTAATGAAGTCATATTTCTCGCATATCTCCCATTCACATATGTCTTGTTGATGAAATTTTATTTCCGGGTGTCGTTTTTTGACCAACGAAATCATTTCTTCAGAAATATCAACTCCCTCCGGAGAAAAACCTTCGCTCAAGAGAAGATCGATAAATCGTCCAGTACAGCCGCAACCAACATCAAGTGCTTTGCCTCTATTTTTTGCAAATGCAATCGCTTTCTTGTGCTGATCAATACCATTGTTTCTATTAAAGTCTTGGCTTTCCCAAAGATGGGTAATTTGATTGTAAGCTTTACCAATATCAAGTGGGCTCATAATTTTCCTTCAGATATTATTTTTTTCAATATTTGGCGTCATACAATAACCACTACATCAATCGATTCAAAACTTCCATAACACCAACGCCTGCGGCACATTATCGTGCAAGCCCTTGATGCCGTATTTGTTGTGCCAATACTGGTATTCGATGCCGATGAACAGGTGATTTTCGTCGCCCCAGAAATCGCCTAGGTCCAGGCGTAATTGCGGCTGGGCCAGGGCTTGGCGGGCGGCGGTTTGGTTGCTGCCGATGAAGTCCGCGAAACCTTCGAAACTCCATTTAGTGCCGGCGATTTGGAACGGCAGTTTCCACACCGGGGTAATTTGCCAGGAAGTGCCGATATCGGCGGTTTCGGTGACCCGCTGGCGCAAAAAATCGATGTTGAAATAATCGAAGCCGGGTAGATTAAGGTCGACGGTGACGCCGTATAGCCAGGCCCGGAAGCCGCTTTGCGGACTGTCCATGTTTTCGCCCAAATTGACGCCGAAGGTCGCGCCCAAATCCTTAAAGATGCCGAAGGATAAATCGCGGTCCAGCAGTTTACCCAGGCTGAAGGTGCTGTAGGCTTCGCCGTACAGATTGGTTTGCGGCGACTGCCCATACTCGGTGAACAGCGTGTCCATGAAGAAAAAGTTGCGGCCGTAGGCCCAGCCGTGGGCGTGGGTCACGGTGATGACGGACTGGCCGACAACATGGGGGTTGAACGGTTCGTTGTAGTTGCCGCCGTGCAGATATTGGATTTCGCTGTTGCTCCATTGCATGAAATCGGCCGCGCACGGCGTGAGCAATACCGGCAATAACATAGCGGCGCTCAGGGCGCTGTTCAGGGAAATCGATTTGAGCATGCGGGGTGCGAAATCCTACGGGCAAAAAAAAGCCCATCGTGAAGATGGGCTTTAAGCCTAGTCGAAAAGCTTAGTTTTTGCTTTTATCGACGATTTGATTGGCCTTGATCCAAGGCATCATGCCGCGCAGTTTGGCGCCGACGACTTCGATGGGATGTTCGGCGTTCAGGCGGCGACGTGCGGTCATTTCAGGATAGCCGGTTTGGCCTTCCAGAATGAATTGCTTGGCGTATTTGCCTTGTTGAATGTCTTCCAACGCCTGTTTCATGGCCCAGCGGCTTTCTTCGTTGATCACTTTCGGACCGGTGACGTATTCGCCGTATTCCGCGTTGTTGGAGATGGAATAGTTCATGTTGGCGATGCCGCCTTCGTACATCAAATCCACGATCAGTTTCAGCTCGTGCAAGCACTCGAAGTAGGCCATTTCCGGCGGATAGCCCGCTTCGGTCAGGGTTTCGAAACCGGCTTTAACCAGTTCCACCGCGCCGCCGCACAGTACCGCTTGTTCGCCGAACAAATCGGTTTCGGTTTCGTCGCGGAAAGTGGTTTCGATGATGCCGGAACGGCCGCCGCCGATGGCGGAAGCGTAAGACAGGCAAATGGCTTTGGCTTGGCCGGACGCATCTTGATGAATCGCGATCAAGTCGGGAATGCCGCCGCCCTTGACGAATTCGGAACGTACGGTGTGGCCCGGTGCTTTAGGCGCGATCATGATGACGTCTAAATCGGCGCGCGGCACGACTTGGTTGTACAAAATGGCGAAGCCGTGAGCGAATGCCAAGGCCGCGCCTTGTTTGATGTTGGGCTCGATTTCTTCCTTGTACAGTTTGGATTGGAACTCGTCCGGGGTCAGAATCATCACCACGTCGGCACCGGCAATGGCTTCCGGTACGTCTTTCACGGTCAGGCCGCTGGCTTGGGCTTTGGCGACGGAAGCGGAATTGGCGCGCAGGCCGACGACAACGTCAACACCGGAGTCTTTCAGGTTATTGGCGTGGGCATGGCCTTGCGAGCCGTAACCGATAATGGCTACTTTTTTGCCTCTGATGACCGACAGGTCGGCGTCTTTGTCGTAATAAACTTGCATAGATTTTCTCGTTTTCTAATGGGTGTTAAGTTAAAGGTGTAAGCCTTTTTCGCCGCGGGAAATGCCGGTCGGACCGGAACGCACCACTTCTATGATGCTGTCTTCCTCGAAGCCGTGAATAAACGCATCCAGCTTGCTGGGTTGGCCGGTCATTTCCACGACATAGCTGGCCGTGGTGACATCGATGATTTTACCGCGAAAAATGTCCACCATGCGCTTCACTTCTTCCCGCGTTTCCTGGTTGGTTTTGATTTTAACCAGCATTAGTTCGCGTTCGATATGCGGGGCATCGGCCAGGTCGATCAATTTCACCACGTCGATCAACTTGTTCAACTGCTTGGTGATTTGCTCGATAATTTCATCGTTGCCGCGAGTGACCAGGGTCATGCGCGACAGGCTGGCGTCCTCGGTAGGCGCCACGGTCAGCGATTCGATGTTATAGCCGCGCGCGGAAAATAACCCTGCAACCCGCGATAGGGCGCCGGCTTCGTTTTCAATCAAGATCGAGATGATATGTCTCATTTACGATAACTCCCTGTCCAGCGGCGTACCGGGGGCAACACGCAGCTTCATGTCGTGATGGCCTTTGCCGGCCTCGATCATGGGGTAGACGTTTTCGGTACGGTCGGTAATGAAATCCAGGAATACCGTGCGGTCTTTCATGGCGAAGGCTTCTTGCAGGGCAGGGCGCACATCCGCCGGTTTTTCCACCCGGATGCCGACATGGCCGTAGGCTTCCGCCAGTTTGACGAATTCCGGAATGGTATCCATGTACGACTGCGAATAACGGCTTTGGTAGGAAAACTCCTGCCATTGCCTGACCATGCCCATGTAGCGGTTGTTCAGATTGATAATCTTAACCGGGGTATGGTATTGCAGCGCGGTGGACAGCTCCTGTATGCACATCTGAATACTGGCTTCGCCGGTTACGCAAGCAACGTCGGCGTCCGGAAACGCCAGTTTTACGCCGATCGCCGCCGGCAAACCGAAGCCCATGGTGCCCAGGCCGCCGGAGTTGATCCAGCGGCGCGGTTTATCGAAATGATAATACTGCGCCGCATACATCTGGTGTTGGCCCACGTCGGAAGTGACATAGGCATCGCCGTTGGTCACTTCGTACAATTGCTCGATGACGAACTGCGGTTTGATGAACAAGCTGCCTCTGTCGTAATCCAGGCAGTTGACCGAGCGCCAGCTTTCTATCAATTGCCACCAAGCTTCCAGGGCCGGTTTGGACGGCTTGAGCTTGCTTTCCTTGACCAGTTCTATCATTTGTTCCAGCACCGGTTTGACTTCGCCGACGATAGGAATGTCGACGCGCACGGTTTTGGAAATCGACGACGGATCGACGTCGATGTGAATGATTTTGGCGTACGGGCAGAATTCCGCCAGCTTGCCGGTTACCCGGTCGTCGAAGCGCGCGCCGACAGCCAGGATCACGTCGCTTTCGTGCATCGCCATGTTGGCTTCGTAGGTGCCGTGCATGCCCAACATGCCGACGAACTGTTTGTCGGTGGCCGGATAGCCGCCCAAACCCATCAAGGTGTTGGTGATGGGGTAGCCCAGCATGCGGGTCAGCTCGGTCAATTCCTTGTGGCCTTCGCCCAGAATCACGCCGCCGCCGGAATAAATCATCGGCCGTTGCGCGGCCAGCAATATCTCAACCGCGCGTTTGATCTGGCCTTTATGGCCGACCACTACCGGGTTGTATGAGCGCATGTGGACTTTTTTCGGGTACTTGTACGGCACCTTGATATTCGGGTCGGTGATGTCCTTGGGAATATCGACCAGCACCGGGCCGGGCCGGCCGGTAGTCGCCAGATAAAAAGCCTTCTTAATGGTTTCGGCGATGTCGTTAACATCCTTGACCAGAAAATTGTGTTTCACGCAGGGGCGGGTGATGCCGACAGTGTCGACTTCCTGAAACGCATCGCTGCCTATCACCGGCGACGGCACCTGGCCGGACAGAATCACCATCGGGATAGAGTCCATATAGGCCGTGGCGATGCCGGTTACCGCATTGGTGGCGCCGGGACCGGAGGTCACCAGCACCACGCCGGGCTTGCCGGTGGCGCGCGCGTAGGCGTCGGCCGAATGGGTGGC
>NZ_JANIBK010000160.1 GCF_024505165.1 Methylomonas rivi
GCGTGAAATCGCCGGCGGCGGTGGAGTCGCATAGGCTGCGATCCGCGGCGGCCGGGCGTTTCAGTTCGAACTGGTTGCCGCTAATGGCGACGTGCACATTACAGCCGGTGGCTACGGCCAGTTTTTGCGCGTAACGAATGGCGTTGAGGGTGTCGTTGAAAAAGCCGTGCTGTTGAAACGACTCGATATCGAAAAAGCGGGGTAGGGCGGTTTTACTCAAAACGCCTATTACGACGATGATCATCACCAGTTCCACCAGCGTAAATCCGGCTTGCCGGTCTAAGCGGGTATATTTAGGCCGGACATTTATCAACGCTGATGGAGAGTCGTTCAAGTGGAAGACGGGCGGCCAAAAGCGGTAATAGGCTGTTACCGCATTTGGCCGGGAAGTGAGTCGATGAATTTAACAACCGGTAAACACGCCCACGGAAATCGTCGGCGCGGCGCCGGCGCTGGCGGGTGGCGTGTAGGTGAAATTGCAGTTGCTCACCGCGCTGGTGCCGCCGTCTTTGGTCGCGCTGATGGTGCTGACGCCACTGGCTACGGCAATATGGTAGTCGGTGGCGGAAACCCCGGCCGCTTCGTCGATGGTGGCTGCATTCGGGTAGCCGTATTTAAGCGTTATGGCGGTGCCTTCCAGGGAAACCGACTCGCTGTCGTCGCTGGTTGCGGTTTTACTTTCGGTTAAGGCTTTGGCGTGCACTATGGCGGCGGCGGATTTGACCGCGCCCAGGGCGCCTTGCAAGGTGGCTCTTCTGGCATCGCCGCCCAAATCGGCGAATTTTGGCAAGGCAACCGCCGCCAGGATGCCCAAAATCACAATCACCATGATCAGTTCGATCAACGTAAAACCCTGCTGTTTTTTAAATACCACGTTGTCACCTTATACTTTGTTTACAAAAAAGCCTGGTAGATCGGCCGATTTCCAATCGATAGTTTAGACTATACTGCTTCGAGCGGGAATTTGAACCAACAAAAATCCTAACCGTTAAGCGCGAAGCACTCTCTAACCCTCCATCGGGAGAGGGTGCAAGCTCTCGGCGATAGCTTGGTTTGCTGAATAGTTACCCAAAATCAATTTACTTGAAATATTCCGCGCCGAGCGCACGCCAACCAGAGATGAGCATACGAACATTCATATTTTGCGATATTTGTAACCCGCAAGGTTTAAGAGCCATAGAGTTTCGCCGGGCGCCGCGTAGCGATGAGCGTACCGGGCGGCGTATCAGCGACGGCAGGGCCTGGTTTGACGGCGAATTGAAAGCCGCTGTAGAGGCGGGTTGGCTGCTGACCCGGGAAGGGCAGCACATTTGCCCGGTGTGTCAATCGGCTAACCGTTAGTGTCTTGTGCGACCCTTTACGCTCGGCTTGTGCGACCCTTTACGCTCGGCTTGTTCGACAACCTCGCCGGCACGGCTTCAAGCCGGCGGATGTCCGGCCGGCCGAACAGGAATGTTTTGCTGTTGGGGGTGGTTGCGCTGGCCCTCAGCCCCGGCAATGCTTATGCGTCGAGAAACGTTAACTCGGTAACGCTGGATGGCGCCGGCAGCGTCAGCGTGGCCGGAGGCGCAACAATCAGCGCTACCGTAACCGTGTTTACGTCCGGCGACTCTGATAGCAGATGGCGCTGCACGGCTTGGCGCATATCGGCTACCAACTCGGGTACGAGAAACAAGGTTGACCACGCCAATCACGAGCAACGCGGTACCTATGCCGAAACGTTTAACATCACCGCGCCCAGCGTTGCCGGAGTTTACAATGCTTATTTTATTGCCTATCGAGATAACGACTGTAGCGATACTCCCACTAGCTATGTATTGAGCAACGCCGTCACGGTCGGCGCTGTCGTAAATGTTGCCTCGATTGAGCCGGCCTCAATCAACCCTACCGGCCCAGCCGCGACGGTATCCTGGACCGTGACCTTCGGCGGTAGCGTTACCGGGGTGGATGCCGCCGATTTTTCGTTAATCCAGAGTGGCGGGGTCGGCGGCGCCAGCATCGTTTCGGTTACCGGCAGCGGCGCAACCTGGACGGTGACTGCCGATACCGGCTCCGGTAGCGGTTCGTTGGGATTGAACCTGGTCGATAACGATTCCATCAAGTCCGGTTCAAACTTGCCGCTGGGGGGCAGTGGCGCCGGAAACGGCGATTTTACCGGCGGGAGCTATACGGTCGTTTCCGCATCCACCGAGTTGCTGGATTTTCATATGGATGAGCCGGTCTGGAATGGCTCGGCCAATGAAGCGATCGATAGCGGAAGCGGCTATAACGGCAACGCCGCAACCTTGTCGGGCGCATTGCCCACGACCGCCGCCACGACTCCGGCGATTGCCGGCAGTACCGGTACTTGCGGCTACGGTGCGTTCAATCGCGCCAACAAAAACTATGTTGTCTTGCCATCCGGTTTCCCAAATCTGGGGGCAAGCGGCGCGGCGTTTACCATTACCGCCTGGATCAGGAGCACGAACAATAGTTTGCCGGGCCAACGTATTTTCATCGACGATGAACACAATACCGCGGGTTATGGTTTTAGCCTGGCGGATGGCGGCACCGGCAGGGTGCGGTTTTTTACCCGCGGCACGCCTTCCGCGCTGATTCTCGATACGGCGAATGTGATTGCCAACAATGCCTGGTATTTCGTGGCGGCGGTAGCGGATGTGCCGAATAAAACTAAACGCATTTATGTGTTCGATAGCGCGGGTTCCTTATTGGCAAACGTTAGCGCCGCATGGAGCGAGAGCGCTTTCGGCTCGGACAGCGGCGTTGCCTCTATCGGCGGAGAAACCAATGCCGCCACGGAAGCGAATAACTCGTTCGGTTTTTCCGGCTATATCGACGAATTGCGGGTATTTCAGGGGGCGCTTAGCCAAACCGGGATTCAGGGTTTGATGGCGCGGACACGCAATTGCGCAACCGTTAATCCGGGTTTGGTCAATCCGGTGGATTTCAATTGTGTCGAGAGCGGGCAGTCGGCATTAACCGGACATCTTTACACCAAGCTTTCCGGTATGCCCTTTAGCTTCGATGTGGTTGCGCTTAAGGATGCCGATAACGATGGTATCGCCGAAGGGGTGCAAACGGCTTATGCCGCCGATGCGAACAGGAACGTTAGCGTCGAACTGGTGGACGGTGCCGGGGACACCGCATGCGGTTCCAGAATGGCGCTTAGTCCGGCGATCAGTCAAACATTAACCTTTGCCAAGGTTAATCAAGCTACTGAACAAGGCAGAAAAACCAGCGGCGGTTTCACGGTGGCCGAGGCTTATCGGAATTTGCGCTGTCGAGTGACCGATGCCACCCATTTACCCGCGGTAGTAGGCTGTTCGGCGGACAGTTTCTCGGTACGTCCGGCCGATTTTGCTGTCTCGTCCAGTGTAACCGCCGGCTCCACCATCAAGGCCGGCAATCTTTTTTCTCTGTCGGCGGCAAGCGGCATAACGGGCTATAACGGTTCGCCGGCGTTGGATCAGGGCAAGTTAACCGCTCATAGCGGGGCGGTCCAACGCGGCATATTGACCGGCACCTTCGATTATGCCGATCCGACAACCGGTACCGCGGCGGGTTCGGATTTTAGTTATTCCGAAGTGGGTTATTTCTCGTTATCGGCCGAGGCCGTCCATGACGATAATTTTACCGAAATCGATGCCGTCAACGCTGATTGCACCGATGACTTTTCCAATAGCTTAACGGGCGGCAAATACGGCTGTAAATTCGGCAATACCTCGGTAATCGGCAATGTGGGGCGGTTTATTCCCGATCATTTCGATGTTACCTACAATACGCCGGTTTTCGCCCCGTCCTGCACAGGTTTCAGCTATATCGGTCAGCCGGTCAAATATGCCGTAAATCCCGTGGCCACCGTCATTGCCCGTAATGCCGATGGCGTAACGACTATGAATTACACCGGCAGCTACTGGAAGATTAATCCGGTTCACGGCAGTTTCGGCATTACGCCCGATTATGCGGAAGCCAATCGGCCGTTAACGGTGTTGAATGCCGCCGCGCCGACGGCAGTGGATAACGGCAACGGTACCGGCACATTACGTTTTGCCGATACCGGTAGCGACATTCTGGCAGTCTCGCGCAACAATCCTATCGCCCCCTTCGCTGCTGAAATTGCCATGAGTTTTACGCTGCAGGATACGGATGCCGTGGCCGCGGCCGGCAATCCCGTGCGCTTCGGGGCCGCCAGCCCCGGCAACGGCATGGCTTTTACCGGCGGCAATAAAGACATGCGTTGGGGCAGATTGGTGCTGCGGAATGCCAACGGTTCGGAATTGATACCCTTGCCGGTGCCGATGTTCAGCGAATATTTCAACGGCAACAGTTTTGTGAAAAACGCCGCCGATAACTGCACGGCTTTGAATTTAAGCAGCCAGCTGTCGCTGAGTAATCCCGAAACGGCCGGCGGCGCGGCGCAGGCCGGCAATGCGTCGATGACGGTCGGGGCTGGGGTTTCTCAGGCGGTTTTGCCGGATGCCACGCTGGCCGCCGGCGATGCCGACCTGCGTTTCGCCGCGCCGGGCAGCGGCAATACCGGTTATATCGATATCGCCGCCGACTTTACCGCTTTGCCGTGGCTGCTGTTCGATTGGGACCACAACGGCAGCCACGATAATTCGCCGTCGGCCAGGGCTACGTTCGGTATCTATCAAGGTAACGGCAAGCAGATTTACCGGCGGGAAGTGTACTAAGCCCGCCTATAGTGCCGCATGCCGGCCGACAAATCCCGCATCGGCGGAAACATTCCCAGCAGCAATACCATAATGCCGTTGACGGCGATCGGAACCGGTTCGATAGCGCCGGCCGGTTATTCAGAACTCGTATTTCAACGACCCCAGTACGCTGAATGGCGTGCCGGGAATAGCGCTAAGGCTGCCGCCGTCCGTATTGGCGTAATACTCTTTGTCTAAAAGATTGTTGATATTCAACTGGGCCGTCAGTCTATGTTGACCGATGCGATGCGTATACGCCGCCATCGCATCCAGCCGGGCATATCCCGGTAATATGAAAGTATTGTCGGAGTCGCCTGGACGCCTGCCGACAGCCACCACGCCCAAGCCCGCTTTAAAGGCTTGGTCGAATTGCCATGTGCCCCAGAGACTGCCCTGATGCCTGGGTACGTTCTCCAGGCGATTGCCTCGCAAACCGCTGAATTCTTCAATGTAATTGACCTGAGTATAAGCATAGGTCGCCAGCAGGTGGAGTTGATCGGTGACTTGCCCCGCCAAGTCCAATTCAATGCCTTTACTCCTGATTTTTCCGGCCAGAATCTGGAAATTCGGGTCGGCTTGGTTAGGGTCGTCGGTCAGCAGATTACTTTTGGTCAAATGGAAATATGCCAGGGTCGAGGAAAACCTCTTGTCATTCGACTCTGTTTTGATGCCGACCTCGTGCTGTTGGCCCTCCTGCGGGTCAAAGCTTGCGCCGCTGGCGCTGACGCCGTTGTTAGAGCTAAAAGACTCGGTGTAACTACCGTAGACCGACAGCCAATCTTGTACTTGGTAAAGTACGCCGGCTCTGGGGCTAAACGCATCGTCCTTTTGCTCCACGCGCCCCGCTTTAGCCGCGGCCAAGGAAGTCGGCGTGAAATTAGCACCTGTCGTAACGTTATCGTAACGGCCGCCCAGCAAGATATGCAGTTTGTCGAACAAAGTGATCTGGTCCTGCACATAGGCGCCTACCCAGGATTCCTTGCGATAGAAAAACGCATTTTCGTTCGTCAACGCCGCAAAATCGACTTGTCCGTAAATCGGGTTATATATATCGATGGCCGGTGCCGGATTGTCCGCGTCATGCGATTCCGTTGTGGCGTGGAAGCCGTCCACGCCGATCAACAGATTGTGCTGGCTGCCCAGGAGTTCGAATTTGCCGTTCAAATCGATATTGCCGGAATGGGTCATCACATCTTGCACGCCGGTGGTGGCGATACGATTCAGACTGCGCTGGTCATTCTGTAAGCCTAAATAATTGTAGAGTGTCGGGCCGCTCAGCGACCAATCCTTAAACAAATAGCGCTGAGTCAGTTTCCAGTTGTTATTGAAGTGGTAGGTCCAGTCAGCGCCGACCAGCGTACTTTCCATCAGTTGGCGCTGCGGGCCGTCCTTTAAGGTGCGGGTGATCGGAATTGGCGCGGGGCGTCCGTTAACGGCGGGAATGCCGAAGTCGGCATTTAAACGGTCATGCTTGTATTCCAGCTCCAGATTGGATTCAAAGCGGTCGTTGGGTCGCCAGGCGAGGGATGGCGCGACAAAAAATCGCTGGTTGCCGACAAAATCCCTGAACGACCCATTGTCCGTGTAAGAGCCGTTCAGCCGGTAAAGCAGGGTCTTGTCGTCGTCGATCGGCCCGGTGGCGTCGACTAGGGTGCGGTATTGATCGTAGGAACCGAACTGCTGTTGCAGCGAATAGTAGGGCGTATCCAGCGGCTTTTTGGTCACGTAGTTGACCAGGCCGCCGGGCTCGATGCGGCCATAGAGTACCGCCGCCGGCCCCTTGAGAATTTCAATCCGTTCGATATTGGCGATGTCGTAAATATCCTGGCGGTTGAACAAACCGTTGCGGTAGGCATCGCCGAAACCGGAGCCGGCCAGACCGCGGATGACAAAGTTGTCGTAGAGATAACCGCCGCCGGTGCGGCCCAATACGCCGCTGACATGGCCGTTGACGGCTTCCGGCAGGGTCATCGACTGTTTGTCCGCCAGCACGCCCTTGGGGATGACCTGTATCGAAACCGGGGTTTCCATCAGCGGGGTATCGGTTTTGGTAGCCGTCGTGGCGTTGGTTACCGCGTAATCCATGTCGTAAGGATCGTTGGGATTACGGACCCCTTTAACCGTGAGGGGTTCCAGCGTGGTGGCATTGCGCCCGCCAGGGGCGGGTTTTAGGGTTACCGTGCCGCTGCCGTCGATACTGTAGATTAATCCGCTACCGCTCAACAGTTTGCGCACCGCCTCGTCCAGGGTATATTCGCCTTGCAATGCCGGGCTGGTTTTGCCGGCGGCGGTTTGTTCGGTATACAGCATGGCCGCGCCGGATTGGGCCGCCAGGGTTTGCAAGGCGCCGGCAAGCGCTTGCGCGGGTATATCGAAGCGGTGTTTGCCGTCCTCGGCATGGGCTTGCGCCGAAATCAGCGTGATGGCTACAGCCAGACCTTTTATCGCCAGTGTCATACTCCATGTCTCCTTTGTGTGGGGTTCATGGGTATAGACGCGGGCGATTTAAAATGCCGCCAGCGAATACCGGATTTTTTACGGTTTGTTGTGTCGCGGCCTAACGCCGGCCGGCGCGACAGCCTCCAATACAATTTCCCTTTCGCCGACATGTTTGACCGTAATCGGCAGCAGAGTGGCGACCGCATTCAGCATATTGTCCAGTTGCCCGGTGCGAAAGCTGCCGTTGACGCGCAGTTCCGCCAGTTTCGGGTCTGGCAGGCGAATCCGCACCTCGTGGTAACGGCCGATCTCGGCCAGCACTTCCGCCAAGGGTCGGCCGCGAAACACCAGCAACCCCTGCCGCCAGGCCGTGGCGGCGGCAATATCGGTTTGCTCAACCGCCGCGAAACGCAGGTCGTTGCCGATGCTCAGTTGTTGGCCGGCCGTTAGCGGGCGGCGCTCGGTCCGGTTATCGACCTCGACTTCGCCTTCCAGCACCGTCACGCTAACCCGGTCCGGCTGCTTGTAGACGTCGAAGGCGGTACCTATGTCGTATATGCCGACATCGCCGACCCGCACGCTAAACGGCCGTTTCGCATCGTGAACTACGTTGAAAAACGCCTCGCCGCGCAGCAATTCCATCCGCCGCTGCCCGCGGTTGAAGCGAACCCTGACTTCGGTGTCCGTGTTCATTTCCAGGTTGGAGCCGTCCGGCAAGGCGACGGTTTGCCGCTGGCCCTTGGCGACGCTATAGCTGCGCGGCAAACCGTACCAGCCTTGCGGCGAGAACAAACCCAAGCCGATTCCCAGCAGCAGGGCGGCCGCGGCACTGTAAGCGGCCGG
>NZ_JANIBK010000161.1 GCF_024505165.1 Methylomonas rivi
GCTGGCGCCGGACAGCACCGCGCGGATGCCCTCGGCAAAGGCCTTGCCGCCCCTGTCGCTGGCCAGACCGGCCTCCAGAAGCTCGAGATAGTTTTGGCCGATTTCGAGCCCCGGCCGGCCGCCGTTGTACTGCTGCTCGAAGTCCAACCAGGGTTGGTTGACTTCCAAAATAGTGGCGGCTGCGTCCAGCACGCAAAATTGCTTGGACAGCGCATCGAGCACGGCGCGGGTAAAGCGTTCGGATTGGTTTAAACGGTTGGCTGCGTCAGGATCGTGCAACATAGCCTCCCCCTTGGTTTAGCCGTAGGTTGCAGTATAGTAGTCTACATTTGAGGCTCGGTTCCAGATTTATATACCTGTCGCATTGCAAATTTCGGCATATCCGTACCCTCGCCCTCCGGAGGCCGCCTGTGGGTTACCCTGCGCTAACCCAACAAAACCAAAACGTTGGGCTCTTTACGGTATTAAGCCCAACCCCGTAATGGCGGGATGTTATGTTCGACGAAACCCTAGTCGGCACAGCGGGCGGCCTTGGATTACCCGGCACGGTGGAATGAGGCTCGAAATAAAATAATTGCGGTTGGTAGCGCGTAAGCCGCCAACGTTATTCGAAATTCAGAGTTCCTATACTGGCGGGCGGCTGCGTAGTGCCCCAGCCGTTTGGATAACTGCCGTTGGCTTGATGGGCTAAAAATGACGACCATGGATAATCTGCGGGGTCGGACACTCGGCCATGCTTTACCGGATTGTAATGAATGTAGTCCAAATGTTGATGCAGGTCGTCTTGATCGCGAATCAGATGATCCCAAAAGCGTTTTTGCCAAAGCGTGACGGGTTGGATAAGATTTTGCGCCCGTTTGTAACGATGGGTAAAACGCAGTTTGACCGACTGCACAATAGATGAAAACGCAACGTCCGGTTCCGGCTTGATCAGCCAATGAAAATGATCGTCAAGAATCACATAAGCCAACAGCCGAAACGGCATTTCCGCTTTTACCTCCCGCATCACGGTTAGCAGCAGTTCTTTTTCCGATGCATTCGCCAATACCGGCTTGCGTTGATAACAAACCGCCGTAATGAAAACCGGCCGGTTGTCGGCGGAGTATCTACGAATATCGGTCATGGGTATCAATGGAATATTTAGAAATAATGGCAGCCGCAAATATAGATCAAACGTAGGTCAGGGTGCGCGGAGCGTTCCCTGACAAATTCAAAGCCATGAGCTCCGAATTGTCACGTAACCGCGATTGCGGCAACGTGACCTACCGGGCTGACAAATTCAAAGCCACGAGCTCCGAATTGTCACGTAACCGCTATCGCGGAAACGTGACCTACCGGACTTGTTATTGTTTGCAATTTAATCGTGCAGCAACTAATGACCAGAGCAAAGGTTTTCTAGTCGTTGAATCGTAAAGCTCGAAGTTATCTAATATGCTTTCGACTCCATATTGAGTATCAATCGCTATCTTCAAATTTAACATTGATACTTTTGCCTTTCCTTTGCCTTCTAAAACTGCTTTGGCAACTGATGGGCCAACTGTGCCGCATGGAATTGCTAATGGACCATCATGCCGAGCTAAATTAACAAGATCGATTCCCTTGCGTGCAATTACAATTACTTCAAATTCTTTTGTATTCATAGATGAACCTGTAATTTCGTTGAGTAGGCGCCTTTGAGCATGATTATAATTAAGGTCTGACGTAAATAAATGAAATCAGCTGCCCAATAGACTAAGGTATTTGGCAAGTGGAAATGACATTTCGGAAAGCTTATGAAAAATAAGATTAGGCATTGAAATGTTGGTTATCACCCCAACTACGCCGCATAGCCCAACAGACCGCCATTCCCCATAACAACCCAACCTCGCCAAAATTCATCGCACCCGAAAAACCCTGCCGCGTTAAAATTCCGCAACGCCGGGCCATTTGCCTTGGTCCCGATTAAACCGTTTTTTAACCGACATCATGCTCAATTTTAAAAACATCGCCATTCGCCGCGGCAGCCGTTTGCTGTTTAGCGAGGCTTCCTTCACGATTCATAAGGGCCAGAAGATCGGTTTGACCGGGGCCAACGGTACCGGCAAATCCAGTCTATTTGCGATGCTGCGCGGCGAGTTGCATGCCGACGAGGGCGAGTTTTCCATGCCGCCGAATCTGGAAGTGGCGCATGTGGCACAGGAAACCCCGGCGCTGGAATGTTCGGCCATCGATTATGTGCTGGACGGCGACCGCGAATTGCGGGCCTTGCAACAGCAATTGCAGGATGCCGAGCAGGCTCATGACGGCATCAAACTGGCCGAGCTGCATGTGGCTTTGGAGCATGCCGGCGGCTATACGGCGCAGGCCCGCGCTTCGCGGTTGTTGAACGGTTTGGGCTTTACTACAGAACAGGAAAGCCGATCCGTCAGTTCGTTTTCCGGCGGCTGGCGCATGCGCTTGAATCTGGCCCAGGCCTTGATGTGCCGTTCCGACGTATTGCTGCTGGACGAACCCACCAACCATTTGGATTTGGACGCGGTGATTTATTTGCAGGATTGGCTGGTGAAATACCCCGGCACCCTGCTGCTGATCTCGCACGACCGGGATTTCCTGGATACCATCACCGACCACATCGTGCATATCGAACAAAACAAGGCCGAGATTTACACCGGCAATTATTCCGACTTCGAACGCATGCGGGCCGAAAAGCTGGCCCAGCAACAAACCGCTTTCGAAAAGCAGCAGCGGGAAATTGCGCATATTCAAAGCTTCGTCGACCGCTTCAAAGCCCAGGCCACCAAGGCCCGTCAGGCTCAAAGCCGCATCAAGGCGCTGGAGCGGATGGAGTTGATTGCCCAGGCCCATGTGGATTCGCCGTTCGGCTTTAGTTTTCCGCCGCCGAAAAAAATGCCCAACCCCTTAATCAAACTGGAAGAGGCCGACATCGGTTATGGCGACAAAGTGGTGGTGCACAACGCCTCGCTGTCCATTTCGCCCGGCGACCGCATCGGTTTACTGGGGCCGAACGGGGCCGGTAAATCCAGCCTGATCAAAGTGTTATCCGGGCAAATGCCGGCATTGCGTGGTAAGTTAACCAATGCGCAGGATTTGCATATCGGCTATTTCGCCCAGCATCAACTGGAGCAGTTGCGGCTGGACGAGTCGCCGTTGTGGCATCTGCAGCAACTGGATAAACAGGCGCTGGAGAAGGATTTGCGCAACTTTTTGGGCGGTTTCGATTTTCGCGGCGACAAGGTCAACGACCCCATCGGGCCGTTTTCCGGCGGCGAAAAGGCTCGGCTGGTGCTGGCGATATTGGTGTATCAAAACCCTAATTTGCTGCTGCTGGACGAGCCGACCAACCATCTGGATCTGGAAATGCGCCATGCCTTGAGCGTGGCCTTGCAGGAATACCAGGGCGCCATCGTGGTGGTTTCGCACGACAGGCATTTGCTGCGCTCGGTAACCGATCAGCTATTGCTGGTGGCGGACGGCCGCATACAAGCCTTCGACGGCGATCTGGACGATTACAAGCAATGGCTGGCGGAACAAAAGAAGGCCTGCGACGAGCCGGATACCCAAGCCGCCGCGAATAACGTGTCGCGCAAGGATCAGCGCAAGCAGGACGCCGAACGCCGCCAGCGCCTGAAACCGATGCTGGATGCGGTAAAAAAGGCCGAGGCGGCGGTGGAGAAATACCACAAGGAACAGCAGGAACTGGAGCAGCAACTGGCCGATCCGGCGATTTATAGCGAAGAGAATAAGGACGCATTGAAAAAACTGTTAAGCCGGAAAGCCCAGGTCGATGACGCGCTGGAACAGGCCGAACTCGACTGGATGACTGCCGAAGAAAACCTGTCCCAAGCGGAGTAATGCATGTACGAATTGAGCCTGTTGTTTTTTCGAATCGCCACCTTCCAGAAAGGTCCGCAGGACGTGCCGGCGTCGCCGTTTGTGCTGCGGCTGTTGTTGCCGGTGTATGTGGCCATCAATTATCTGATTTTGTTTTTGAACGGCGCGCAGTCGACGGCTTTGCTGCAGATAGCCGTGGATTTCGGTCTGATCGTATCTTTCTGTTGGCCTTTGTTGTATGCGTCGGGCAAAATCGCCCGCTTTCCGCAAACCCTGGCGGCCATGCTGGGCACCGATGTGGTAATCAGTTTCTTCGCCCTGCCCGCCATCGCCACCTTGAATACGCATGCCAACGACTTGGCCTATTTTGCCATGCTGGCATTGGTGTTGTGGCATTGGCTGGTCAGCGGGCATATCATACGGCACGCGCTGGACCGCTCCCTGTTTTTCGGTTTGGGGTTGGCGCTTTTGTATATCATGTTGTCTTCCCAAATAATGGCGGCGCTGTTTCCGGAAATTACCGGCGCTCCGCAATGAGGTAGCTATGCATAACTATAAACATATATTGTTGGCGGTGGATTTTTCGGAACACGGCAAACAGGTCTCAAGCAAAGCCCTGGACATGGCGCAACGGAATCAAGCCAAATTAAGCCTGGTGCATGTGGTGGAAAACCTGCCCATCACCGATGCCGCCTATGGGCCGATTCCCTTCGATGTCGATTTGACTCAGGAATGGCTGGATACTTCCAAGGAAAGGCTGGCCAAGCTGGGTGCCGAACTAGGCGTGCCGGCGGAGCAGCAATGGCTGGAAATGGGCAGCGCCAAAATGGAAATCGTCCGGGTGGCGGAAGAAAACGCCGTGGACCTGATCGTGGTAGGCTCGCACGGCCGGCACGGTCTGGCCTTGCTGCTGGGTTCCACCGCCAACGGCGTCTTGCATCATGCCAAATGCGATGTACTGGCGGTGCGCCTGACCGATGATTGAACTGGTGTTGGGCGGAGCGCGTTCCGGTAAAAGCCGCTACGCCGAGCGGCAAGCGATCGACAGCGGATTGCCGGTGCTGTATCTGGCCACCGCCGAAGCCGGCGACGCGGAAATGCGGGCCCGAATCGCCCATCACCAACAACGCCGCCCAGCCGAATGGCAAACACTGGAAGAGCCCGTCGACTTGGCCGGAGCCATTCGAACCCACGCCAATCCCGAATGCTGCCTGCTGATCGATTGCCTGACGCTGTGGCTGAGCAATGTGTTGTTCGACCGGCGCGGCAGTATCCAGGAGCAGCTGTTTGCGGCCCAGCGCGCCGCCTTGCTGGCGGTGCTGAGGGAGTGCAAGGGCAGGGTGATCATGGTCAGTAACGAAGTCGGGCAGGGCGTGGTGGCGGCCGATGCCATGACCCGCCGCTTCGTCGACGAAGCCGGTTTCCTGCACCAGGATCTGGCGCAAATTTGCGGCCGGGTGGTACTGGTCACCGCCGGTTTGCCGCAACAGCTTAAATAATGCAAACACTTTACCTAGCGGTTCCCGCCCCCGATGCGGCGTTTCGCCAGCGGGCGTTGGACAGACAAGCGCAACTCACCAAGCCGCCCGGTTCGCTGGGCATGCTGGAACAACTGGCGGTTAAACTGGCCGCCCTGCAGCGCCGCGACGAGCCGCGACTGGAAAACATTCATATCAGTATCTTTGCCGCCGACCACGGCATCGCCGCCGAAGAGGTGTCGGCGTTTCCGCAAGCGGTGACGGCGGAGATGGTGAAAAATTTCGCCGCCGGCGGCGCGGCGGTAAATGTATTGGCCAGGCAGGTCAGCGCCCACTTTGAAGTGGTGGATGTGGGCTTGCTCCAACCGGTCGATTTGCTGAACGTGATTCGCCAACGGGCCGGCGCCGGAACGGAAAACTTTAAAATCAAGCCGGCGATGACCGAGGCGCAACTGGAGATTGCCTTGGCGGCGGGACGCGCGGCCGTCAGCCGGGCCTTGGCCGCGCAAGCGGATATGTTTATCGGCGGCGAAATGGGCATAGCCAATACCTGCAGCGCCAGCGCCATGGCGGCGGCTTTGCTGGCCGTACCGGCCGCGGACATCACCGGCGCCGGCACAGGGCTGAACAACGGCCAGATCAAACATAAGGCGGCGGTCATAGCACAGGCCTTGCAAACGCATCGGCAACGGCTGACTACGCCGCTGGCGGTGTTGCAAACCTTGGGCGGCTTCGAAATCGCCGCTTTGGCCGCGGCCTATATCAGTGCGGCCCAGCAGAGTTTGCCGGTGCTGGTGGACGGCTTCATTAGCAGCGTGGCGGCGTTGCTTGCCGCCAAAATCAATCCGGACTGCCGAGCCTGGTTTTTTTACGGTCACCGTTCCGAGGAAAAGGGCCATCAACGGGTGCTGGACGCGCTGGCCGCCGAACCGATTTTGCAGCTGGGCATGCGGCTGGGCGAAGCCAGCGGCGCGGTCATGGCGGTTCCGGTGCTGCAAATGGCCTGCCGGCTGCACAACGAAATGGCCACTTTTTCGCAGGCGCGGGTAACGGCCGGGTTGTAAGCCGGACAAGGACGCTTGCGGCAACGTGTCCGCGAACAGTTATATGCCATTTCTCCGGTTTAGGTAAAATGTGCGCCGATTTAGCCGAAAGGCTGTCGCCGCGCTCGCGTCATTTCGGCACGGGCGGGAATTTATTTGAAAAATAACCATAACTCCTTGAATAATAAAGTCTGTCCGGTCTTTTATGCCCGGGTGGCATATAACAACAGGAAAATCAGGCATGCTTGGACATATAGAAAGTTACGACGAACGCTGTCAGACCGGCGTGGTGAAGCACGAAGGCAAGTTTTACGAATTTCATATCGACCAGTGGACGTCCGCCGAGCCGCCCAAGGAAGGCGACGATGTGGATTTCGACCACGAACATGGCGATGTCACCGAAATCGGCCCGGTCGGCGCCTATCTGGTCGACAGCCAGCCGGTTAAAAGCCACATTGTGGCGGCCTTGCTGGGCATCGTGTTCGGCGCCATCGGCTTGCACCGAATCTATTTGGGATTCTGGGGGCTGGGTATCACTCAAATTCTGGTGACCTATTTAACCGGCGGTTTCGGGGTGGTGTGGGGATTTATCGAAGGGGTTTTGATTTTTACCGGCCATATCAACAAGGACGCCAAAGGCCGGCATTTGAAATAATTCCGCCCAACCAACCGCGCGCGGGTATAAATACCTTTAACGTAAACTCAACCGAATCATTACAGCCATGGAATCTTTACTGATTGCACTGCAATTTTTGACGCGTATTCCGGTCGATTTCCAGCTGACGGCCAACGATGCGGCGCTGGGCCGTTCGGTACTGTATTACCCGCTGGTGGGGTTTTTGATTGGCGTGTTGCTGAGTTTTCTGGCCCTGGTCCTGTCGGGCGCGCCCGACATGGTGGCGGCGGCCGTGGTATTGAGCGCCTGGGTATTGTTGACCGGCGGCTTGCACCTGGACGGCCTGGCCGATTGCGCCGATGCCTGGGTTGGCGGCTTGGGCGATGAACAGCGCAGTTTGCGGATCATGAAAGACCCGGCGGCCGGGCCGATTGCGGTGTTGGTGTTGTTATTGGTCATGCTGGTGAAATTTACCGCGCTGTTCGTGTTAATTCAGCAAAACGATTTGATCCCGTTAATGTTGGCGCCCTTGTTGGGACGTTGCGCGATTTTGTTGCTGATGCTGTCCACGCCTTACGTCAGCCCCAAGGGCATGGCGGAAAAATTATTGGCCAACCTGCCCTTGGGCGAGGCGCGCACGGTGGTGGTGGTTTCGTTGGCGTTTGCCGGTTTATTCATGGGCTGGGCCAATGTATTGCTGGCTTGCGGCCTGCTGTTTTGGGTGCGTTACGCCGCCCTGACCCGCTTGGGCGGCGCCACCGGCGACGTGTACGGCGCGGCCGTGGAGTTAATCGAGACGGCCGGATTGCTGGCCGTGGTCTTGCTGTGAACCGGCACCGGTTTAGCCCCGAGGAACGGGCCGGGG
>NZ_JANIBK010000162.1 GCF_024505165.1 Methylomonas rivi
CCGCGTACCCGGATGGCCTTGCCGGGCATCAGCAGATGCGCGGCAACTGTTCGCCCACCGGCCAGTCGACGATGCGCCGGCCGCCGAAAGTCGTGGCCATTTGCACGAAGCCGTGCGGATCGTCGATGACTTCGCCGATGATGGCGGCGTCGCGGCCCAAGGGATGTTGTTGCATCACGGCCAATAAGGTTTCGGCGGCAGAGGCTTCGCAGACGCAGACCAGCTTGCCTTCGTTGGCGACATACAAAGGATCGAGGCCGAGGATTTCGCAAGCGGCCTTGACTTGCGCTTTCACCGGAATTCGGTCTTCGGCTATCGCCATGCCGACGCCGGACTGTTTGGCTAACTCGTTCAACGTCGTCGCCAATCCGCCGCGAGTCGGGTCGCGTAAACAGCGTATCGCCGCCGGCGCAACGGCCACCAGATCGGCGACCAAACCGTGCAGCGCCGCCGAGTCGGAGACGATGCTGGTTTCAAATTGCAGATTTTCGCGCCCGGCCATGATGGCCACGCCGTGGTCGCCGATCGAACCGCTGATTAAAATCGCGCAGCCTGGGCTGGCCCGGTTGCCGGAAATATTGACGCCTTCCGGCACTATGCCGACGCCGGTAGTGGTAATGAATACGCCGTCGCCCTTGCCGCGCTCGACCACCTTGGTGTCGCCGGTGACAATGGGTGTGCCGGCGGCCTTGGACGCGGCGGCCATGCTGATGACGATGCGTTCCAGATCGGCCAGCGGCAGGCCTTCTTCCAGAATAAAGCCCGCCGCCAGATACAAAGGCCTGGCGCCGGACATCGCCACATCGTTCAGCGTGCCGTGCACCGCCAGCGAACCGATATCGCCGCCCGGAAAAAACAGCGGCGAAATCACATGGCCGTCGGTGCTGATCGCCAGCCGTCCGGCCGGCACGCTGAACAAGGCCTGGTCGTTATGCTGGCGCAGCAAGTCGTTGTCGAAATGCTTGATGAACAATTCGTCGATCAGCTGGGTCATGGCCCGACCGCCGCCGCCGTGGCTGAGGTCGACGTGGCCGGATTTCAAGTTTAAGGCGGAAGTGAATTTTTTGATCACGGAATTAGCTCTGATTTATCGCGCTTATAAGGGATAGGCGTGTGAATGAGTGTTTAGTTATTGATTCTACTCAGCCAGTAATCCGGTTTTCGATGCAGGTGGGCTACTGCCACAATAACAATGATATCGGCATCAATGCCGTATAAAATGGCATAAGGAAAGCGCTTGATCAAACAACGCCTTAGATTGCGCTCTATCGAAATATAAGCATCAGGGTAAGCGATGACTCTTCTGATTGCGGCATCAAGCTCATTCAGGAATTGCCGGCCCAAGTTAATTTGTTGGGTTTCGTACCATTCGAAGGCTTGATCGAGTTCGACTTGAGCGGCCTCCAGAAACTCAATTTTCATTACTTATATTTTCGCATTACGGTTTCATAGCTAACGGTTTTCAATTGTCCGTCTTTATATGCTCGCCAGCGTTGAGCGGCTTCGTTGTGCCATATAGTATCGATTTCCGGGTTAGGGATATCTAAATCAGCTAACAAGCGTTCTGCGAGGTGTAATCTTTCCAGCGGCGGCAATTGGCTGGCTTGGCGGTAAATTTCTTGAGTGTCTGGCATTGATGACTCCGGGCTTACACATATTACTGGTTTATTCTATACCCGCGAGGCATTATCTCGCAGCCGCCCATAACTCCAATACGCCGCGCAAGCCCCCTCCGACGACACCATGCAGGAACCCATCGGATTTTCCGGGGTGCAGACCGTGCCCAGCAGTTTGCAGTCCTGGGGTTTTTTGGCGCCGCGCAAAATGGCCGGGCATTCGCAGCCTTTGACGTCGCTGGCGCGGATGGCCGGCATCTCGAAGCGTTGTTCGGCGTCGAAATCGGCATAAGCGGCTTTAAGTTTCAGGGCGCTGTCCGGGATCAAACCCAAGCCGCGCCATTCGAATTGCGGACGCAGCTCCAATACCTCGGCGGTCAAGGCTTGGGCTTTTTGATTGCCGTCTCGGGTGACCGCGCGGCTGTATTCGTTTTCCACTTCATGCCGGCCTTCGTTGATCTGGTGGATCAGCATCAAGGCCGATTGCATGACGTCCAGCGGTTCGAAGCCGGCGATGACGATGGGTTTGCCGTATTGTTCCGCAAACACTTCGTAAGGCCGGCTGCCGATTACCGTGCTGACATGCGACGGGCCCAAAAAAGCGTCTATGGCCACCGGCACCGGTGCGTCCAATATGGCTTGCATGGCCGCCGGCGTCAGCACGTGGTTGCAGAACACGCTGAAATTTTTCAAGCCTTCCGCCTGGGCCTGCTTGATGGTGACCGCCGTAGGCGGGGTGGTGGTTTCGAAACCGATGGCAAAAAACACCACCTGTCGCTCCGGGTTGTCGCGGGCGATTTTCAAGACGTCCTGAGTGGAATAAACCATGCGAATGTCGGCACCACCGGCCTTGGCTTTCAACAGGCTATTACGGCCGGTGGCCGGCACCCGTACCAGGTCGGCGTAAGTGCACAGAATGACGTCACGCTGTTCGACCAATTGAATCGCATTGTCGATGCGGCCGGTCGGCAGCACGCAGACCGGACAGCCGGGGCCATGGATGAACTCGACATTGGCCGGCATCAAATCCTGCACGCCGTAACGAAATATCGCATGAGTATGGCCGCCGCAAAACTCCATCAAGCGGTAATGCCGGTCGGGGTGCGCGGTTTGGACGATGCGTTGGGCCAGTTGTTGCGCCAGATCGTGCTGGCGGAATTCGTCGATGTATTTCATGGCGCGCTGGTCAGGCCGGCTTCGGCGAACAGGGCCAGGGTCTTAATGGCTTCGTCTTCGTCGATTTTGTTCAGCGCGTAGCCGACGTGAACCAGCACGTAGTCGCCGACTTGTACGTCGTCGACCAGCGCCAGCGAGACTTCGACCTTAACGCCGTCAACGGAAACAGTGGCCATTCCGGTGTCGCCGGGATGGATTTGCAGGATTTGAGCGGGGAGGGCTAAGCACATTTTGAGTTTTCTCGGATTGCTTGGATTTTAGACGCATCAGCTATTCAAAGCGCCCTTATTTTCGAGCTTTCAACTCTTGTAAGGTGATAGTTTTGGCTTGATTCGATTTCAATCGTTCAATTCTGGAGTTGAGAATTTCGTGATGCCATTCCGGGGGGGCTATCAATTGTGGCTCTTGGCGAAGGCTATCCCACATTTCTTCCATTCGTATAATTTGCTCGGGGATCGGCAAGGGGTTGATTTCGGTAACAGTCATTGGTATGCCTCAATATGTGTCGCCATGCGACGGTTTATTTTAATGCCGGTTCCCGCACCGGCGGGCGGGATACTTTTCTTTGCTTGTCCAAAGAAAAGTATCCAAAAGAAACGACACCCGGATGCCGCTTTGATCCTGCGCGCCGAAGGCTTTGAACGGGGTTTTCCGAAGGGGCTTCCCAGCCCCTACGAAAAACGCGATGCATCCCTGCATCGCCCCTGCGGGCTAATCCGTTCAAAACCTCCGGTGCTCGGCGCGGCATAACGGGAGAAAACCATCCCTGAATTTGTAACGCGATCAAATCGTAGGTGCGATTAGCGGCAGCGTAATCGCACGAAAGGGATCATTTAACATTCCTAAGATCAGGTTTTGCTAACCGAATCGGCGCGAATTTATTTGCTTGTGACCCACGCCGCGAAACAAATGGCAATAACGCCTAATATCACAAACACGTTTGAAACAAAGTAAGTCTTTGAAATAGCCTGACGCTGTTTTATAAAATTTTCCGAGCTTTCTGTCATCAACGTTTGCAATCGCCCTATTTTCTGTTGTGATGTTTGCAATCTGGATAGTTCCATGGCTAACTTTGTAGAAAAAATGTTTTCTCTAAGTGGTGCACCAGCAAAATCTGCATAAGCTTTTGCTATATCGCAAGCTACTCGGGCATCTTCTTCTGAAAGTGGCAAAAAGAGCAATGGTTTGCCTGTTTTGCTCTTACGAAAAATCCGTAACCAACGAGGAATTCGAGCTAGGTAAAACGCGTTATTTATCGTCCCAATCTCCAACCAAGCCGATAAGTTCCCTTTAATGTTTAGAATCAGGGGGCAAATTTCATTAACATCACTCCATGGAATGAAGCCGAAACGAAAATGCATTAACCCGTGCTTATCCAATCGAATAACTGGATGGCCAATCAATCGTTTAGCCGATTCAGCTAAAGCGATACAAAAAAATAAGCCTCCGATTAGAAACATTAATCCAGTGAGCCGATTCTGTAGTGGTAACCCTATCAGCAAATAAACGCCGAAATAGATTGCGCCTAAGCTCAAGATCAATATAAACGCTAATGTTATGAAAAGAGAAGGTTTTGCATAAAATTCAACCGGTTGTTTGTTGTTCAGTGCCATGTTGACTCTTATGCCTACACATTGCCGCAATTCGATTTCTTCGTCGCGATCTCGTTTCTTATCCCATCGAAATAACGTAATCAAAGCAGACGTGATCAATAGAGTCAGAACGCCATAGAAAACACTGGCGCTAAAATCACCTTCGTCCGTTGATTTAAAGAAAAAAGCAAGTACCACCATGCCGGCCAATGTCGCTACGATTACTAGAAATTGAATAAATAATTTCATGGTCTATCAATGATCACTGGATGGGTGTATAGCAACGCGAAACCCTGCAATTAGTGAGTGGGTGCCGGGTTTTCACTATCGTTTCAACCCAGCCTACAAAACATCGTTGTTATATCAAAATAACCGTTGAAGTAATTCCATTCCCGTTATGCCGCTCCGAGCACCGGAGGTTTTGAGCGGATTTGCCCGCAGGGGCGATGCAGGGAGGCATCGCGTTTTTCGTAGGGGCTGGGAAGCCCCTTCGGAAAACCCCGTTCAAAAGCTTCGGCGCGCAGGATATACGCGGCATCCGGGTGTCGTTTCTTTTGGTTTCTTTTCTTTGGACAAGCAAAGAAAAGAAACCCGCCCGCCGGTGCGGGAACCGGCTTCGAAATCATTCGTCGCGACAGCGACACTAAATCTTCCCAACAAAATCAAAGAAAGCTAAAGCTTTCAAGTTACGACTCCCAAACCGGAGTTTGTGAACAAGCAAAACATCAACTGCTGAATCAGCCCAGATAATCAACATCGCCACGGTAACGTGTTCTCATGGCAGCATGAGGCGTCACTCGATTATCCCGGGATGCCTGCATACCGGTTTCGATTTTTTGCTTAACGTACAGCTCGTACATAATGTCGTTCAGCGTGGCGTGATCCGGCAGATTGTCGATTAGTTGTTTGGCTTCGGCTTTGGCTGTGGTTTGCATGCTGCCTCCTGTCGAGGGAAATATTGGGTTAAACAATCAGTAACTGCGTGATTGCAAGCAGGTTCACGCATACTCAATCCGCTGCAACTCCAACTCCGCCTTCAACCACTTCAACCAACTCTCCATGCCTTCCCCGGTCTTGGCCGATAAGGACAATACTTTGATACGCGGATTAACCTGTTTCGCATAACGAATGCATTGTTCGACGTCAAAATCCAGATACGGCAGCAGATCGATCTTGTTCAAAATCATCAAGTCGGCGGCATGGAACATATCCGGGTATTTGATCGGTTTGTCCTCGCCTTCGGTGACCGACAGGATCACCACCTTGTGCGCTTCACCCAAATCAAAAGCAGACGGGCAGACCAGATTGCCGACGTTTTCGATGAACAGCAGGCTGTGGTTCGGCAGCTTCAGGCTTTCCAGGGCATGGCCGACCCGGTGCGCGTCCAGATGGCAACCCTTGCCGGTGTTGATTTGCACAGCGGGTACGCCGGTGGCGCGGATGCGGTCGGCGTCGCGGGCGGTTTGCTGGTCGCCTTCGATTACCGCTATATCCAGTTCGCCCTTCAAACGGGTGATGGTTTCGGTCAGCAGCGTGGTTTTGCCGGAGCCCGGGCTGGACACCAGATTCAAGGCCAGCATGCCGCGATCGGCGAAATAGCAACGGTTTTCGTCGGCATAACGGTTGTTTTTGGCCAGTATGTCCTGCTCGATCTGCACCATGCGGGCCTGGGTCAGGCCGGGGGCGTGCGCGTGTTCGGGGCCGTGCTCGTGATGGTGGTGATGACCGTGTTCATGGTCATGACCGTGGTGGTGATCGTGAGGATGTTCATGATCGTGTTGTTCGTCGTGCGAGTGGATATGGCCCTCGCCGCAGCCGCAGATGCCGCACATTATTCTACCTCCAGTTCCTTGATTCGCATTTGATCGCCGCCGACGATCTGTAATTGACGGCTGCCGCAGTGCGGGCATGCGTCGTATATCTGTTGTACAGGTACTTCGCGCCCGCAAGGCATACACCAGGCAATGCCCGGCAGCTCGATTATTTCCAGTCTGGCCGCTTCGGCCAGCGAACCCTGCATCACCACTTCAAAGCTGAAGCGCATCGCCTCGGGCTCGACGCCGGACAAGGCGCCGATCTCCAGCCACACGGCCGTCACCTTTCGGTAATGCTGGGTTTGGGCTTGATGTTCGATGATTTGTAACACGCTCTCGCAGAGCGACATTTCGTGCATGATGGTTACCAGTCAAGCTATGCCAGTTGTAGGGTACGCATCGCGTACCTTTGAAGCTATCGATGGTACGCGGTGCGTACCCTATCTTTCAATCAATATCAAACGATAGGCCACACAGGGATCGACCGCGTTGATCAACCATTCCGCCTGCCGCCGCAAACTATCCGCATCGACCGCGCGCAACGCGTTTAAACCCTGAGTAACCACGCCGGCGGGATGAAAATTCCATTCGGTCGGGGCGACGATGCGGTAATCGTACACCCGGCCATTCCGCAAAGCCAGACGATGAATCAATAAACCGCGCGCCGCAGGCACTTGCGCCAAGCCGATGCCTTCGCCGCCGTAAGCCGATGCCGGCTCGAACGCGGTTTCGCCGAATCGCTCCAGCCGTAACGTAATGGCCGCTACCTCCCGCAGAACCGCCGCGAATCGCGCCAGCAAACCGTTGCCGTAACGGTTTTGCAGAGCGGCGATTAAAGGCTGCGACTGCTGCCGGCCAAGCGGCGTCGATTCATGGCATTGGCCCTGCCAATGCGGGGTGCGGCAGAAGGCCGATAAATCCTGTGTTTGTAAGTGCGTCCACAGGCCTGGGTTGTCGAATGCCGGCAGACAGCGGATGTGGTTGCGGCCGACCGCCTGCCAATCCAGCCGATACAAGCCATGCAGTAATTCGGCGGACAAAGCCGCGTTGCCCGCCAGCCAGTCCGCCAATTGCGCTTCGTCGGCGATGGCCTGAAATTTCCGCATGCCGCCGTTAAAAATCGCACGATCGATCAATTGGTTCAACTCCGCCAGCAAACCGCCCAGCGCCGCCGAGTCGATTTGCAAACGGCTATCCAGCTTGAACGCCTCGCCGTTGTCAAACAAACACTCTTTGAAGCGGGCGCTGAGTTTCAGCAAGGCGGCGACGGCGGCTTTATCCGGCCGGCGGCCCAGCAGGCCGGGCCAATCCAGCAATATCCGCCAGGCGTGTTCGCGCACGGTTTCCAGTTGCAGCAATAATTCGCGGGTCGCATCGGCCGGCGGATCGGCTGGTAAATCCAGCGCGGCGCGGCAGGCCAGCAACGCGGCATAAGACTGGGCGTTGCCGCAGAGCGAAAACAACAGCGGCACTGTGCTCAACAGCTGCTCGGGTGTTTTGCCGAGCAACACTTTCGCCGCCGCCCGCGGTCGGGTCGAGACGATGC
>NZ_JANIBK010000163.1 GCF_024505165.1 Methylomonas rivi
CGCCCAGGCCTTGAAGCGCACCGCCGCCACGAATTCGCCGGGCACGCCGGTCGGATGCAACGGCACCAGTCGGCCGTTGCAGGCTACTTGATGGCGATTGCCTATCATGCCGCTGACTTTGATTTGCAGGCGTTCCACGGAAGAATCCACATAGCGGGCGGTGCCGCCGGCGCTGACTTCTTCGCCCAACACGTGCCAGGGTTCGATGGCCTGGCGCAGCTCCATTTGCACGCCTTCGTAGACCACGCTGCCGTAATGCGGAAAGCGGAATTCGATAAACGGCGCAAACCAGGCATCGTCGAAGGCATAGCCGGCGCTGCGCAGATCGCGGCAAATATCGCGCATGTCCTGTTCTATGAAATGCGGCAACATGAACCTGTCGTGCAGAGCGGTATCCCAATACACCAGCTTGCCTCGGTGCGGATTTTTCCAGAACCGCGCCACCAGGGCCCGCAACAACAGCGACTGCAACAAGCTCATCCGGTAATGCGGCGGCATTTCGAAGGCCCGCAATTCCACCAAACCCAAGCGGCCGGTGGCGCTGTCCGGCGAATACAGTTTGTCGATACAGAATTCGGCCCGGTGGGTATTGCCGGTCAAATCGATCAGCAAATTGCGCAACAGGCGGTCCACCAGCCAGGGCTGGGCGCTTTCCTCGCCTTCATGCAGCTTGGCTTCCATTTGCTGGAAGGCGATTTCCAATTCGTATAGATTGTCGTCGCGAGCCTCGTCGACGCGCGGCGCCTGACTGGTCGGACCGATGAACTGGCCGGAAAACAGATACGACAAGGCCGGATGCTGCTGCCAATAGCCGATCAAACTTTTCAATAAATCGGGCCGGCGCAGAAAAGGACTCTCGGCGGCCGTGGCGCCGCCCAAGGTGATATGGTTGCCGCCGCCGGTACCGGTATGGCGGCCGTCCAGCATGAATTTTTCCGTCGCCAACCGGGTCAGGCGGGCTTCTTCATACAGCGCCCGCGTGCGGCTTTCCAGAGTATCCCAGCTATCCGACGGATGAATATTCACTTCGATGACGCCGGGGTCCGGGGTAACCGATAAAGACAGCAAACGCGGATCGCGCGGCGGCGGGTAACCTTCCAGACGCAACGGTTGTTTTAACTTATCCGCGCAATCTTCGACGGCGGCCAACAGTTCCAACCAAGCTTCCAGGGTGGTGACCGGCGGCATGAAGGCATATAGCAAGCCGTCCCGCACTTCCAGCGCTAGCGCCGTGTGTATCACTTCCTTGGGCGCCGGTGCTTGCTTGACCGGCTCGGGTATTTTGGCCGGTTTGGCGCGCGGATAATCGGCTAATTGTTCGCGGGCGGCGAACGGGTCGGCCGGCAACTCCACTTCAAAATCGGCCGGCGCCACCCAGGGCAGGCTGTTCAACGGTAAACGCAAGCCCATCGGCGAATCGCCGGGCAGCAAATACAGGCGCTCGTGCTTCAACGGCCACAAACTGGACTGCCAGACAATCTCCTGGCCGTCATTGGCCTTTAACGGCAACACATAGCCTTTCACGGCCGACAGTCCGGCCCGCAACTGTTTGATCAGCGCGCTGCGCACTTCCGCTTGCTTCAAATCGGCGGCATGCGGGTCGATGTTGGCCGGCAGGCGGCTTTCTTCGTCCAGCGCCAGCCAGGGATCTTCATACGCCGGGATCAGATATTCGGGATTAATACTCAAGCGCAAGGCCAGTTCTTCGGCAAATCGTTGCAAGGCAGCGGCATCGATATCGGCAGCCTGCTCGGCGATCAAATTCTGCTGTTGCCAAACCGGCACGCCGTCGGCGCGCCAGTAGACGCTTAAGGCCCAGCGCGGCAAAGGCTCGCCCGGGTACCATTTACCTTGCCCGAAATGCAGCACACCGCCGGGCGCGAAACGCGCCTGTATCCGGCGCAATAAATTGTTGGCCAGCAGCCATTTTTCCGGGCCCAGCGCGGCGATATTCCACTCCGCGCCGTCCATGTTGTCCACCGAGACGAAAGTCGGCTCGCCGCCTTGGGTCAAGCGCACGTCGCCGGCCTGCAATTCCCGGTCTATGCTTTGCCCCAAATCCCGAATCAAGACCCACTGCTCTTCGGTATAAGGTTTGGTGACGCGCGGATCTTCATGGATCCGTGTCACCACCATTGCCACGTTCAACTGGGCTTCGCAAATACTGGTCAAACCGCTGACCGGCGCGGCGGAAGCGGGCGACGCGCTGACCGCCAACGGAATGTGTCCCTCTCCCGCCAACAGACCGGAGGTGGCGTCCAAACCCACCCAACCGGCGCCGGGAATATAGGCTTCGCACCAGGCATGCAAATCGGTGAAATCGGCCGTAGGGCCGGCCGGGCCGTCCAGCGGTTTCTCGTCCGCCACCAGCTGAATCAGATAACCCGATACGAAACGCGCCGCAATACCCAAATGCCGCAGCATTTGCACCAGCAACCAGGCGCTATCGCGGCAGGAGCCGGATTTTTTGCCTAAAGTCTCCTCGCAGCTCTGCACGCCGGCTTCCATCCGGATCAGATAGGAAATTTCGTTGTGCAATCTTTGGTTCAGACTGACCAAAAAGTTGGTAGTGGTGATTCCGGGCGGAACGTCGCGTTTAAAAGCATCCATCCAAGCTTTCAGTAACGGGCCTTGCGGTTCGGTTTCCAGAAACGGCGCCAGCTCGACTTGTAAAATCGGCGGATAGTTGAACGGATAATGTTCGGCCCATTCTTCGACAAAAAAATCGAACGGATTGATCACGGTCATATCGGCCAGCAGATCCACCGTGATGTCGATTTCACGGGTGGGTTCCGGAAAGGTAATCCGGGCCACGAAGTTGCCGTAGGCATCCTGCTGCCAATGTATGAAATGTTTTTCCGGCTTGACTTTCAGTGAATAGCCGGACACCGGCGTACGGCTATGCGCCGCCGGCCGCAGGCGAATCTCGTGCGGAGAAGCGACCACCGGCCGATCGAAAACATAATGCGATTTGTGATGCAGTGCAACGCGAATGGTCATGGTTTTGCCGTGTTTAATTGGATTCGTGCCGGCTTGGCGGCACCCGCTTTTAAAATCGTCAGCCGCTATTCATGAATAGTCCGGCGGAAACCGGCTGTTCAAATCGACATCCGTCAACCACTCCGGGTTGGGCAGCGATGCGAATACGCCTTTTAAACCGTCGCTCCAGCGCCGGCTGATCTGGGAAAAATAGGGGTCGTCCTGGGTGATGTGCTGTTCGAAGTCCAGCCGCAGGCCCGCCTGGCTGTAACAGGCGATATCGATCGGCAAACCCACCGACAAATTACTGCGCATGGTGGAATCGAACGACACCAGCACGCATTTAACCGCCTCGCTGAGCGGGGTTTGCGGGGTGATGACCCGGTCGATAATCGGCTTGCCGTATTTGGTTTCGCCGATCTGAAAATAAGGGGTTTCTTCGCCGGCTTCGATAAAGTTGCCTTCGGCATACACCATAAACAGCCGCATCCGTTCGGTCTGGATCTGGCCGCCGATAATGAAATTGGCGCTGGCGTCCACGTTATTCTGCGCCAGAAACACGCCATCCTGTTTGCGCACTTCCCGCAGACACTCGCCGAGCAATTGCGCGACATCGAACATGGAATCCACTGTCCAAATGTTGCGCGCCTCCGCATGCCTGCCCTTTTGCTCCAGCAGATTGATGGCGTTCTGGGTTATCGACAAGTTACCGGAGCTCAAGATCACAATCACGCGCTCGCCTTCTTTAACGAAGCTGCGCATTTTTTTAAAGCAGGCAATCTGATCGATACCGGCGTTGGTACGCGAATCGGAGGCAAACACCAAGCCGGCATTCAGTTTTAACGCAACACAATAAGTCATGGCGGTTTAGGAAATTTCAAGGCGGTTTATTGCATTTGCAGGGCCGTGCGGCGCACCGCGGCGGCAGGCTCGAAGTGATTGCGCCGCGACATATAGGCATCGCGAATCTCGCGCCCCAGCAAGGCGGTATGGGCCAGAAACTCGGTCAGATATTCGTGCAAGCCTTGGGAAAAAACGTCTTCGATCAAACCGAAATGAATGGCGGCGTGCTGCTCGCCGGCCAGCCGCCGGGCTTCGCGGCCGGAACTGCCGTTGATGTCGATCAAGGCCGCCTCGACTTCGTTCATGCAGGCATGCAGGGAGCGCGGCATGTCGTCGCGCAAAATCAATAATTCCGCCACCCTCAGAGGCGAAATCACATCGCGGTAAATTTTCCGGTAGGCTTCAAAGGCACTCACCGAACGCAGCACCGAACCCCACTGGTAATAATCCGCCGCGCCGCCGACATCGTTTACGCTGGGCAACAGAATGTGGTATTTCACATCCAGGATGCGGGCGGTATTGTCGGCCCGCTCCAAAAAGGTCCCCAGCTTGATGAAACTCAGCGCCACATCCTTGAGGATGGTGCCCAGGGTAACGCCGCGAAACATGTGCGACCTGTCCTTGACCCATTCGAAAAAATCGGGAAACTTCTCGTTATCCATGTTCCAGGTCATGCGGTTGAGTTCCAGCCAAGTGGAGTTGATGACTTCCCACATTTCCGAGGTGATGGCGCCCCGCACCGCGCGGGCATTTTCCCGCGCCAGCTTCAGGCAGCTGTAGATACTGCTCGGATTGTCCGGATCCAGCGCCATGTAGTGCGTCACGGAATCCGCCCGCGCCAAGCCGTATTTGACTTCATAACTGGCCGCGCAACCGGTGATATTCAGCGGCGCATACCAGAGATAGGCCTCGGCCCCTTCGATATCCAACGGCAATAACGCAGAACGGTGGGCCACATCCAATACCCGCGCGGTGTTCTCGGCGCGTTCGATATGCCGCGCCATCCAGAATAAGTTGTCTGCTGTTCTTGCCAACATGATTTAGTCCTCCAATACCCAGGTATCTTTAGTCCCGCCGCCTTGCGAGGAATTGACCACCAGCGACCCTTCGCGCAATGCGACCCTGGTCAAACCGCCCGGCACCAAGCGTATCTCTTTCCCGGACAACACAAAGGGCCGCAGATCGACATGCCGGGGCGCCACGCCCGCTTCCACCATGGTCGGACAGGTCGATAGCGCCAAAGTCGGCTGGGCGATAAAATTATCCGGTTCGGCCAATATGCGCTGCTTGTAGGTTTCGATCTCTTCTTTCGAACTGGTGGGCCCCACCAACATGCCGTAGCCTCCGGACCCTTGCACTTCCTTGACCACCAATTCCGGCAAATGCGCCAGCACGTATTTCAAATCGTCGCTTTCGCTCAGGCGCCAAGTCGGCACATTGGACAGCAACGGCGCCTCGCCCAAATAAAACCGGATCATTTCCGGCACATACAGATAGGTGGATTTATCGTCCGCCACCCCGGTACCCACGCCGTTGGCCAGCGACACGTTGCCGCTGCAATACGCCTCCAGCAGCCCCGGCACGCCCAAGGCGGAATCCGGCCGGAACGCCAGCGGATCAAGGAAATCGTCGTCCACCCGCCGGTAAATCACATGCACCTGCTGCGGGCCTTCGGTGGTGTACATGTAAACTTTTTGCTTGTGAACGAATAAATCCTGCCCTTCGACCAGTTCGACGCCCATCTGGCTGGCCAGGAAAGCGTGTTCGAAATAAGCGCTGTTGTAAGAGCCCGGCGTCATCACCACGATGGTCGGGTTGGACACATTAACCGGCGCCGCCTCGCGCAGGGTGTCCAGCAACATTTGCGGGTAATGCTCTACCGGCTCGACCAAGTGGTTGGCGAACAACTCCGGAAACAGCCGCATCATGGTGTTGCGGTTTTCCAGCATGTAGGACACCCCGGAGGGCGTGCGCAGGTTGTCCTCCAGCACGTAAAAATCGTTTTCCGCCACCCGCACCAAGTCGATGCCGGCAATATGCGCATACACTTGATTCGGCAGGTCTATGCCCTGCATGGCCTTGCAATACAACTCGTTATCCAGCACCTGCCGGGCGCTGATAATGCCGGCCTTGATGATTTCCTGGCCGTGATAAATATCGTGCAAAAAGGCGTTTAAGGCCCTCACTCGCTGTTTAATCCCCAATTGCAAGCGCTGCCACTCTTTCGAGCCGAAGATGCGCGGCACAATATCGAACGGAATCAGCCGCTCGGCACCGGCCGTTTCGCCGTACACCGCAAAGGTGATACCCAAGCGGCGGAACAGCAATTCCGCTTCGGCGCTTTTGCGCTCCAGCGTGCCTTCCGGCAGTTGCGACATCCAGTGGGTATAGGTTTGATAAATATCGCGCACCCGGCCATCGTCGGTACGCATTTCGTCAAAGTATTTTAGGGTGGTTTTTGTATTCATACCTTCCTTAAAGCAAGAGGTATGCCACGGGCATATAGTGGCGCTTAAAGCCTGAAGCCGGGCTCGTCCGCCGCAGTATTGCACCAATCGGGATTTTTCGTTAGTGCATTCGCACCAACTCGGGGATTTTAAGATAAAACCAAGCCGGAGCGGCGGGCATTTTACCCGCCCTTACTCAATGTTCCGCGACGGGAAACGTCGTGGCTGCTTGCTTGTTTAACTGCGGCAAGGCGGCAAAGCCTTCGCTGAGTTTTTCCTGCCAGATGCGCCGCAATTGGATCAGATAATCGTCGGCTTCTTGAAAGCGGTAATATTCGTCCAACATCAGGCTGTCCTTGTGGTAAATCAGGATATCGACCGGCGGGCCGACGCTGACGTTGCTGCGCATGGTGGAATCCATGGAAATCAGACAACACAGCGCGGCCTCTTCCAGCGGGGTGTCGATTCTTAAAATACGGTCCAACACCGGTTTGCCGTATTTGTTTTCGCCAATCTGCAAGTACGGTGTCTGCTCCGAGGTGGTGATATAGTTGCCTTCCGGATACACCAGATAAGCGCCGTGCGGCTCTGCGCCGATTTGGCCGGCCAACAGAAAGGTCGCGGCCGGAAAAAACCCGTTCTGGCCGGAATTAACATGCCGACGCTGCTTGTCCAGACTGACATGGCCCAGATATTCCGCGGCCTCGGACAAATAGTGCACGGTGTTGAGATTGGTTTCCGCGCCGTCCTTGATGTCGCGCCGCAACTGGTCGAGCACGGCTTGGGTGGTGGCCAGATTCCCCGCGCTCAACAGCACGATTTTCCGGTCGTCGCGGGTCGCAATCACATGCATTTTGCAATGCACGCTTACATTATCGATACCCGCGTTGGTCCTGGAATCCGAGGTAAGTACCAAGCCTTCCTTGACCGATACCGCAATACAATATGTCATGGCCAATCACTTTTAAACAACATTACGGCCGGCCAGTTTACTAAAGTTACCCGGCAAAAACCAACCGCGATCTTTACCGCATGGGCGGAGCGCCCGACAATAACAGCGCATCGTTCGCAACGCTTTCATCAGCCGCGCAGCCGTTTTTCCAATTCGGCCCGTACCATGCCGTCGTAATGGCGGCGCAACACCGAATCCGTGGGCCTTGGCGATAAGCCCGCGCTGATTTCCGCTTGCAGTTGGCAGAGAAAATGCCGCTTCAAGACCGAATCCTGCGGCAGCCGAACATTAGCCGCCTTAGTCGCGGGTTCCGCTGCCGCGGCGGGCGAGCCGGCCGTGCTCGTCTCTTTTTTGACGGCTTGTTCGATGATACTGGCTTTACGCATATCGTTTTTTTCTTCGCCGGCCGCCGGCTTCGGCGCCGCCTCGGCCGCAGTCGGCG
>NZ_JANIBK010000164.1 GCF_024505165.1 Methylomonas rivi
GGCGGCGATACGCTTATTTTTTACCGATCAGCGCTTTAACTTTATCTATCAGTTTCGCCGTCATATTCAAAACCGCCGACTCGCTATCGCCATGCGGTTCGATATCCCCAAAAGGTTCGCCGTTTTTCATTGTATACATGTATATAAAATACCCTAACGGTGCAAATGCAAAGCAGGCTATCACCAGCATAAATACCCCAAGTTCGATTACAGTACCCATAGTCCCCTCCAGTTTGTTATTTTTGTTTTTAAAATAAGGCCTTGGCCTTAAAGCGAAATATAACCCCATCTTATTTGGGGAACAAGCGCAAAATAATCGATTCAAAAATACACAAAAATCTTAGCTCCAATCCTTTAACTGATGACCATGCAACCCGTGAACGGTAAAACCTGATTATTATGAGCAAATCAAAACAAACCCCGTGGCATAGCCTACCCATTAACAAAGTATTAACCGAGCTAAATTCCGACTCGACCCTTGGAATTAGCGAAGCGGAAGCTCAATCTCGGCTCAAGCATTTTGGCCCTAATTTGCTGACACCTCGCCGCGGCAAAGGCCCAATCAAATTATTCCTATCGCAGTTTCACCAACCGCTGGTCTACATCCTGCTGTTGTCTGCCGCCACCACGGCTTTACTGCAGGAATGGGTGGATAGCGGTGTCATATTTGGCGTGGTACTGGTCAATGCCGTCATAGGTTTCATCCAGGAAGCCAATGCGCTAAGAGCCATCGACGCTTTGTCGCGGGTGCTCAGTATCAACAGCACAGTGATACGCGCCGGTCAAAAACGCAGCCTGCCCGCCGTTGATTTGGTGCCGGGCGACTTGGTGGTTTTGCAATCCGGCGATAAAATCCCGGCGGACTTGCGTTTATTGCAATGCCGCGAACTGCAAATCGATGAGTCCGCCCTAACCGGCGAATCGATACCGGTCGGCAAGCGGCCCGCCGAATTGGAAATCAGCACATTGCTGGCCGACCGCTACAATATGGCCTATTCCTCCACGCTGGTTACGTTTGGCAACGGCTTGGGCGTGGTGGTCGAAACCGGCGACCATACCGAAATCGGCTTGATAAACAGCATGATTGCCAGTGCAACCGATCTGGACACGCCGCTGACTAAAAAAATGGCTCAATTCAGCCATTTCCTGCTGTGGCTGATTGTCGATTTTGCCGTGCTGACCTTTGCGGTTGGCGTTTGGCGCGGCGAGTCGATGCTGAACATGTTCATGGCATCGGTCGCTTTAGCGGTTGGCGCCATTCCCGAGGGCCTGCCGGCCGCAATCACCATTACGCTGGCGATCGGCGTCTCTCGCATGGCCAAGCGCAATGCCATCATCCGCAAACTGCCCGCGGTAGAGACCTTGGGCGGTACGACGGTGATTTGCTCGGATAAAACCGGTACGCTGACGCAGAATCAAATGACCGTACAAGCCATTTATGCGGGCGGCGAATACTTTACCGTTAGCGGCGGCGGCTATATTCCCAAGGGAGATTTCCATTTAAACGGCAAAACCATCCAAACGGAACTGTACCCTGCTCTCATGGAAATCCTCAAGGCCGGCCTGCTTTGTAACGACGCCCGGCTGATACGGGAGGCCGAGCAATGGCGCATTGAAGGCGACCCCACGGAAGCGGCATTATTGGTTGCCGCGCGCAAAGCAGGTTTACATCATGACAGCGTTTGCGACGGCCATCCGCGTTTGGACGTCATTCCGTTCGAATCCCAGCATCAATTCATGGCGACACTGCATCAAAATATCGCGCAGGATCAACGCCATGTTTATTTAAAAGGCTCCTTGGAAAGCCTGCTGGCGCGTTGCGACCATGCCTTCGATGCACAAATGAACCGCATTCCGTTGCATGCCGATGCGCTGCACGAACAATTACACCTGATGGCCGAGCAAGGTTTGCGCGTTCTGGCATTTGCCCGCTGCGATCATTGCGATAACGACGTACAACACGAGGAAGTGCGCACCGGCCTGACCCTGCTCGGCCTGCAAGCCATGATAGATCCGCCTCGCCCTGAAGCCGCTGCCTCCATCGCCGCCTGTTATAGCGCGGGTATCCAGGTCAAAATGATTACGGGCGACCATCCTGTCACCGCGCGGGCAATAGCCGGGCAGTTGGGAATGAAAAACGCGGATCGAGTCATCAGCGGCGCCGAATTACAGGATATGGATGACAGCCGGTACGCGCAGGCAGCAAGCGATTGTTCGATATTCGCCCGCATTACGCCCGAGCAAAAACTATTACTGGTAAAAACGCTGCAAGCCGGCGGACACGTAGTCGCCATGACGGGCGACGGCGTCAACGATGCGCCGGCCTTGCGGCAGGCCGACATCGGCGTGGCCATGGGGTTGGGAGGCACCGAGGTCGCCAAGGAAGCCGCCGCCATGGTGCTCACCGACGATCAATTTGCCACCATCGAAGCCGCCGTGGAAGAAGGCCGCGGCGTATTCGACAATCTGGTGAAATTTATTGCCTGGACGCTGCCGACCAATCTGGGGGAAGGGCTAGTGATTATGGCCGCCGTATTTGCCGATGTTGCCTTACCGATCACGCCGGTGCAAATTCTGTGGATCAACATGACGACGGCGGTTTTGCTGGGCTTGATGCTGGCTTTTGAACCGAAGGAGCCCGGCCTGATGAAGAGAACACCGCGCAACCCGGAACAACCCATATTGACCCGGCATTTGGTGTTCAGGGTAGTGTTGGTGGGTATACTGTTGTTGGCTGCTGCTTTTGGCTTATTTCAATGGGAATTATCCCAAGGCGAATCGCTGGCCAAAGCTCGCACCGTGGCAGTCAATGTTTTCGTTAGTTGCGAACTGTTTTATTTATTTAACTGCCGCTCCCTATACTTTTCCATGTTTAAAATCGGCCTGTTCTCCAATTTATGGGTCATTTTTGGCGCGCTCAGCATGATTTCGCTGCAAGTTTTATTTACCTACTGGCCGCCGATGCAGCGCTTATTCGGCAGCGAAGCCATCGGCAGGGACGAATGGCTGTTGGTAGTTGCCGCCGGCATAACCGTTTACTGCACTATCGGCTGCGAAAAATGGTTACTCCGGCGGATAAGATGACTTAACCCGCAAAAGCGGCTTGATTCAGCCCAGCCAAAATCAGCTCAAACCCGGCTAATGCGGTTTTTGCATCCGGCGTCTGCGTCTCAAGCTGCGCCCTGACGATGGCGCCATCGACCGCAACCGCCGCCGCGTTCGCCAACGACATCCGAATTTCGCTGTCAGGCAACAGCTTGGCGATGATGCCGACCATATCCTGTTTATGGCATCTGCACACTTCCAGCGCCTCCGGAAAATTATCGCCAAATTCCGCGGCGGTGTTAATAAACGCGCAGCCCCGAAACAGCGGATTGTTAAACCACTCATCCAAGACCGGAACCAAACACATTAAGCCTTGCGAGTTACGGCCCGCTTGACGCTGCAGAGCATCTGCAAACCAACTGATCCAACGCGCGTGCCGATAATCCAGAAACGCCAGAATCAATGCATGCTTGCTGGGAAAATGCCGATAAAACGTTACTTTGCTGACACCGGCTTCCGCAATCACTTTGTCAATACCGGTCGCGCGTATACCGTCGCGGTAAAACAGATCATGCGCCGTCAATAAAATGCGCTCGCGCGGCGGTTTATCCGAAATAGTTGTCATCGAAGCCATTTCAACGATTGTAGACAGAACTGTCTACTATTGCTACTATCGCCCCATGTAGACAGACCTGTCCACATGTCTTTCCAACTACCCGAGACGAACATGGAAACCAAACCACCCTTGCCCCCTTTTACCGAACAAACAGCCTCACAAAAAGTGCGTATGGCGGAAGACGCCTGGAATAGCCGCGATCCCGACCGCGTGGTTCAGGTATATACCGAGGATACTGTCTGGCGCAATCGCGCCGAATTTCCAGTCGGACGTAAACAGGTTCATGAGTTTTTGCAACGTAAATGGGCAAAAGAATTGGATTATCGTTTAATCAAGGAGTTATGGGCGACAACCGGCAATCGCATCGCGGTACGCTTTGCCTACGAGTGGCGTGACGATGCCGGCAACTGGTTCCGCAGTTACGGCAACGAAAACTGGGAGTTTAACGAATTCGGCTTGATGCAACGGCGTTTTGCCAGTATCAATGATCTACCGATTAAACAAGAACAACGACTGTTTCATTGGCCGCTGGGCCGCCGCCCCGACGAACACCCCGGTTTAAGTGAACTTGGGCTCTGAACAACAAGGGAACACCGGTCAGTCGGAAAACCCGGCTGACCGGTATCAATTGATTAGTGGCTTACTTCGACTTTCGCACCTTTGTTTTGGCCGATTTCCGCCAGGATTTGGGTGAACCAATCGCTATCGATGTTGAAAGGCTTGCCGCCTTTGATGCGCGGAAATTCGATAGCGCGCAGCACATTGCCGTTATCCTCGTCATGGCCCATGACACCGGATTCGCGGCGGAACGCGCATTCCACGGCTAAGTCGGCGCAGGATTTGATCAAGCGCATGTCATCGATATTAGCCGCTGCGGCACGGGCGAAATAACCGGATTTTTGCACCAAGGTTTTTTCCGCGCCTATCATTTGCGCGAACTGTTCGCCAAACCATTTACCGGGATTAACGGCATCCAATTTGATATGTCCAAACGCATCGCGCGGCACTTCCTGGCCTTTGGCCTGCATTTCGGCCACGATTGCTTCTACGCCGGCGCCTTCGGAAACGAAAATATTGACACAGTCGACTTTGTCCATCACTTCGCGCAGACGCTTGGCTTCGGCTTCCAAATCAATAGCCATTTCTGGGATAAAAACCGCATGCACTTCATAGGATTCACGCGACAAGCCCAATTCAGGCAGCCACTCGGCGCGATCCAATAATTTACGATATTCCTGTGCGGTTGCGGCAGTCAACCAGCCGCAATTACGACCCATCACTTCATGCACGATCAGCATACGCGGGTTGGAATTGTTTTCGGCAACCACGTTCCAGAAGTAACGTGCCCCCTGTTCCGCCGCTGTCCAGGCTCCCAAGGATTGCTTTATAGGAAATACGTCATTATCGACGGTTTTGGGCAAGCCGATTACCGTCAGACCATAATCGTTTCTAGCCAGAAACGCAGCCAAATCGGCCGCAGCGGTATTGGTATCGTCGCCACCTATAGTATGCAGAATATCAACACCGTCTTTAACCAGTTGATCGGCGGCTACTTTTTGCGGATCTTCACCTTCTTTCACCAAACCGCGTTTAACGCAGTCTTTAACATTGGTTAACTTAACGCGGCTATTACCAATGACTGAACCACCAAAACGTTGCAACAAACCGGCATTTTCACGCACCTCTGCAGTCACCGGATAATAATCGCCCAATAACAGCCCTTTATAGCCGCCGCGATAGCAGATGATCTCAATACTTGGATCGATCTCGGTGTAGCGTTCAATCAAACTGCCGACTGCGGAGTTCAAACAAGGCGCTAATCCGCCTGCGGTAAGAATTGCAACTTTTTTAGGTTTATTCATGAGCATTTAAAATTTTAAAGTTAACAAAGTACCCGTGAGGCAACCGAACCACGGGACAGCCATGCCACGACATTATGCTTAGCCAAAGTAGCCAACAAAATTCGTTAATTGGCGATTTTAACACAGGCTTTTATTTTTTTAGGCTGGATATTCGTAGATGCTTTACCGAATTAAAAGACTATTGGGCAACAAACAGCAAGGAACCGATATCAATACTATCGTGCCCGGAAATGATGGCTTTATAGGTAACCGGCTGAGCATCGGCGGTCGTTAGTTGGATGCAAATAGATTGATCCTGCCGGGTAATTGACAACGAAAAATAGTCCCCAGCCGCATCGCACCGACCAATATGCAATAAATCCTGAAACGATAACACCGCGCTATTTGATAGACTGCTTGTTGACGCTTGCCTTGATTTTTCGTCCATCCACACCCATACATCAGGAAGAGTTTTTTAAGGTTAATAAGCTTACTTGTTTAAATGAATTTTTCTAGTGTACCAAGGGACAAGAAAGCGGGTTAATTCGTTCAATTATTCAACCAATTGTCAACCACTTGGCAGAAGATATCGGGCGCTTCAACATACAGCCAATGTCCTGTATTTGCAATCTCAACAATTTCAGCACGTGGAAATAATTTTAAAACCGCATCCGGCTGAATATAGGCCGACCGCTCGCCGGCAATAAATAAAGCCTTATCTGCCAGCCTTTGTCTGGCGGGTTCAGGAAAACCTACAATGTTATGCGCGGTCTTGGCAATAAAGTCGAGGTTGATACGCCAAAAGTAATTACCATCCTTAAGCAGCAGGTTTTGTAATAAAAATTGCCGAAACCCCGCGTCGGGGATTGCGTCCGCTAAAAACTGTTCAGCCTCTTTGCGGTTCTTGATTCGATCCAATGGCAGACTTCTAAGCGCATGAATGACGGCGTCAAAACTATGTTTGTAACTAATCGGCGCAATATCGGCCACCACCAATTTTTGAACCCGCTCCGGATAATGCAGGGCAAACCACATGGCGATTTTCCCGCCCATGCTGTGACCAAGCAAATGCGCTTTAGCCAGCCCCAGTTTATCCATAAAATCGATTACATCATGCGCCATCAAAGGATAATCCATTTGTTCCGCATGCGGAGAAGCACCGTGGTTGCGCATATCCAACACATACACATAGTGATTTTCCGCCAGACGCTTAGCAACGGTACGCCAGTTTCGCGACGATGCCAAAAAACCGTGCAAAATAATCAACGGACAATTGTTTTCATTGCCAAAGGTTTCAAAAGCCAGATCAACAACCTTCATAGCAATTTTTAAACAAAACCAAACAATGCACCCAACAAACCGCCGAAAACACCACCCCAAACCACCAACCACCCTAGGTGGGTCTTTATAATATTTTGGACAATCTGCTTGACCATTTGCGGTGTTAATTCACTAAGCCGTTTGTCAATTACATCTTCGATCTTACCCGTTAAATTTTCGCCAATCTTATGAGCATTTAAACCTTGTTGAAGAGCATGTTTAAACCGGTCCGACTCCACCATATCTTGTAACGTGTGCTGCATCTTTTCGACAAAAGGCTGCTTTAAGGGTAATAGCGCCTCTTCGCCCCCCATCATTATTAACATTCCGCCAAATGAAGAGTTCATGATGGACGACACCAATCCTTCATATACTTTGTCATAATCAACCGCATCCAATAGCGGGCTAATATTTAAAACCTTCCCCCCTTCCTGTTCCTGCTTTTCAATAAAGTGTTCGATATTTTCGACCGTGAAAAACTGCTCCATCATTAACGCTTTAATCGAAACCTTAAACTCTTCAAACCTTGCCGGAACAATTCCCGAACCATACAAAAAAGGTATTTTTTCGAACAGCATATGCACTGCCAGCCAATTGGTAATCGCACCCGAGAATGCAAAATAGCCGATGGCTTTCGTCATCTCTGGATGAAACGGGCATATATAGCCGGTAGCTATAATTAACAATGCTATGAAATTAGTGACAGTACTTTTGTTAATGAGTTTTTTCATAATCAAACCGTACAAAACAGCAGTGGACTTTATACCGCACGAAGCATAATA
>NZ_JANIBK010000165.1 GCF_024505165.1 Methylomonas rivi
CCTATACAACGATAGCCTAATAGAAAAAACAATAGAAAACTCAAGAAGAATGATCAGCGATTATTTGCAATAGATAGTATTTTATGCATTTTTAAACCAACCCATATAAAAAACCACCACAACCTGCGCTTACCAATATTATTAGATTGAACTTTTTCAATGAAAATATATTAAAAAACAATAAAATTTGAAGCAAATTATCACACGCAGAACTGCATCACATAATGATTAATGGCGCCGATATCGTACAAACCGTAACAGAAACATTAAGATTAGCAGCGGCATTTTTAACTGATCTAGCCAGTAACCTATCAGATGATATCAATGCTGGCATTAACCTGTTGCTCTCATGCAGAGCGTCTTACTGTAACAACCGGCGCCGGTAAATTGGGGGTTTATTGCCAAAAAATGGCTGCCACCCTTAGCAAATATCGGTATTACCTGTCATCGATAGGTCAACTCACTTTTGCGGCATCGGCTGCATGATTTAATTCGCGCCGGATTGTAAATTCAGCAAATTACTCATATGCTCGATAATCTTTTCAGAAGCTCCCATCTTTCCCTTAATAACACGCATATATCGCTGAACATAAGCTTCTCCGAACGCAGTATCCTCAAGCATTTTCAGAAACAGCCCACCCAATTCAGCGTAACTGGAACATTCAATCAACGCCTGATTTTCGCGCATCTCTTGGTATAATAAATATGAGGTTGAATTTTCTTTAGTCCAGCATTCATGGGGCCCAACCACAACCGGTTTTAAATACTTCATGGGCTCCAAAACGCCGTGTCCACGTCCGGCAAAGGCAATATCGGCCTGCTTATAAAAATAGGCAAGCTCTCCAAATGTATCGATGATAATTAATTGCTTATTACCTGCCGCGCCAATAGTTTCGCTTCTCAACGCATATTCGATCCCTCGATCACGCAAAAACTGCGTTAACCGCGCCATCATGTTTTTATCGTTTATGTAGCGCGGCGCCAGGATCAACACGGTATCCGAAATAGAAGACCGCGTATGCAACCAAGCCAAAACCAGAGCTTTCTGCTCTTCAAAAGCATTCACCGACCCTGCTACGATCATACGGTTATTTGAACCGATACCGTGTATGTATGCCTCAAGTTCTTGATTGGCCGATGGTTGGAAGCCGTCTGAAAAAACATTGTCGAATTTAATGTCGCCAACAACGCTAATATTATGCTTAGAAATTTGATGCTTCCGCAGATCGGCACAAATTTCAGCGGTTGGGACATACCAATGCTTGACCGACAATCGAAACAGCCCCGAAAAAAGCCGGTGTTCCAGCAAATCGATTCGACTGTGAAGCTGTTTTTTATACAGACACGCATTGATGATTACAATTGGAACTTGATGTTTAAGGCATCCCACAGGCAGCGATAAATCTTGTCTAATCGGAAAATAGCCATGTAAACTTGGCCCTTCGACAAATACGCAAAATTTGATACGGTTTTGCCTAAAAAATTGATCCGTGACCGCGGGCGCGGAAGGAAATTCGATCATCACCCTTGCGTAAGAGTGAGTTTCGAAAAATGTTTGTGCGTATTGCCTCTGTCCGGGCACGATAATTAAATTGCAATTCGGCCAAGTTTGACGCATTTTCTGAATAAATACGCTCGCCGCCCTCAGTTCGCCCACTGTGGCGGCATATATTAGAATGCTGTCGGCTAAATTGGTAAAACCGCCTTCTGTATCGGGCAAGAAATATTCGTCAATCCGCTCAGAAATGGCATTGTCGCTTGATGCCTTACGTTTACTTGCTAAAGCCATTGCATAGATAAACGCAACACAATGATAAATAAAGATTTTTATTTTATTCAGTATCGACATAACGACTCTTGGAAGTATTAATATGTTAAGAACTAAAATTTACCCGCTTACCCTTTTAATTCTACTGCATTTCGCCGAAAACACCGCGATGGCGGGCTCATCATATTATCCGGGAAAACCGGCGCCCTGGGTCGGGACTGATTTCAACGGCCTGCCATGTATTGAAAGACCGCAGACCTATGGGCCTTACGATTATATTAACCAAATTGACAGAAACAGCTTAAAAGGCGGGGGTAGCGAAACCGCTCTTGAGATAGTGGAGAAAGCACATTTCAGACCAGAAAGTGAAAATTTAGTCAAAGCAAGGTTTAATAGCTTTTTAGCGGATTATGATTACACCCTGCGGGCTTGGCCAAATCATCATCGGGCTTTATTCAGCTTGGCAAGGTTCCAAATAGAAGTTAATAAAAAAATAAGAAAACCGGAAAAAGAATTTAGCCAAACCGAATGCTATTTTCAACGAGCCATTAATTTTAACCCGGAGGATGCCGCGGCCCGCTCCCTTTATGCATATTTATTAGAAAAGATTGGCAAACCGGATGAAGCCCAAAAACAGTATGAAAAAGCCCTAGAAGTATCGCCTAATTCATCCAAAATTGCCTACGCATACAGTCTATTTCTTATTGACATTAAACAATACGATAAAGCCTTGGAATTAGCGCAAAGAGCTTATAAAAATGGCAAACCGCCAATGGGCTTACAAAACAAACTAAAAAAGCTTGGAGTTTGGAAGTAAGCAATTAGTTGCAACCAAAGCAATCCAGTAGCGCACCTACCAGAATTAAAATTAAATAGCTAAGAGGATCTATCGGCATGACAATTTTTGCAGGCATAATCGAATTGACAACTAATGAACTAAGCCTAAACGCAAGAACCGCCTTAAAAGCAATCATGGAAGAGGATATTCAACAGAAATGCAGCTTTGAATATACGCATGACAATGTTTATTGCATCAATTTCGATAGTGGAGCTTACCAAGCTCCAGCCATTCAACAATGTAACGAAGGCTTCACCTTGGTTGTCGGCGACCCGATTATAAGCCAAGGAATATCCAGATCGCGAACTATCGACGTTATGGATTTACATTCTGAATTCAAGCACGGCGTCCCGAAATCACTCGCGAAAGCGAGAGGTGTTTTTTCAGGCATCCATTTTAACTACGCCAGCAATAAATGTTATCTCTTTACCGATAAATTAGGCTTAAGGCCGGTTTATTACTATCAAAAATCAGGATTGTTCATTTTTTCAAGCGTATTCAGTTATTTTGAAAAAATACCATTTATAGATCTCGAAGAAGATTTTATAAGCATTTGTGAAACCGCTTCTTTTACCTACCCATTAGGTATTAAAACCACCTATAAAAACATCAAGCTATTCCGTGCTGGCGAGATGCTTACGGTTGAAAACGAGCAAGTTTTATCCGATATATACTGGGATTGGACTTCCATTGCCGCAGCTCAAGATAAAGCGGAATCCGACCTGCATCAACAAGCATTCGATACCTTTGATGACGCCATACGTTTAAGATTGGGCGATGAAAAAAATGTGTTCGCATTTTTGAGCGGCGGTCTCGATTCGCGTTGCGTAACCGCAGGTTTAAAAAGTCATGTCGATACCATTCATACCTTTAATTTTTCAAAGGAACAGTCACAAGATTCGGAATTTGCCAGCTTATACAGCCAACATTTGCAGTCTAACCATCATGAAATTCGGGTAAAAAAATTATATTACCCGAATTGGTCGCAATTAATTTCTGAACAATTAGCCAATATTGACCTGATAAATGCAGATTTGCCCAAATACCCTCAAAAGGTTTGGTCTGGAGATGGGGGGAGCGTGGGCGCTGGATTTGTCTATCTGGATGATGAAATCATTAACCAATTAGAACTTGGCTTGGTTGACAAGGCGATAGAAAACTTTTTAAAAAAAAATAAAACCGGAATTCCGTTTGCTTTTATATCAAAAAGCCAATGTAACAATCCCAGAACAATAATTCATGAAAGCGTCATCAGCGAAATAGCCGGAATGGATAGAGTCCCGACAGAAAAAAAACTATATCTATTTTTACTCCTCAATGACCAAAGGCGCCATCTTGTCACTCATTTTGAAACCATAGCACAGCATAGAATTGAATTAATGCTGCCGTTCTTTGATAGCGACTTTTTAGCTACTATGCTCTCCATTCCCATAAAAAAAGCACTGAATCATCGGTTTTATATGGGTTGGTTTAATTTATTTCCAGAGTTTGTTCGTATGTGTCCGTGGCAAACTTACCCCGGCCATCTGAAATGCCCATTAGAGATACCGGCAAACTTATCGCTTCAATGGGAGAGTGGACAAAACACTAATATTCACAAAAATAACGACGATGCGAACTTTGTAATTCACTTAATATTAAATAACCCTTCTGTACGGAGGTACATTAGTACCCCACTTGTACTTTTTGCAATGTACTTACACAAATTAAATCTCAGGCCCTATCCTCACTTAGTTAAGTTCATGACAACACTATCGAAGTATATTAAAAATTCATAACACATCTATTTCGATACTTACCAATTAAGCTCTTGGCAACAAATCGCCATGCAATAAAATAGCGGAATTCGCGTACCGGTTTCCCGGATTAGATACACGCTACGGGCAGCTGTGATGTCGCGTATCGGCTGCATTCTCCTTTCATTTGCCGGGGCGGCTGTGGTACTTTCATGAAATTATTCCGTGAAATCTAATCACGCTTTAACCGGATTTGCCAAGCCTGTTGCTTAATAAGCGCTCACCATCATATTCCCAAGCGCCAAGGAAATGAAAAAGGCTTATTTACCAGGCTGGTAATTATACAATGCATCAAATCGCCGATGCCTTTGGGGGGACATTATTATGCTGTCAGCAGAGGGCTTAATAGTCATTCCCTGAAAAACACTTGATTGCAAGACTCCAATAAACATGACCATTGCCAGCACTATCGACGCCCTGACCTTTCCGCTCTCGGGCACCCGCCTGATCGAAGCCAGCGCCGGCACGGGCAAGACGTATACCATCGCCGCCTTGTATGTGCGCCTGATACTCGGCCATGGCTTGCAGGGCGCGGAATTATTGCCGCCGGATATTCTGGTGGTGACCTTTACCGATGCCGCCACCAAGGAATTGCGCGAGCGTATCCGCGCCCGCCTGACCCAGGCGGCGGCTTTTTTCCGCGAAAAGTCCGCCGACAACGACGATTTTTTGCAACGGCTGCGGGCCGATTACACCGCCGAACAATGGCCGGCTTGCGCCTACCGGCTGGAACTGGCGGCCAACTGGATGGACGAAGCGGCGGTTTACACCATCCATGGCTGGTGCAACCGCATGCTGCAACAGCATGCCTTCGACAGCGGCAGCCTGTTCAAGCAGGAAGTCGGCACCGACGACCAGGAATTGCTCAATCAGGTGGCGCGGGATTATTGGCGGCGGTTTTTTTATCCACTGTCCGCCACCGCCTGCCAGGCGGTTTACAAGCTGGCAAGTTCGCCGGAGCAGCTGGCAAGCGCCTTAAAACCGTTATTGTTCGAGACCGAAGCCCTGGGGCTGGAATGCCCGCAAACCGATATCGCCCACGTATTCCGGGACTGGGAAAACTGGGCACTGCAAAGGGATGTTCTGGAAAACCGGGCCCGCTCGCTGTGGTCGGACAACCTGCAGGCACTGCTGGCCCTGTTAACACAGGCTTCCGAATCCGGCGTTCTAAACGGCAACCTATACCGCAAGGCCGGCTTTGCCGACAAACTGCGCCAACTGGCGGCCTGGGCCGGCGGCGACGCGCTCGATCCGGACAGTCTGGCTAAGTTCGGCCAGCAAAAACTGCAAGCCGGTTTGACCAAGGCCCACCAGGACAAAACCCCTCTATTCGTACAAACCGCATTTGCCGCCATAGACCGACTGGCCGAACATGCCGCAAGCGAAATCGACATCGCCGACCTACTCACCCGCCACGCCATCCATTGGCTGCGGGCCCGTTACGACGCCGAAAAACAACGCATTGCCCGCATGACCTTCGACGACATGCTGAACAGACTGGACCTGGCCTTGCGGGGCGACAACGGCGAGCGGCTGGCGGCGGCCATCGTCAAACAATACCCGCTGGCCTTGATCGACGAATTTCAGGATACCGATCCGGTGCAATACCGCATATTCGCCCGCCTGTACCCGGCCGAGGCCGAGAGCGGCGTGGGCTGCTTCATGATAGGCGACCCGAAACAGGCGATTTATTCGTTCCGGGGCGGCGACATTTTTACCTATTTGAAGGCGCATCGGGCCACGCTGGGCAAGCATTACACTTTAAGCACTAATTTCCGCTCCTCCAAGGCTTTGGTGCAAGCGGTCAACCGGGTGTTCATACATGCCGACAGCCGGCGGGCGGAAGGCGCCTTTTGCTTCAAACAGCAGGATTACAATCCGCTGCCCTTTATCCCGGTCTCGGCACAAGGCCGCCAAGAAGTTTGGGTCGTCGAGAATCAAGCTGCCCCCGCCCTCAGCTTTTGGCACTTGGCGGACGAGCACGCCATCGGCATGCCGGCCTATCGCCGGCAAATGGCCGCCACCACCGCCGGCGAAATCGTCAGACTCTTACACGGCGGCAACGCCGGACAAACCGGCTTTAAAACCCCAGGCGGCGATATTCGGCCCTTGCAACCGGCCGACATTGCCATCCTGGTACGCAGTGGCAACGAAGCCCGGATCATGCGCCAGGCGCTGGCGGAACGGCAATTGCGCAGCGTCTACCTGTCCGAACGCGAATCGATTTACGCCAGCCCGGAAGCCGGCGACTTGTTGATCTGGCTGCAAGCCCTGGCAGAACCGCGTAACGAACGCAAGGTACGCGCCGCCATTGGTACCGCCACCCTGGGTTGGACCTATCAAACCCTGCATCGACTGACGCTGGACGAACTGGCCTGGGAACAGCACCTGGAGCGTTTCATCGGCTACCGGGAGCGCTGGCTGCAAGACGGCATTTTGCCCACCCTGCGGCAGCTGATGAGCGATTACGCCCTGCCCGCCCGGCTGCAAAACCTGGCGGACGGCGAACGCCGCTTGACCAATCTATTGCATCTGGCCGAGCTGTTGCAGCAGGCCGGCAGCCGTCTGGAAGGCGAACAAGCCTTGATCCGGCATTTGGCCGAAACCATCGCCGCCGACCAAGCCGGCGAGGAAAGCGTAATCCGGCTGGAAAGCGACGCCAACCTGATCAAGATCGTCACCATCCATAAATCCAAGGGTCTGGAATACCCGCTGGTTTTTCTGCCGTTTATTTGCGGCTTTCGCGAAGTCGGCGGCCGCGACCGCTATTACCGCTTTCACGATGCCGAATTCAATCTCAGCATAGACCTGCATAAAAGCGACGACGGCAAGGCCAGCGGCGACAAGGAGCGCCTGCAGGAAGACCTGCGCCTGCTGTATGTGGCGATCACCCGCGCCCGCTACGCCTGCTGGCTGGGCGTTGCGGCAGTCAAGATAGGCCCGGGCAAAACCAGCCACTTGCACAAAAGCGCCATCGGTTACGCGCTGGGCTGGGAGGCCGGCATGGCGGCAACGGAATTAAATGCCCGCCTGACCGAACTGAAAGCCGATTGCCCCGCTATAGACATAGCCGAACCGCCGGCGGCCGGCCCGGACATTTATCGGCCCGCGGCCGCGGAA
>NZ_JANIBK010000166.1 GCF_024505165.1 Methylomonas rivi
TACATTATGCGAAGTGATGGAAACAATAAGGCAACCTGGTTGCAAGATTGTTTAGATATCGGGAAACAATCAAATCAAGATTGCGGGTCTTGTAAAATCGGCAAACCAACTGATTGAGATGTGATATTCGACGGCACCGGCGGGGTTTCGTTACGTTTAGGGCTGGAATCGCTAGATTGCGCGTAAGGATTGAATTTAAGATTGGCCACATGTTCTTGACATTGCTCCCAGGTGACCGGATATGGGGTGGCCTGGTGGGTGTAACACTTGCAAGACGTTTTAGAGGCAATACAGCCGGCTAAAACGGGTACAGAGGTAACCTTAAGCAAATGAGCATAGGCCGGAGCCGTCTCAGGCCGCCCAGGAACCGCGGGAGTAAAGTCCGGCGGACTGGATACACGCCGAACGGCAGACGCGCCCCCCGCGCCCGCTCCTTGCGTCGCTGTCGCGGATGTCGCGCCGGCCGATGGCGAATGACCGGATACCGCCGGCTGATTAACTTGGCCAGAATCGGTAAATTCATTAATACGGTTATAAATACGATAACCAATAACAGAAAGCACAAGCGCACAAAAGCAAAGAACATAGAAACTTAAAGGCTTTCGTTTGTTGAGTTTGGTATGTAAGGACGCGGATTTGTACATGCCGAATATTTGTTTCGGCAGCTTGTAAGGCCGAATAACCGCATCCGATCGACTGGTTACATTCTGCCGACACTCAGGCCATTCGTATTCGGAGCGACCGCGCCAATTAGCCACCAAATGAATATGGCGTCCAACCAAAAGGCGGACGTTACTATGAAACAAGTGCGGGCCCTGGCTAATAAGCCAAAAATCAAGGCCCTTATGCCTATGGGTTTCAAGCGCGGCCACTTCTTCGGGCAGCGCAGAGGCGGAATTAATAGGACGCCAAATTCGTTGAACCTCGTCAACAACGATTAAACTGCCATCCGTCGCCCATACCGGCCACTCCTCGACCAAATACACATGAGGAGGCATAACTGTATTGCCCTCTTGATCGATAGTAACAGTTTCAAAATCGGATTTTAGATAAACGCCGGCTTCGCCGATTACAGTATGTTCTCGACAATGATCGCACAATTCGGAAAGGCAATAGATAGGTTCGTGAGCGATTTTTAGTTGGGGGATCCCATGAACATAAACCTTGCGTTGAGCAGGCAAGCGGGTTAGTTCCTGTACGGTCCAAGCAGTTTTTCCGGCACCGGGAGTGCCGGTAATTAACGTTATCATATCGGCCTCAATTTTTTGATGGCCATCATGGCGGCTCGAGTCATCAAGCCGGCGGCCAGGATACCCAAAAACTCCCCTACCCCACCCAAATTTATCAACTGCAAAGTGGTAGGGTCGATTAGCGCATATTTAGCCTGTGCATTACCGATAACGGTAGACGCCAAGGCGGTTAAAGCCGCATAGGAAAATAAACCAAACCCCAGAGACACCAGAACACGAGCGGCCAAGGTGCCGGTAATGGAAATTAGAAAAGCTGCAATGGTATTCATCAGTCACGCACCCCGCCCAAAACGAACCAACCGGCGATCAACCAACCCAAACCGATCAATGCCGGAGCCAAAGAACTCAAGAACTGGCAAACGGGCGCATAACTAACAAAGGCACCCGTCATAAAATGACCCGCTACCGCAACATCCGCGGGACAACTGCCAGAACCCCAACTAGCGGGATTAATCGAGACATCGACATTAATCGTTTGCAACTCTTCGGGCGTGCCAGTATCGCCCAATTCGAGACAACCGACAGCATCCGGGTATTTGTCACAATCGGTTTCCGGCGGTGTCTCGGTAGTGGCTTCACTGGGTGTTATCTCAGTGATATTCGTCGTTGTAGTGGTGGTGTTAGTGATGTTATCCGTAATGTTTAGGGTAGTTGTTACATTCGGTTTGACATCCAATTGGTTGGGGCCGGTCTTTTCAACCTTATAATCGGTATGCTCGGTGGTTTCTTCGGTAACCGGGTGACCGGTTGCCGGGTCATGGTAGTTTTTTGTGCTGGTTTTTGTTTCGCCCTGGATCATTTGAGGGCTTGGCATATCAATATCTTGATCGCCGTTGGTCGGTTCAATGTCATGATCCAAAAGAGTGTCTAGCGCGACTTTTGGGAATGTTGGATTGTCGTTGAACGTTGCTTCAATATCTGCAGCTAGTTGTGTTGCGTTTGCGGGCTCGTTGATGGCTGAACCTATACACATCTCAGTAGCCGAGTCATAAACACTGGGTGTCGTGCAATAATCGGACTGAGGTGTTTCATAATTGTAATACCAATATTGAGATAAAATATTGCAAGAACCCGGTGCAGCAGAATTACTAATACATTCGCGGAAACGTTTTGAGGCGGGCTGAGAAATACAATTTCCTATATATCCATAGGTGCCGCCATATGGATTTTTATTCATGGCTACCACATGCGCATTACATTGATCCAGTTGTGTCTGACAATCACCCTGACACATATCCGCCGGCGTAATATCTCCCGGCACCTGTTTCACAAACTGATCGGTGACCGCATCTATCGCATAGGGCAAGGCCAAGGTGGCTAAAAGACCCAGGGCGGTTCGACTGAGTATCAGATCGGCGGCAGTGGCGGCGATATCAGAAGCGGCGTAGGTTTTGGCGACAGGCACCGCTACCGATGCCGATCCGAGTGCCACCGGGAAGGAACCGGTTGCTTTGACCGATGACGACGCACCCGGCACCGTAGCCAGCAATTCGCCGATACCGGGTTTTGCAACAACGCCTTGAGGCGTACGAACTAATATTGATTTATTAGTCTTGAATATAACGGGGACGGCAAAAGAACTATTAAAAAAAAGAAATAAGAAAATAAAAATTAATTTCTTCAGCGAACTAATATCCATACAGAACCCAAAATGGCTATATATATTGAAATAATATAAATGTCAGGCGTCATTATCTATACCTCATTTGTTTGATTGCCCATGCAGTAATCCAAACTAATGCAACCATCCAGGATAATTCTATAGAATCGTCAATAGTTAGGCCGGTATAATTATTCTGGTAACCCACTTCGGCACATTGAGGATACACGCGCGTAACCGTTACATATTGCTGCGAGCCGACTAAAGGCGTAAATATATACGTCATATCGGCTGTTTCAATGGTGTAATTACCAGCCATATAAGGAGAGTACACGCCATCAGCCGTAAATCGAGGCTCAGTAGCCAACTCGGTTTCGGCGGCAACATCTACAGAATCGTAACAATAGCCATTGAATAAATTGGCCATATCAATATTTATGAAATTTGCCGGTTCTTAAAGATAAGCGGCTTTGTATTTGCGAGTTATTTTTTTGAAAGTTCTTTTCAAAGTTTTGAAAATATTCCTTTGTGTAAACTGGTGTATTAGATGAATTCTTGAATTTTACTATTTTAGATTGTGATATGCCGTACTTTAATTTAACCTGTTTATTAAAATTATTTGAGGGATGATTTTTTTTTGGAGAATAGGTATTGCGGGTTTTGGGCGAAACGGCATTTCGAGCGTTATTAAATGCCATCTGTTGGCGTTTCTGTTGTACATAACGTTTTTTACCGCCCATTCGATTGGCGATATATTCATTTTTAAGAGCATTATTATCGATTGCAAAAAAGGATTTATCGCCGGATTTATGAGCATTTGCAGCGGCGGCTTTATATTGCCGATCAAACTCAGCGGAATAAGCAGCTAATTTAATAGAGCGCATAACGATTGTGACCACTAAAAACAAGGCACCAACTACAACAAGATCGGGCACCATTGAATTAAGCTGTTCGGTAATGAGTTCGGAGACCATGATTTACCCCAAGAAAAAGGCGGGGCGTAAACCCCGCCAAGTAGCAATTAGCTTGCGCCGCGTTGCATGAGTTTGAAAGCGGCGATAGCGATAATCGCGATCAGGAACAAGCCGGCGACGGCTGCGGCATCGGTTTTGGCGTCACCCAATGCGGTGGTAACGTCAGCCGGCACGGCAGCCATGGCAGAACCAACGGAAGCAGATACCAGGGCAACGCCGGCGGCGATTTTTTTGTTCAGTTTCATAAGTAAAACTCCAAATTTTAAGTGATAAAAAACACGCTTTTTTTGAGACGGTGTGCGTGAAGTAAAAAACACCGGTTCGGGCCTGACGATTAACGAATAACCGTCAGAATCGAATTCAGGACGTTGCATTGGTAGCCCCCTTGGGCACCGCAACACGTAAATGCTTAATGTTGATTTCAGCCAGTTCCAAAGAGCCGAAACGGCCAATTTGAAAGGCGTTGTCACCCAGCAAGTATTTGCCCTTGGCAATCGGGCCAATCTTGTCGCGCTCTTCTTTGTTCTGGGTGAAGGCGTGACGGATTTTGAATTGCAACGGATAACGGCTTTGGTCGGTGAACATCAAGGCCGGTTGTTCGAGGGTAAAGTAAACGGTGCCATCCTTGCGGCTGGTAAGCTGGTCTGGAATAAGGTCTTCTGTCTCTATTTCAATATGCATGGTTTTTCCTCAACGGGTGTGATTAAGCCGCTTGTAGAGCGAACGGCGGGTATTGTTCGCCGAAGTTGACTTCGACATAACGAATAAAAGGGATGACTTCACATTGAAGACCATCACCTTTCAGGTTTTGAAGCAGGGCTTTGGAAAGGCCGACTTCGTGGAGCATTTCGACGGCATCATAAAATTTACCCCTAGAGGGAACAGTACGAATGGCTTCATTCCATCCGCGTTCCTTAATGGCGCGAAACACGTTATAAGCACTCAAGGCTCTGCCATAAGTGACTTTGCCGGAACGAGCGTTGACGGTGGGGAATTTGGCTTTTAATTGTTTCTCGATTTCTTCGTCTCTAATGATTCTCATCTGTTTGCCCTCTAACGCTTTGAATAGGTCTTGTGTGGCTTGTTGCCAGTAGTTTTGCGCGTTGAAAACCCTGGACAACGCGAAAAGGTTGTTATCGATGCCGCGCCGTTCAAACCAGCGGGTTTTAAGACTGACTTCCCAGCGCACCATACCCTTAGCCCAGTCCAATAAGTCATCGGTGTATTGTTCGGCTGCTTTGCTGCCCTGGCGCTTGAGCTTGGAAAGTTGGTTCATCACCTCCAGGAGCTTGACGTAAACCTTGATCTTCTTGATACGGCTGTTGGACTTGCCGAAATAGGCGGTTCCGGAATAACCAGTGCGGGCGCGAGTCTGGCCGTTGCTAACGTTCTGCAAGGCGTTGACGAATTGAAGCGCTTCGTTTTCGGTGTTGCACCAAGAATGGTAGGTAATATCGACCTGTTCAACCGACCAATGCTTTTGTTCAAGATACTCGATCAAGTGCGGATAGGTATCAATTAACAGGTGAATCATACGCTCGGCACACTGCCAGATATTGTCAGAGCCGAACAGGTTATGACCTTGGGTCAGTTTGGCCGGACTGGCTTTAATTTCGATGAAGAAATCCTGAACATCGGCATCTTTCTTGAAACTGTCGCGGAAGTCGAAAACCTTGAAGGCCATGGTCGATAGGCTGGACGGTATCGATTCCCAGCGATGGGTTAATGCCACTTCTTCACCGTGGGCATCCAGAGACGATTCCAGCGGGATTTTCAAATCAGACAAGCTGATGCAGGTCTTTAGCACTTCACGCACCACGGGCAACGCGGTTTCGGTCGAAGAAGACTCGAACACTTGGCGAATTGGACAGCGAAGAACCAACATATCGATCATAAAAGCGTCAAGTCCGTTTGAAGATAATCACCGGTACCAGCGGAGTTTCGTAACGATAGCTCGTTAATGGTTCGGATAGCCGAGGAAACCCGCTGCCGAACAAAACCATTCTTAACAAGCCGATGCATGGCTTGACGGCAACGACCCGAACAATAATCCGGAATGCGACCGGTGCCGGCATATTCAAAGTGTTGATTGCAATATTTACAGATCATGACGTGTTCCGGAGTTTCGTAACGGTTAGTTATCGATGCCGGAAAAAGCCAGTTTGCTCTCCTGCCCCACTACTTCGGCGGACTGGACAGAAGAGCGGCCAACGTCCGCTAATTCGGGAAATGCCTCACGCTCTACAGCGGCGGCGATTTTTTGGGTTAAACGCTCAATTGTTTTTAATGCGATACGCCGAAGGTCGTTAATAGCCAGGTCAACATCAAGAGCCAATGCCGGAACATCGGACTTGATAAGTGCCAGGTGCGAAATATTCCATTTCAGCATGCTTTCAACCAGCGAAACAGAATCATAATTTTTTGATTGACTGACGAATGTATCAACAATCAACGTGATCGAGTTCAAAACGGGTTGGTGGTTTGTGTTCATCGGTTGGCCTCAATGAAAAGTAAATACGTGAATAAATCACAAAAAACAATTTGAGACTTTATAAATAAATCACAAGTGATTTGTCAAGACCTAATGTGTAATTTGTTAATTTGTGAGAGTCAAAAAATCGAGGCGGAAAAGATGGCTATACACCAACACACACTTAGAGTAAGGGGAACGAGATGGGAAAAGATCGAGAAAAAAGCATGGGAGCTATCAATAAAGGCGAACAAAATAATAAAGCCAACAGATGTGGCGGACGCCTTACTAGCAAAGGACTTAGAAGGAATAACCTTAGAAGAAATAGAGAAAGCAAAAGAAACGAGGTAAAAAATGGGAATGTATGACCGAGATTGGTACAGAGACCACCATCGAAAACTAGCCGAACAAGAAGAAGAGCAAAAACTAAAAATTAGAATCAAAAAACCCCAATTACCCAAGAAAGAAAGCTTTCAGGGATTAATGGTTAGGGCTTCCCTAGTCCTGGCAGGTTGTTGGGCAATAATCGAAATGGGATTAAAGCTAAAACACTAACGGATTTAACTAAGGGGATTAGAAAAATCGATCAATATTAGCAAAAAACCATAATATTGATATTAAAGGCTTATTCTGAAACTTTGGTACAAGAGTCCACTGGTTATAGTACGTGGACTCCCGGATCCGGAAGAAATCGGCGGTGGCCAAAGATTTTTTTCACTGCGAATAAAAACAGACAGGCGCGTTGCGCCGACGTGACGCCCGAGAAAGTTGGCCACTACGAACAAAGGCGGCGGCGGGCTGTGTTCCGTGAACTGCCATACCGCTATTAAATCGGCGACGGACGGTGCAATAAAAGCCAAGTCACTATAAACAGCAAACCCATTGGTTTGTTAGTGGGATAGATGCAGGGGAAAATCCATCCGGCGCGGTCGTCCGGCTGGCTGCGCTGGCCGGACTGCGGGAAAGACCGTCAGCCGACAGGCCAACCCAGGGAGATATCGTCGACGGCAACGCCCGGGAAAAACTGCGCATAATGCAGAATATGCAAACCGGCCCCTCCGGGCCGGTATTTTCCTACGGGGCCGCTCTACATATTCTCGAC
>NZ_JANIBK010000167.1 GCF_024505165.1 Methylomonas rivi
TTTGCGACAGCCGCGCGGCGGCCACCGCTTGCAGGGTGCCGGCCATTGCAATCAGGACCGCGCAGGTGAAGGTATTGCCGTGCAATTGGCCGGCGGTTTGGAGCGTGATGAATAGGTTGTTGACGAGCGCGCCCAAAAAAACCGCGGGCAACACGGCATCCCCCCAAATCAGCAGCGCGGCCAGGCCCAGCCCTGCCGGCGGCCATAAAGGGCTGGAATAGATGGGGGGAATAATCATCGTTAAACCCAGCCAGCCGCCCAGGCATATCAGGGCGGTTAAAAAAAACAGGCGGGAAAGAGGGTGCGCTATGTTCATCCGGGCGGCGGTGTCATGCCGCGGGCTGCAAAATACCATTCGGGCAGTTTAGGGTAGCCGCCGTCGACACGCAAGCGCCCTTATCCCATTCCGCGCGAGCGGCCTGGGCTTAAAATCCCGGCCGGCGACTGGTTGGTGGCGCAGGGCAATAAGGCCATCCGCAGTTTTTGGCAAATTTTTTTTAAATGCAGTTGCCGTTCATGAAAGCGCTGATGATAGGCTTGGCGTTGCCGAATTTCGCCGGTATCCAAGACGATGTCGCGGATTTTATCGGTAAACCGGTAGCGGCCATTTTCGGGCAACCGGCTTTCCAGCGGATCGAAAATCTGCAGCAAAACCACTTCGCAGTGGCGCGCTATCAGGGCCAAATGGTTTTCCGCGGCTTGGTCCAGGCCGCGGAAATCGCTGATGATGTAAATCCGGCTGCCGGGATGGGCGTGATGTTGCAATCTGGCCAGGGCCGACGCCAAGGTGTTGCCATGGGGGCTGGGGTAGACGGGATGGGCCAGGGCATCGAAAAAGCGCAGCAATGCCGCTTTACCGGTGCGGGGTTTTAACTCCAGGCAACCGGCGTCGCTGAAAATCTGGCCGCCGACGCGGTCGCCTTGCTGCTGGGCCGCCCAGGCCAGCAATGCGGCCAGCTTGGCGGCCTGCACGGATTTGAACACCCCGCGGGTGGCGAAGGCCATGCTTGAGCGGTAGTCCACGGAAATGAACAACGGCCGTTCGCGTTCCTCGCAGAAAATTTTGCTGTGCGGTTTGCCGGTGCGGGCGGTGACCCGCCAATCCATGCGCCGCACATCGTCGCCCGGTTGATAAAGCCGGGTTTCGGCAAACGCCATGCCGCGGCCCTTGAAATGCGATAAATAATTACCGCTTTGCGCGGCGCGGATTTGCGTGGGGCGCAAATTAAGCGCGGCGGCGGGTTTGGCCAGATCCACCAGGGTTTTCAGGCTGACGGCGATGCGTTCGTTGTCCGGAGCGGCGGCCGGGCTCATGGCTTATCGGCCGCCGGCCGTGCCGGTTCCCCAGGGCATCACCGGCACGGTGGAGATGCTGTTTACCGGAGCGCCGTCGATCAGTTTTCGGCTGATGGCCAGATAGATCAAAGTGTTATGGGCCTTGTCCCACAGGCGCATGACCCGGGTTTCCTTGAACAGAAAGGACGTGCCCTCGGAAAACACTTCTTCATCCTTGGGCAAATCGGCGGGCAGACCGATAGGCCCGGTTTGCCGGCAGGCCAACGAAAATTGCGACGGATCGTCCGCAAAACCGAGGGTCCCGGAAACGCCGCCGGTTTTGGCCTGGCTGACATGGCAGGTGACGCCGGGGATTTTCGGGTCGGCGAAGGCCTCGACGCAGACCTTGTGGTTGGCGCCTATCAGTTTCCAGGCGGTAGTCACGCAGCCGACGGTTTCCGCGCGCGCGGCCGCCACGGCCAGCAATAGCAAGGGGATGGGCAAGAGTTTTTTCATGATCGGGTTCCTCGGGTAGCGCAAAACCGGAACCAGCCGCCGGAAGCCAACTGTTCTCGGTGTTGCCGGATGTGGATCAGGGCACCGCAATGCGCGAGATCAGTTGTTTAATCACGTCATCGGCGGTGATGCCTTCGGCTTCGGCCTCGTAGGACAAAATCAAGCGGTGCCGCAACACATCGTAAGCGACGTCCTGAATGTCGCCCGGATCGACGAAGTCGCGTCGGTCCAGCCAAGCCTTGGCGCGGGCGCAACGGTCCAGGGCGATGCTGGCGCGCGGACTGGCGCCGTATTCCAGCCATTTGGCCAAATCTTCGCCGTAAGCAGCCGGGGTGCGGGTGGCCAAAATAATTTGCAGCAGATAGTGCTCCAAGGCTTCCGCCATGTAAATGTCCAGCACTTCGCCGCGGGCCGTGAACAGGGTTTGCTGGCTGACTTTTTCAGCGATGCCGCCGCCGGTTTGCAGCGTGCCTCGGGCTTCGGCGCGGGCCAGTTGCAGAATGGTTTTTTCATGCACGGCGTTGGGGTAATCGATTTTCACGTGCATCAGGAAGCGGTCCAACTGCGCTTCCGGCAGCGGATACGTACCTTCCTGTTCGATCGGGTTTTGCGTGGCCATCACCATGAACAAGGGCGGCAAGGGATAGGTGGCCTTGCCGACCGTGATCTGCCGTTCCGCCATGGCTTCCAGCAGGGCGGCCTGCACTTTGGCCGGCGCCCGGTTGATTTCGTCGGCCAATATAAGATTATGAAACAACGGACCTTTCTGGAATTCGAAGCTGCCTTGCTGCGGGCGGTAAATCTCGGTGCCGGTCAAGTCGGCCGGCAACAGGTCCGGGGTGAATTGCACCCGGTGGAAATCGGCCGCCATGCCTTTGCTCAACACATTGATGGCGCGGGTTTTTGCCAGGCCGGGCGCGCCTTCCACCAGCAAATGGCCGTCGGCCAGCAGGGCGATCAGCATTCGTTCCACCAGGATGTCCTGGCCGATGATTTGGGTATTGATGTGGTGTTTAAGCTGGTGCAGCGCGGTTTGCGCGGGGGTCAAATCGGTCATGGCGTGCAAATTTCCGTTTGAAAAAAGTCTGTGGTCGAAGGGTATATTATGGGGTGGGATGATGATGGCGTTGCCGGTTTTTCCATTCCCGGTGCGCCGCCATGATATTGACGACTTCTTGCGGGTCGTCGGTCACGGTAATCAAATCCATATCTTCCGGGGAAATAGTGCCGTATTCGAGCATTTTATGTTTAAGCCAATCCATCAGTCCGCCCCAAAAGTCGCTGCCGAACAACACCAGCGGCAAGGGATAGGCCTTGTGCGTCTGCATCAGGGTTAAGGCTTCGAAAAATTCGTCTAGTGTACCGAAGCCGCCCGGCATGCAGACATAACCCATCGAATAGCGCACGAACATGACCTTGCGCACGAAGAAGTAGCGAAAGTTTAAGGACAGGCTTTGGTAGGGATTGGCTTTTTGCTCCATCGGCAATTCGATATTCAAACCGATGGACGGCTGGTTTTGCAGGTGCGCGCCCCTGTTGGCCGCTTCCATGACGCCTGGGCCGCCGCCGCTGATGATGGCGAAGCCTTCCTTGCTGAGCAGTTCCGCCAGCTCCACGGTTTTTTGGTAATAAAAATGCTCTTCCGGCAAGCGCGCCGAACCGAAAATCGAGATGGCGTCGCAGAGGCCGGACAGTTCGTCGAAGCCTTCGGTGAATTCGCTGATGATGCGAAAAATTCGCCAGGATTGATCGCCTTTCAAGTCATCGATGATGCTGGGAGAGGCTGAGCCGGCGTTGGAGCGATTTTTGATGCAGGACATGTAGGGGTTCCTTTAATGTTCGCGCTTAAATTGGCTTTATCGGTTGACGAAAAAATCCCCTTTTTGGGTAGGCCGGAATAAGCGCTGGCGTTTCCGGTAAACGTGCCGAGCCAGAAACGCCTATCGGCTTATTCTGGCCTACCTCTGTTGCATTGGCTTGCCGCATGCTCCATTGCTCAACGATTGCGGAATTTATACAACAGGCGGCCGCCCTGAATGGTATGGGTCACTTTACCGATCAGGCTTTGTTGCCAATACGGTGTGTTGCGGCCGGCGCTATGCCAGGTTTGCTCGTTGACTTGCCACGGCAGATCGGGATCGAAAATGCAGACATCGGCGCTAAATCCCGACGTCAACGCGCCGGCTTGCAGGCCTAAGATCGCCGCCGGTTTTTGCGTCAGGCTGGCCAGGGTTTTATGTAGATCGATGCGATGCAGACTGGTCAATTCCAGAGTCAATGGCAACAGGGTTTCCAGAGAGGCAATACCGGGTTCGGTTTCCGGGAACGCGCCCAGCTTGGCGTCCAGATCGTGCGGCTGATGATCGGAACAAATGGCGTCGATAGTGCCATTGGCCAGCCCTTCGCGCAGGTAATGGCCGTCTTCTTCGCTGCGGAAAGGCGGAATCACATGGTAATGGCTGTCGAACGGCAGTACGTCGTTTTCGCTTAAATGCAGTTGGTGGATGGCCGCATCGGCGGTGACGTTGAGTCCGTATTTTTTGGCCTGCTGAATTTTGATCACCGACTGTTTACAGCTGATTTGGCTGACATGCATGCGGCAGCCGGTCAATTGCGCCAGCTCCAAGGCTTGGGCCAGGGCGATGGATTCGGCGGCGACCGGAATGCCGGGCAGGCCGTATTGGCTGGCCATGGCGCCTTCGTGGGCGCAGCCCTTGCCGCTCAAGGAGGCTTCGTTGGCGCGGTACATCAACAATAGGCCGTGGGTGCCGGCGTATTCCATGGCGCGGCGCAGAATCAACAAATTGCCTAGCGGTGCATGGGCGTTGCTGACGGCAATGCAGCCGGCCTGTTTCAAGGCAAACATCGAGCTGAGTTCGGTGCCGTCCAGGCGTTGGGTCAAGGCGCCTATGCTATACACCCGCGGATAATCGGCGGCTTCCGCCTTGTCCTTGATGTATTCCACCACCGCCGGACTGTCGATGCACGGCTTGGTATCCGGCGGCAGGCACAGCGAGGTGACGCCGGCGCTCAAGGCGGCGCGGGTTTCGCTTTTGATAGTGCCTTTGTGGCTGTGGCCGGGTTCGCGCAAGCGGGCGCTCAAATCGATGAAGCCCGGACAGACGATTTGGCCCTTGGCGTTAATGGTCAGGTCGGGCGTGAAATCGGCCGGCGGAGTCAGCACCTGCAAAATTTTGCCGTCGGCTATGCACAGCGAGCCCACGGCGTCGACGGCATTGGCCGGATCGATGATGCGGCCGTTTTCGATCAGAATTTTAGTCATGCCGCGCCTCCATGGTGGCCCAGCGTCATGGTCATGACGGCCATGCGTACGGCAATGCCGTTGCTGACTTGCTCCAGTATCACCGATTGCGGGCCGTCGGCCACGCTGGAGGCGATTTCCACCCCGCGGTTGATCGGGCCGGGGTGCATGACGATGGCATCGGGTTTGGCCTGTTGCAGTTTGGTTTCGGTCAAACCGTAGCATTTGAAAAATTCGCTCTCGCTGGGCAGAAAAGCCGAATTCATACGTTCCTTTTGTAGCCGCAGCATGATGACGACGTCGACGTCGCTCAGACCTTCCTCCATGTCATGCAGCGGAATCACGCCCATGCTGCAGACATGGGCCGGCAGCAGGGTTTTAGGGGCAATCACCCGTACTTCGGCCACCCCCAGGGTATTGAGGGCCAGAATTTGCGAGCGGGCAACCCGCGAGTGCAGAATGTCGCCGACGATGGCAACCTTCAGGCCGGCAAATTGTTTCTTATGCTGGCGAATGGTGAACATATCCAGCATGGCTTGGGTCGGGTGGGCGTGTTGGCCGTCGCCGGCATTGATGACGCTGATGTGCGGCGCGGTGTGTTGGGCAATGAAATGGGCCGCGCCGCTCAAGGCGTGCCGCACCACAAACATGTCCACATGCATGGCTTCCAGGTTGCGGATGGTATCCAGCAGGCTTTCGCCCTTGGAGGTGGCGGACGTGGCGATGTTCATATTCAACACATCGGCCGATAGACGGGTTGCCGCCAGTTCGAAAGTGGTGCGGGTGCGGGTGCTGTTTTCGAAAAACAGGTTGACGATGGTTTTGCCGCGCAATAACGGTACTTTTTTCACCTGATGTTCGGAAATGCCGGCAAAGGATTCGGCGGTATCCAGGATCTCGGTCAACAAGCGCTTGCTCAGTCCCTCTATGCTGAGAAAATGCTTGAGTTTACCGTGTTCGGTGAGTTGCAAGTGTCGATGCATGATCAGGCCGCGCACGCCAGGGTTTGCAGGTCTATGCCCAAGGGATCGGGGCCGGTCAGTTTGATGCGCTGGCCTTCCGGCAGGTCGATACGGGCGCCGCGGCAATCGGGTTGCAGCGGGATTTGCCGGCCGTTGCGCTCAATGAGTACCGCCAGTAAAACCTGGTTGGGACGGCCGTAGTCGAAAATCTCGTTCAGCGCGGCGCGGATGGTGCGGCCGGTATAGAACACGTCGTCGATCAGAATGATGTCCCGGCCTTCCAGATGCGGCGGCAGTTGGCTGGCTTTGACATTGGGGTGCATGCCGATTTGCGAAAAATCGTCCCGGTAAAACGTAATATCCAATAATCCCAAGGGTTCGGCAATCCGCAAGCGCCGGTGTATCTGTTCGGCTATCCAGGCTCCGCCGCTGTGTATGCCGATCAGCAAGGGATTGGCCAGCTTGCGGCTGGCGATTTGTTGGCGGATGTCGGCTTCGAGGGTGTCGAGCAGGTCGGCGATATTGAGCGAGGAGGTCGGCATGATCGGTTTGGATGCTTGTTTTTGTGCAAGTAGATGAAAGATCAAGGATACAAGAAAAAACGGCTATTTGCATTCCAGGGTTGGAAATCAGAACACTTCTACTTTTTAAATCATGCTGTTTTGTGCAAAACAGGGTTGGATCATTCATGAGCACAACAAGTGGTTGTGTGCAAAAGTTGGTGGGAGCAATGCTCGTTACCGGCAGATTCTGTTGAAAAAGTCGGTATTTTTCTGAATGATTGAGCTTGGGGATTTAATCGGTTGTCGGTTTCTGTCAGAAATAGTCAGACATTTTTGAATTTCGATGAGTAAAAACGACCCGATAGGCCGTTATGCGGGTATTCCTTGGGCTATTTCGTCATTGATTGCCAACCTTTTCGCCATTCGCCTCAGATTTTGGGCAGTTGCCGCCAATAGGAACTCATCCTGTGCCCCAGTGAATCCCCGTAATCGCAATTTATCGAGTCGTAAGATGCGCTTGAGGTGAGCAAATAGCATTTCGACCTTTTTGCGATCTTTTCGTGACTGTTTGTAGGCATCGGTTTTAGTGATGGCGCGCGCGACATCTCGAGCGGATTCGAAAGGGCTGCGGACATGGCTTGATTTGGTCTGATGACTTGGCCGGGCGGTTTTTGTAGTAAAAATTCGTCCGCCGTTTTTTTGGCTAAAAATCAAAAAAT